>NZ_JBITPN010000016.1:0-115593 GCF_050467985.1 Brevibacillus sp. NRS-1366 | reverse complement strand
AGAATTAGATTAGCATTCACAAATGATGGGAGTGTTTAATGAAATATATACCTACTTGTAGAGTAGTGTTTTATTTGGTAACACTAACAAGATATTCAACCTTGATCCAGTGCGACTCCCAATCGGATACCAGCTTAAATTTCATTTTGTTAACATCAATCTCTCTCACAACTCCCCATGATGACTCCAGAGTGCCTAATTTCCCTTTTGCTGATTGAAACCACTTAACCTCAATTGCGTAATCATACCGTGTACTATCATAAATTCTGAAGCACATTTCTCCAAAGTCATCATCGTCTACATCAGGTTTTTCGTGAAGGTTTCGCTCACTGTTATGTTCTAAAATTGCTGCTCGTGCTCCGGTAAAATCCATCTCATACTCTCAAACAGGTTTTCTATCTTCTTAGTCACAGTGTTTACACCCCCTTATACAGAACACTCGTTCTTATATTATGCACCCATTCATAATTCGATGCAAGAAAAAAAGACTCTGCTCCCAGCAGAGTCATAATATAATGCGTATTTTAGCTAAATTGAATCCCACAAATTTTCTACGTTCGATTTTTCTTTCTCCTTTTTAAGGGAATCTATTTTGGACACAATTATTCTAGTAGTAATTTCAATTGGTGGATATCATTTTTTTCTTCGATACGAAATGACCTTGCAAATCGCTTCAAGCCCATAATATAATTCCTCCTATCAAACCAGTCTTTGATTCTACCTTGCGGACTTTGTGATAATAACATGTCATCTGAAGAAATCCTTAAAAGTATTTACTAATGTACCCCAAAACGAATGGGGATCTTTTATTAACTTACCTAACATCAATAAAGTTTTCTCTAATCGCTTTAAAATCTCATCTTTTTTACTCATAAAATCATCTTGATTTTTTTCTAATAGCGTCCTTATTTCCGAAAACACTTTTGCCATATTAATGTGTTGAATGTCACATTTTCTAATGTAGATTGAAAAAATAACCTTTGATTGATCAACATAAGTAAAATGTATGCCAATATCATTATTAGAAATTCTGTTTAAGTATTGTTCATATTTTTGATCAGACAATAGATTTGTAGGTTTTATTTCAATGTATGAACCATCTTTATCGTCACTATTCTCAATTGTAGTTAATATGCGATATTGTTCTTTTTTTAATGGAATGGAGTTTTCTTCTAGAACTTTTATAACTAACTCACCAGATTTTAGCGTTAACTGCTTAAAATGCCATCCGTATATCAAACAATCCTTTTCTAACTCAACGATGTTTGGGAATAAATTCTTTGATAGTTCTAGGTGTTCACCTGTTTTCATCATCTCTTTACATGGTGGTTTAGAGTCCGAATGAGCGGAATTTTGGAAATGATTCCAGTTCAATGGCTTATTTTCTGATATCCCCTCAAGAAGTTTATTTATATGAGAATAGATCTCCCTGTATGTTTCTCTTAATTTTACTCGATCCGTTCGTTCCTTTCCTGCTCTCAAGCCAAAAGCAAACATAGTAAAACTCAAAATGAGACTAATTATTGAATTGGTTAGCACAGTAATCCAATTAATTTCTCCCACAGATTAAACAATACCCCTTTTCAATGAAACAGTATTTCATCATAATTACTTTGGATGTTCTCTTTCTACGTGCTTCCCTTTTCGAATTCCAGCTTCTTTCTTAGATCTTTCCCAGTCATGCTTTAGCATATATGCAACATGAACAATGAACTTATTTCGCCATTCCTCATCCTTCGGATACTTCCGAATTAGATTCACGTAGTGTATTATTATGTGATCAGGGTCGCTTGGAAGAGGATTCAAATTAAGTCGGAACTCTGCCGATACTAAATTGAATTCACGAATGTCTTCTTCATTTTCTAATGGATTCGCATATATAAAGGCTGCTTGCTCCTTGATTTTATATCTCCACTTCTGTCTTTCTTCAGTAACGTATTTTAGAGAAAGATTCTTGTCATTATTGATCTTCGAATATATAGCTGTTACGAACCCACCTAGTACCGCAGAACCTAGTACAGTAGCCCAAAATGATGGTTCTTCCATTACATCCTCCATGTTACTTTAGGTCAATTTCCAATCTAAATAATCACCAGCTCTGAAATAATTTCCAAAGGAGTCTGAGTTAGTGGAATTATCCATTTCATTTCTAAAGCCCTTTGGATGAGCTGGTGACACTGGCATTTTCATTTTACAAGAATGACATTTAATCTCTGAAGCTTCTTCAAAAATATAATGTGTTCCTTTGTTGTTACAGATAACACAGTGATATCTACTTTTATATCTCTTACGACCATCAGGATCGACCTTAATACCTGTCCTGACCCACTCAGGCTGATCATTAACAGCTTCATATACTTGCTTCAGTTCCTCGGTTTGCTGTAAACCATTTATCATTTGTTCCTTAATGTCATCACTTTCATCCGCTACTATATCTTCCATTTCTTTATTCTTCTCTTCTTGATTCATCTTCTCAAAAAAGTTACTGTACGCCTTGTCAATTTTCTCAAACTCGTTAACTTGATCCAAGATATCCTTTTCGATACCAAAAAGACTAAATACATTTTGAATAATAACTAACTTGCTTAAGTTATCTGTTTCCTGTATTTCTAACTCTGCTTCTTTTCCTTTATCGTCTTTAATGTTGATCTTTACTGTTAATGACATCAAATCACCTCATTGGTGATTATACGATAAAGACCAGCACAGGAATAGATACTGGTATTACTCTCCATTTTCAATATATCCCATTAAGTGTTGCAGCTTCTTAGCAGTAATTTGGTTTACACTATTCATTTTGCTTACTAGATCACCAATAAATGCTAATACCTCTTGGGTGCTTGCCATATGTGTTATGACAAAATAAATAGAAATTAAAAGTTCTTTGTAATCTAATCCATCCTGAGTAAATGATCGAAAAACCATCTTTCTCGATGACTTTTCTAAGTTTCTCTACTGACTCATGCGTCGAAGTTATTTCAAACAAATGAGGATATGCTTCCCCTATAAAATCCGAATTGATAGTAACTAACGCTTCTTCTATCTCATGCTCATCTAGTGTCTGAAATAATGATTTTTGTTGTTGTAATATTTCTATCGACTCACTATCCTGTAACAAATCATTCCAAATGATATGTAAATACATTATGAGGTCTCCTTATAGATGAAATACTACATTAGTATTTTGGGAATCACTTTCATAAATCTCACATTTTATGCACTCTCAATACAATTTACTATGATTTTCATACTTCTTGTTGATTAAATCAATTATATCCTCAAAGATTGTTATAAGCTCATTAAGTTGGTCATTTAAGTTTGAATAAGTTTTTATTATCGCAAAAACTTCAGGTAAAGTTGAACATTCTCTAATAATTTCTATTGTTGCTTCAATTTTTTGTTCACTAGTAATGTCTATAGTGTCATTAAGAATAAAAATACGTTCGGTCACCGCTTCTATATTCCTAGTGGCAACATATCCCAGTATTGTATCTCCCAAATTTGCAATTCTGTTGCTACTGTTGTAGTTTTCTTGCAGGACAGCGTTGATTTTCGTCTGGATACTAGCAGCTGCTGATGGTCTCATTGTTAAATATTCTTCTATTAATATTTCAAACTTATCCATCTCTTTAACTAAGTAATTAGGAATCAGAAGTCTTCTTGAATCACCTTTGATTTCAATCCAAGCATAAAATTGTGGATGGGGGATAATTGTTTGTTGAGATTTACGGAAAGCGAAAAAGGATGGATATGGGTTTTGATTTAAAATTTCTAGTGTTTCTATCATATTATTGTATAACGGCTTATAAATTTCGTTCTTTTTTTCCACCATAGATTTTGTACTGGCTTGCTTCTTGTATACATATATTGCAGCAAATATTGACATACTTCCACCAATAATAGCACCAACCAATGACCCAAAAATGGCAGTGAATCCTGGATCTTTGAATAGTTGAAATGTTACATCGGTGTTTGTTTTTGTCCAGTTAGTTGACTGTACATAAACTGATATAAGAATGAGCAGAAATATCATCGCTATGATGTATCTAATCTTGTATAATTGCCAATGTTTAACTAGTGCCAATTTAGTTGTTATCTTCACTACAAATCTCCCTTTACTTTTTTAATCAAACCATCATTTTAGCGAAACTGCTTCTTTTCCTCCGTGAGCAGCGCAACAAGTTCATCGATAACTTTAGTATCTATATGTAGAGGCATTTCTGGATTACCCTTTTGTAAAATCAGCATCATGGGCTTGTAATAAGAAGCATCACAAGAAAAATTATTACTTTCTACTGAACATAGACTCCTCCCTTTTTTAGATGAAATGCCAATTTAATTAGATTTCTCTAAGGTTTTGTTAATTTCTTCAACAGCTTTAACTAAATCATGCAAATTCTTATCTCCAATTCTTGCTGTTCCATTCCACATATTTAAGTCAAGTACATACTTCATTTCATATTTCTTTCCATTAATATCATGAAAAGTGATTATTGCATTAAAAATAGGATTTTTACCTTCGTTATTTTTCATTCCAAACATCATTTCTACAAATGTAGTTAGTTTTTGCTTTGGTGCGATTGTTGGAAGGGTGTTATTAATTAAGTTGCTTTCATCTAAATATGTCTCCTTTGGAAAGTTAATAACTGGTTCAAGCTTGATAAAAGTATCTACTGCAACTGATTTACCAATGTTCTCAACTACAAAATTTAGCTGATTTATTTTTTGTTGATCGAAATATGCAATTACATTTGGCATTGAATCTTGTTCTCTTGTCTTCTCAGTTTCCTGAAACATTTTCTGATTTGCCTTAAGAATCTTGGCAGTGTAATATACATAAATACCAGTTAAGGCGAACATTCCTACAGAACTAATAAAAGAGAAAACACTTTGAGCTTCCACTATGTAACCACCCCTTCTCTATAATTACGACATTTTATTCTAAGTGTTCAACTGCCATCCAGACTCATATCTATTCAATGTCTTCATAAGACTTTGTACGTTTCCATTCATTACTGTTGGTTCGGCAACTCCATTTGTAAAGACTTTGATTTCATAAACGCCCTTTGCCTTTCTCCTAATGGTCACATACCCATCAGCAGTATCATTCTTAACTGTTTTACCACTATTTACTGATTTAATAGCTTCCGCATTTGTAAGTTGCATTTTGTCACTCTCCATAAAAAGTAATTTACTTAGATTCCATCCAGCGAAATCCATACTTCATTTCGGTAGAAGCCATTTCTCTTCTGGACACACTCATGTAAATACTGCTCTCTAAGCTTTTTAATCTCTTCTAATATGTCTTTGTCGCTCAACATCTCAATCTCATTCCAATCAAAGCCAAACACATAATCTGAGTGTGTTTCGTTAAATACGTACAGGCCATATGTGTGACCATCTTGGTCAATGCCAAATTCATCCACCTTGACGATTTTATTATATTCCACATATACAGTCGTAAGCTGCTCCATATGTATTTCTCCTTTCTTCAGATCAAATCGCTGCTTTATTCAAACAGTTACCAGCCAGATTTCATGCTCATCTAAAAGTTTATGCTTTTCTTTTCTATAGAGTTCACGAAAATAGTTTAATCTCCTATGTCCTTCAATTAAATGATATGGCCTGCCCATATCTGAATAGCGATCATTTTGAAGTACTATAATAGGGACATTCCATGTTAAGTTGGTTAGCATGTATTTTTTTAGCCAAGAATTATTATATGGATCATAAAGTTGATAACCCCATCTATCAAGAATCGGATTACCATCAAATGAGTTCACATCATGATAAATCTTATCTATTTTCCATTTTTCTCTAGTAAAAATCATCTTATCAAAACCCAAGAATGAATACCTATCTAAGTCTGTATAGTGTCTATGAATCCAGTTTTCAAAAACACATTCAGGAACGTTTGGAAGATAATCTCGTACACGATCATAATATAGTGGAAATTCTTCTTTATTGAATGTATCGTTATTGATAGGCCTCAATTTCCCTATTAATGAGTAGCTTCTGCTCATGCAAAAATCACATCCAATCAACTTACCTTTTTATTTGGATTCTTAGCTCAACACCCCGTAAAATTTGAATACAGACTATCACTGTCAACATAAAGTAGAATAACGAAGTTATTAAGCTACCTTCAATGCCGTAGACTCCACCATGAATCAAATGGTTCTGAGATAAATCTGTTTTAAACAAAATCATCTCATCACGCCAAATGCCCAAAATTCCAGAAGTGAAATTCCAAGCAAAATGAAAGCCTACTGGAAGCCAGATTGCTCCAGATTTTTCTCTCATGTATGAATACAATAGTCCAGCAAAAAACAATGTAACTATTGCAATTAAGCCAACTCCCGGTCTAGTAAGATGAAATGCAGCGAAAAGGCCAGAGCTAACTATAGAGGATGCTATTTCACCAAACTTATACTTTAGAAGTCCATAAATGTATCCTCTAACAAAAATCTCTTCTGACAAAGCGACAATTAAACATGTGACTGTCCAAATTAGAATTGCTTTAGTATTAAAAGTGATTCCTGTTATTTTATGCCCACCAAAGAAATAAATCATGGTAAAAATAACAATGAGTGCTAGAGATCCTCCCAGCAGTCCTTTTAAGAAATCATAAATCAACCTATTTTTAATTAATCCTATTGACCAGCGCTTTCTTTCAAAAACTAAGTAGCTTACTAAAGAAGCAACTGCAAGACTGATTACCGTCGCGTATTCTAGTTTTTGTAAGGAAAACCCAAATATAACGAGTATTACAATGAACAAACCTGCTTGTTTAAAAATGTTGGGTATTCTATTCGTCAAATTTTTCATCCATCAAATCTCGTTTTCATTTCATTTATTTCCAAAGCGTTCATTTATATCTTCAAGATACTCGTCATCCAATAGTTCAATTTCAACCTTTACAATGCGTCTACCCCATCCCTCAATGTCCTTATAGGTCGCATAAACGTTATATGTCCCATCTCCAAGACCAGAATTAAACGCGACTCCCAATCCCGCATGGCCCATCTTATAGTTTAATTGTCCTCCTTGATCCTCGGTTAATGTGATATCACAAACTTTATCATATGTACTATCGGTATAAGGAACGGCCATTACTTTTTGTTTAATGTCTTCTGAAAGGAATTTAATTCGTTTAATCATTGCTTCGGCATCATTGGTCATGACTCTACACTTACCCCCAATACGTTCTACATGAATCCCATCACCTTTTAGTAAACTTAATATCTTCTCTTGTCCTTGGCCCCAAAAATCAACACCAAGTACTGATTCTTTGCCCTGCCACTCACTTTCAATGTAACAAGGGTCGATGATTACCATTTGCCCAGAATCTACTCCAACTTGACCTAATAATTTTCGCTCCATTTTGTTTTGCTCTCCTTTTCAAATTGAATCAAATCACCGCTTTATTCTTTAAATCTGGAAGGCTTTTCAACATAACTCTCAAGAACATAGCCACAATTCGTACAGATTCTATGAACTATAGTTGACCCAAGAGCAAAAAACTTGTTAAAAGGAAGTACTGCCGCATGCCCAGCTTGCTTCCCTCTTCCGATTTCATAACATCCACATTTCGGGCATTGTTCTTTTTGATTATCCATTTTTGCACCTCGCTTCTATATCGAATCTTTCATTTTATTCCTGTATTCCGTACATCTTTGCCTTCTTTTTAATAAATTGTATATTAGCTTCATCATCCTTGATGACTATTTTCTTTGTTTCGCCTTTGTGTGGTTGAATTTCGTATTTTGCTGCTTTAAACTCCGAGGTGAGGCAATTATCGACAAACATTTCAATATTGCCTTCGATCCCAGTTAATGTTATAGATATCCGTTTCATCTTTTCTCTCTCTTCGTAAAAACCATCTTTTATAGAATGTTAATCCACTGAATGTCTTTCATATGCTCATCAATACTCCATTGGGTTCTCTTTTGATCTGAACAATTGCGTACTCAATTACTTGCTCCCCCAAAATTAAATCCTTGTTTAACAGATATTGAATCGGTCAATGCATCACTTTCCTCTGCCGTCCAGCCTAGATCGCTATCATCATCGACAAATCCATGAATTTCAAGTTCATCCATATCAGGATATAGTTCAATATCGTCCTGCAGGGCTATTTTAAAGACATATACAGTACTATACGGAATTTTCTGCTCAACTAATTTTTTAATTGAACTTAATGCAAAATCCATTCCTTTTTCAATAGTAGTCGAAAGATAAACATAGCCCGATTTCGTTTGCCAATGTCCATCTCCAACACCATAAATAGAATTTTCAGCACTAGTTCTCATTAGTAGTCGATCATTTAATATGCTTAAGCCATTCATTTCATTTGTTCCGTGGTAGTAGATAACCATTTTTTCTATCACCTTTCAATACGTGATACACGTTTCCTTTGACATATTGATTTTGTTCCTAAGCCCCAATGCCATACTAATTATACCAAATATTACTGGTGCTTTGGACATAGTGATGAGACTGTGGCATGACCATCCCTAAACTTGAAAAGAATCAAGAATGGGTGGAAAGACAACTTAGAATTAACAACATCAAATAGGTAATCAATTGATTTCATGCTATAATTTCCTTTGTAAGACCCCGAAACTCACTAACTTTAAAGGAGTGATATTATTGGCGATTGGTTTTGTCAAAAAGGACAAACAAAGGGATTCTTGGTATTACGAAGCAACACTAGGAGTAGATGAGAACGGAAAGAGGATTCGGAAGAAAAAGCGCTTTGAAACCAAGAAAGAGGCTCAACAAGCATTAGCCGATTTATTAAGTGCCGCAAATAAAGGGGATTACGTTGAACCATCTAGAGTACTTTACATGGACTATCTTACAGATTGGCTCGACTCAAAAAAGATCAGCGTAAGAGAAAGCACGTGGAAAAGTTACAACGACTGGGTACGTCTGCATATCATTCCAGCATTGGGCGATCTAGAGATTTCTAAGATTACTCCCCAACGTGTTGAAAAATTCATGCTTGAATTAAGTAAGAACAATTACGCTGGTTCAACTATGCAAAAAATATACACTATCATTAAGGATTCACTAAATAAAGCTGAACGCTGGCAAATGGTATCAAAAAATGTAGTTGATCCTGTAGATAGGCCAAAGGCTACTAAAGAAGAAATGCTTCTGTGGGACAACGAACAGTCATTAACATTTCTGAAACATGCTAAAGCGGATAGACTCTATGTCGCGTTTTTATTGGCTCTTACAACCGGAATGAGACAAGGGGAAATTTTAGGATTGAGGTGGAAGGATGTTGACCTAGAAACAGGGATTCTTTATGTAAAGCAAGCATTATCGCATGATGGACGAAAATTCTCCTCATTACCTAAAACGGCAGCAAGCAGAAGATCTATTACCATTCCAGATAAAGTAATTGGCGATTTAAAAAGACATAAATCAATGATTGCAGAAGAAAAAAGAGCGTGTGGACAAAGCTATAAAGACAACAACCTTGTAGTCTGCACGACTTTGGGAACTCCACAATCACCTAGAAATCTCAACAGGACATTTCAACGTTTACTAAAAACAGTCGATGTCCCAAAAATCCGTTTTCATGACTTGCGTCATACCCATGCTACGCTTCTACTGGTGCAAGGTGTAAATCCCAAAGTAGTTAGCGAAAGGTTGGGACATGCCACCATCAAAATTACACTCGATACTTACACACACGTTTTACCTAGTCTACAAAAAGATGTTGCTGAAGAGTTTGGGAAGAGCTTTTTCAAGTCAACAGTTAATGAATAGTTTTGCCACCCAATCATTAAAAAATGCCACCCAAAAACGAATCCCACCCATTTGCCACCCAAACCTTAGAAATTGGAGGACATGGACTGTGGTTAATCAGAGCATAAAACAAAAAACCCCTGTTTTCTCAAGGGCTTTACGCTTGCTGTTATGGTGATCCGGACTGGGTTCGAACCAGCGACCCCCACCCTGTCAAGATGGTGCTCTCCCAACTGAGCTACCGGATCATGGGACTTGTTATGTAAATGTAATCGGTTAATGGTGGGCCCTGTAGGACTCGAACCTACGACCAATCGGTTATGAGCCGACCGCTCTGACCAACTGAGCTAAGGGCCCGAATCGTCTCGGACGTCGATCACATTTATTACTATACAGCATCTCAATTTCATTTTCAAGAGGAAATAATGCTTTTTTGTAATTTTTTTCACTCGTACCAAAAGAACACTAAAAAACCCAAGTAAAGTACAACCTTAAAGGATACACGATCACAAATCCGAAGGTTTAAACCTTTCTTCCCCTCCCCCACCCCAAACCAAAAAAGCCACCCCTCCACAGCTCCCTCCCCCATACACAAAGCAGCTCACCACCCCAACCGCCTCACATACAAAAAAGCTCCCGCAAAGAAAATGGCTTTTCCCACCAAACACTCATAGATAGTTAGGTAACAATTCCCTCAGCCCTAACCAGCCTGTTCAGACCCTTTCCCTTTCTCCTCGACTCGCAGCTCAGCCTCATGCTGTCCTAGCGCCTCTACCCTCGCCAGCTCGGCCTCCTGCTCATCCCGCATCCGGTGAGCCATCCGACTGGACGCATTAGCAGCCACACTTGCCACCAAATCATCCAAAAACGTATGCACACGGCCCTCAGATGTTTTTGTATCCAATCGTTTAATCACCCCGACCTTGTGCTTATCCAAATGGCCAAAGGTAGTAACCGCGATGCTTCCATATCCAAATACGGAGCCTAGCGCCAATGTTTCGTCGCATCCGAATAGTCCTTCATCTGTTGCGATGATGGATTGGAGCGGCTCGGATAGTAAACCCTTCTCTGCTAACGTATCTAACTCAATGCCAACCAGAATGGCATGCTGCATTTCGCGCTTTTCCAATACGGCTTTTACGCTTTCGACGCACGGTCCCATGGTCAAGTCCGGATGGTACGGGGACTGCATGAGATAGACAATCTCCGCGATATCTTCTACCGTGACGCCGCGTTCTGCCAGGCGTGTCAGGGCAGCGTTTCTGACTTCGATGCTGTGAACTTGCTTCTTCATATAAGAGACAACCCCTTCCGCAAATCGAGTGAAGTCGTTTTCTACCATAGTATCACACGGTGAAAAAAATGCGACAATCTTTCACTTTTCCAAAGCACACGAAACTCTTGGGCAAGTACTCCTCACTCCTGTATAATAATCACCAGAACATCCTATAAGGAGGACTCTGTTGTGGCTCTTGAGGAAATGATCTTGGACAGTCGGCACTTGGGATCCCCGGAAAAACTGATTGTCTATACCCCGAAACGCTACTCGCCGCTCTACTCCTATCCGGTCCTCTACGTACAGGATGGAGACGATTATTTGGCGATGGGCAGAATGGCAACATTGTTGGACAAACTAATTGATGACAAAGAACTGCCTGATCTACTAGCCGTCTTCCTTCCAGTGGACAAAGCGAAACGGCAAATCCGCTACCATCCGGATGGGCAGGAGCATATGGCCTACCGCCGTTTTTTGGCGGAAGAAGTGGTTAGCTACATTGACACGCATTATTCTACACATCCTCTAGGTAATGGACGGACGCTCTTGGGTGAATCACTGGGTGGCGTCGTGTCTTTGTTTACTGCGCTTTCCTACCCGCACACGTTTGGACAGGTGGCATGTCAGTCGATAGCCATGGATGCCGAGTTGAACCAGCGTGTAGCCGATACTGCTTTCTCAGTGCCCCAGAGCTTTTATTTGGAGGTTGGAACAGAAGAAACGGCAGTACAGTCTGCACGCGGAATGCTCGATCTCGTTGCTGCCAATGAGGAGCTTTGCGCTATTTTGCAAAAGAAAATGGCCACCCTGGTCTATGAGACCTTCGAGGGTGACCATACTTGGGGCCACTGGCAAGCCAATTTACCTCGCATGCTGCGCACGCTTTACGGGTAAACTTACCGTGGTTGTTCTTCCTGCGGACCTTCTTCCTTCGCTGCCGGCACGAGTGCCTCTTCGAACTCCACTTTGCGGATGGCCGACAGGATGGTGAAAGTCAGTACAGACAGCAGGAGCAGGACAAGAAAAATGAATGTGATCATCATGGCCATATACATGCTGTACGGCACCTCCTTGCACTACACAGTCTTTCCTGCGGCCTCGGGATTATACGGTCCCACGCAT
The DNA here is from genome assembly GCF_050467985.1 of Brevibacillus sp. NRS-1366. Taxonomy (NCBI): domain Bacteria; kingdom Bacillati; phylum Bacillota; class Bacilli; order Caryophanales; family Paenibacillaceae; genus Brevibacillus; species Brevibacillus sp. NRS-1366. The sequence goes on along the minus strand of NZ_JBITPN010000016.1, from coordinate 103,433 downwards.
AACATTACACAAATGAAGAATTTTCTGTTAAAATAGTATGATGTAAAAGCATGATAGATAGTGAAGGAGGAGTGGTTCTTATGATGTACAGTATCGTAGTTTTCCCATCCAGCAAGGTGCAAGAAGTGGCCAATTCTTACCGCAAGCGTTACGACCAGACGTATGCCCTGGTTCCTCCGTATATACGCTTAAAAGAAGGCTTCGAACTGGACGAATCCAAGCTGCCAGAGCTGGTTAGCCATCTGGAGCAGGTTGCCTCCTCTACTGATAGCTTCACTGCCCAATTTCATCGTTTTTCTTCTTTCCATCCGACGAACAACGTCATCTACATGGCTGTCCAAAACAAGGAGCCATTTAACGAGCTGCACCAAAAAATCGTTACCCAATGTGTAGCTGAAAAAGAAACCTACGCTTTCGTTCCGCATCTAACCATTGGACGCGACCTGTCCGACGATGAGCTGCGGGATGTAACAGGTCAGCTTAGCATGGCAAAGCTTGATTTAACGAGTGAAGTCGACCGCTTCCACTTGATTTACCAGTTGGAAGACGGCATTTGGAGTGTCTACCAGACCTTCCTATTAAATAAGTAAGCTGCTAATAACTACCTCCCTCCCGTACAATGCGGCAGGGAGGAATCTTTTTGTAGCAAAAGGACGTGTACGTAAATGAACCAGCAAACCTATCAGATTCAATCCGTCAGCTCAGCAAAAGAAATGACCGATGCTCTTTCCGTCCGCAAGGCTGTCTTTATCGAAGAGCAAGAGGTACCTGCGGATATTGAAATGGATGAACACGACGAAGCGAATAGCAAAACGACCCATTTCGTGGTATACAAAGAAGAGCAGCCAGTAGGTGCGAGCCGCCTTCGCCCCTATGCACCAGGTGTAGGAAAAATTGAGCGTGTAGCTGTCACCAAGTCAGAGCGCGGTACAGGTCTGGGACGTCAAATCATGATTGCCATGGAAGAAGCAGCTCGCGCCGAAGGCTACCAAACGTTGAAGCTCAATGCACAGACACACGCACAGCGCTTTTATGAAAAACTCGGTTATGAAGCCCACGGAGATGTTTTTGATGATGCGGGTATCGAGCATATCGCTATGGTAAAAACGATTAGCGAAAAGTAGAGCCCGTATGAGCGAATGAGAGCCCATCTCTTAATAGACACCCTCCTCGTCGTAAAAAATGGCGATGGAAAGGGTGTTTTTTGATTGACGAAAATGGCCGACTGGAATATGCTGGTGGAGTCAAAACATACGCAAGCGTATCTTGGAGGTGAAATGATGCAATACATGCGGGACGACTGGGTAAAGGCAGCACTCGACAAGCTAACGGAGGCAGGCATCGACGGTGTACGTGTGGAAGCACTTGCCCGTCAACTGAACATTAGCAAGGGAAGCTTTTATCATCATTTCCAAGATCGTCAGGAACTTCTTGATTCCATGATTACATACTGGGAGGAGCATGCCACCGAACGAATGATTCAAACGCCGGACTCCTCCAGCCAGACCATAGAGCAACTCTTGGGAGCCATTTTTACGAAAGAGCAAAAACTTGAAGCAACCATGTATACGTGGGCGAAGCAAAACCCTGCTCTGCGTAAACGCCTGATGGAAATCGAAAAGCGCAGAATTGATTACGTGACCACACTGTACCAAAAGAAAGGGATGCCGCTATCTGAGGCAAAATCGCGCGCCCAGCTCGCCTATTTGATGTACGTAGGCTGGTTAGTGCGTACAGAAATCGATGCCGAAATAGATATTCAAAGCGCAATCGCTCATTTTCTTTCTTGGGAGTAAAGGATTCTCTCGGCGACGTTGATGACCACAAAAAACGCAGCCAGGAGATTTCTATATCCCAAACATACGATAGCGTATGTTTCAATAAAAGAGAGGCGGTAATCGTATGATCACTTTTTTCGTTTTATCGTCTGCAGCCATTTTACTCATCATTGCCTTGGTCCATGTGTACTGGGCAGTAGGGGGGCGCTGGGGAGCAGAAGCAGTCATCCCTCGCACGAAAGATGACACCCGCCAACTCTTTACCCCTGGCACTGCCGGAACGATGCTTGTCGCTCTATTGCTTTTGTCGGCCGCTTATTTGCTCATGGCACAGGGCGGCTATCTCTCTCAGCTTTTCCCGCCTGCGCTTTTGTACTTGGGTTGTGCAGTTTGTGCTGCAGTCTTCGTCCTTCGGGCAGTAGGTGATTTCCGCTATATAGGGTTCTTCAAAAAAATGAGACACACCCGATTCGCTCACAACGATACCTGGCTGTACAGTCCGCTGTGCTTGTGGCTCGGCCTTTCATTCGTTCTTGCATTGCTTTGATTCACGTTGTTGTTTTTAAACATATCTCGCGAAAAAACGATCCTTCTATGCTCCTATTTGAAGCACAACACCCCCGTCATAAGCGCTTCTTACACGCTCGAAGACAGGGGGTTGCTGACCAAGTCGAACCTATTTTTTTCTTTCCGCCGCACTCTCCCGCAGCTGCTCTACTGCATCTATCCCTGCTGTATGAGAACCGAGCATGGCGTGAAACGGCTCTTCTCCGCGCCACCCGTGAAAATCGGAGCCGCCTGTCATGACGAGACCATTCTCATTTGCCCACTTGATGTAGAGCAGCTTTTGCTCCTCGGCGTTATCTGGATGATTGACCTCAATTCCGTCCAAGCCAAATGCGATCAGCTCTTGCACCAGCTCGTCATCGTCGTACAGCCCTGGATGTGCAAGCACGGCCACGCCACCCGCGTCCTGAATCAAACGGATCGCTTCCTGCGGTGTAATACGGGGCGGGTTGACGTACGCCGCCCCTTCTTTGCCCAAGTATTTCGCAAACGCCTCTTCAATCGAGGTGACAATACCGAGCTCGATCAGTTCTTCGGCAATATGCGGACGCCCGATATTTTTGTCCGTCCCCTGTTTGCGGCGATAGACGTTCTCTAGCGTAATGGGGATGCCGAGCTCCTGGAGCCTTGCGATCAAAAGCTTGTTGCGTTCATGGCGTGTCTCGCGTAAGCCGACCAAGCGCTCCTGAAATGCCTGGTCCTCGTAGGGAATAAAATAACCGAGCACATGAATATCTTGCCCACGACCAACCGAGCTGACTTCTACACCTGGAATCACTTCGATCCCCAGCTTCTTCGCAGTCTCCATCGCCTCAGGAATTCCGGCTACCGTGTCATGATCCGTAATGGCGAGGGCAGCCAGCCCAGCCTCTTTGGCCAGACGCACGTTTTCCGCTGGTTCACACGTCCCGTCTGACGCTTTTGTGTGGGTATGTAAATCGGCCTGAAGCTTCATCGTACTACCACTCCCTCATTTCTTTTTTCTATAAGTCGTAAATTCGCAATACCGCACATAGGATGGTACCAAACCCGATTTCTTAAAGGTTGAGCCGAGGAGGATGTCCATGCGGTTAAAAAACAAAACCCTGACCGGTGTCGTGCAGCCGCTCTCCTATGTCGACAAGATGCTACGACAGCAGGGCTTTCGCCGATCAGGTGGGGACTCAATGCCCACGTATGATGTCGTCATGTACGACTCCGCAAGCAGCAGTACGTATTTTCTCCGTATCCCGACGAATTTTACCAACACGACGACTGGAAAAGGAGAGCTCACCGTCAAGCTGGGTCATCCGTATTTGGAAGCAAAGTTTTACATGAGTACGGCTACCGAGGAACTCTTCTTCATTCCAAAAGCTGTACGTGAAGCAGCGGAGCACAAGCTCGCAGAAATTGCTGACTACCTCTCGTCCCCCTCAGCTCCATCCTGATTGTTTGCAAGTGTCTTGCTCCACAGCCATCTATTTTGGACAAACCGGTAGACAACTCTCTCTTCTTTTTGCAAGCCCACGAGATAACCCATGAACGCAGTCCGAAACAGGACGAAACTGGAGGCGTTCTCCATTGTAATGTGCAAACGCTCACATAGAAGAGCGAGCGCTTCTTCTAATGTGCCCTCTTCTTCTAAGATCTCTTCGATAACTGAATAGATTCTCCGATGCCATTCGATATTTTTGTTCAGCGTTTCGATCGGGGAGGTGATATATGGTCCATGACCAGGCAGGTATCCCCTGTAGCTTGTGTCCTTCAGCTTGTTTAGACTGAGCAGTGTCTCATGGGCATCCACGAGAAAAGGCAGTTTGTGCTTTTCCAGAACCTCTTCGCCTAAATAACTGTCGGCGGCAAAGCAAATATCGTCACACACGACCCCTGCCTGTTGCCAGCTGTGTCCCGGCAGAGAAAGGATAGAGAATTCTACGCCATCAATCTCGATCGTACCCTCCAGGGGAAGGAGGTGGTCCACCCGCGAAGCTTGACCGAGAAGAAATTTGTTGCGCAAGTCCGCAAGTGGTTCTGCCCCCATGTTCAAGTAAATCGGTTCGAGGATTGGATAGCGAATGATTGCCTCTTCCAGTGGCGGTGCGTATACCTGTGCTTCGGGCCAGCATCCGAGCAGATAGGCGTTGCCCCCGAAGTGGTCGGCATGAGCGTGCGTTTGTATGATGGCACACAAGGGCTGGGCGATGGCGTCCAGTCCTTTCTTGATTTTCTTTGCCGTTTGGGTGTCGAGTCCAGAGTCGATTAGGATTGCCCCACTATTTCCAATGACCATACCAATATTGACATGACCGGGAAAATAGCCGACCCGCTCTGTAATCATTTGCAGTGTATGTGCAGACAAGTTTTTGTCCCTCATTTCATCCTTTTCCTTTTTATTTTCTCCAAAAGAACCGCCTTCCCCTTCCTGCGTTTCCAATCTGTTGATGAATCGGCGGCTAGCTCCTGCTTCTGGCGAGATAAGTGCTGGGTCGACATGATGCGAAAACGGGAAAGAGAGCCAAGTGGCCCAATCACGGTGTACGGAGGCCGCTTTTGCCCCACTCCACTGAACATATGAGTCGTTGCAGCCACCGCCGTAATCGTAAGCAGCGAAAAAACGGTTCGCTCCATTCCGATCGTTTGCAGCGAGCCAGCCACAATCATCCCGTCAATTGCGAGGATCAGCACCGCAATGCGCATTTTGAATCGTCTGGCGAGAAACTGCGCCAGCAGGTCTGTCCCACCCGTATTCGTTTCGTAGGCAAGCATTAGGCCGACCCCCATCCCGATCATCACTCCCCCGGTGACAGCAGAACTGGACGTCGACCACAGATTCCACTGACGTAGATCTGACAGCAGATCAATAAAAAAGGAGGAGATCAACATCCCGTGAAAGCTGTGATAAAACAGCCTTCGGTCATAAAAGAATACGATTACATACACAGGGAGACTGACAAAGATCATCACCAGTCCGGGAGGCAATTGCATGTAGTACGTCGCCAAAAGACCAATGCCAATCATGCCACCATCCATCAGGCGGTGCGGAACGAGAAAAAGGTTGACCCCCACTGCGACCAAAAGGCTACCCGAAAGAATCGCAACGGTTTTGTGCAGCCACTTCACTCTCCTCCCCCCTTTGGACAGTTGCTCGTTTATGTGTATGATTCTCCGCAGTCGGGTATGTCCAGCGACACTTCGAATGCACTTTTGCAAATCGGAACGTTTTGACTCTTCCGTTGACCTATTGGTATACTATCCTGTAACAAGGAAGATACGAATGTTTACGGAATTTGATTCGTACATTGAGAGTACATGATAAAGACCTCTAGCGCAGCTACATACAGACGCAGAGGCCATTGTTATGCAGTTTCATACACGATCATAATAACGGAGGTGAATTCTCCGCCTTTCGCACTGCGGGAGGCTGGAGGTATGCTTGGAGAGTCCGTTAGGGGAGATTACGCTGAATCTGCTGCTCGTGATGTTTTTGGTTCTTTTGAACGGCTTCTTCGTCGCAGCAGAATTCTCGTTGGTAAAAGTTCGCCAAACCCGTCTGGCCCAGCTCGTAAGCGAAGGCAATAACAAAAGTGCCCGTTACGCGCAAAAGGTTACAAAGCAACTAGACGCCTACCTGTCTGCCTGTCAGTTGGGAATCACTCTGGCATCGCTTGGGCTAGGTTGGGTTGGTGAGCCTGCAATCGCCCATTACGTCGAACCCATGATAGCATTTTTCCATTTACCTCAATACTTGGAAAGCCCACTTTCTCTTGCCATTGCTTTTGCCATCATTACTTTTTTGCATATCGTTCTAGGCGAGCTGGCTCCTAAGTCGTTGGCGATTCAAAAAGCGGAAGCAACTTCACTCTGGACAGCTGCTCCGCTCATGTTTTTCTACAAAGTGAGCTATCCGCTCATCTGGTTTTTAAATGGAGCTGCGAATCTTTTCATTAGAAGACTGGGTATTCAGCCAGCTTCGGAAAACGATTCCGCCCATACAGAAGAGGAAATTCGCTTACTCGTCAACCAGAGTCACAAAAGCGGCCATATCGACCAGACGGAAATGGCACTGGTAGACAACGTCTTTGAATTTTCTGAGCGTCTTGCCCGGGAAATTATGATTCCCCGAATTGATATGATTTGTCTATACGATGACAACACCTTTGACGAAAATCTCCAAATCATGAGAGAATCGCGCCATTCACGGTTCCCGGTCGCTCACGAAGATAAAGACAGGCTGATTGGTTTTGTGCACATATCCGATTTTTACCTCTCTGCTCTCAGTACAGGCAAGGCAGAATTGAAAAACTTTCTACGCCCGCTTCTAACTGTGCCAGAGTCGATGGAAATCAGTCATGTGCTGCGTCTGATGCAGAAGCGCCGTTCTCAGCTCGCGATCGTTATCGACGAGTACGGCGGAACCGCAGGTCTGCTTACAATGGAAGACATTCTCGAAGAAATTGTCGGTGATATCCAAGATGAATTCGACGAGAATGAGCGTCCCGAGATTGAAGAAAGCACAAATAACGCTCTCTCGGTCTCTGGCAAGACGCTTTTGACCGAACTAAATGATTACATTACCATTGAAGTCGTTTCGGATGAGGTGGACACGATTGCAGGCTGGCTCTACAGTCAGCTAAATGAAGAAGTAGCGAAAGGCAAAGCTGTCATGTTTCAAGGCTATCTCTTCACCATCAGCGAGCTGGAAAATCATCGGATTACACGGGTGGGCATCACGTATGTGGGCGAAGATGACCCTGCCGCCCTTCCCGACGACACCATACTTTTACACGCCCAATCCTAACGACACAATGTTTATGGCAAGTGTCCCCTGCCGCCAGGGGGCACTTCTTCTTTCAGAACACCGGCCATGTTTCCCGGACTTTTTAACCGTGTAGGAATGTTTAAGTGCTTCACAGTGTAAATACAACCTTGCTTAAACATTCCGGAACGCATAAAAACTTTCCGCAAAACCGCGGTCGCTCCTCCGTGAATTGACCACGGTAAGGTTTTTTTAACATCCTTATCATCTGTTCGAGGTGTCATGATGAACTATGCCTTACTAGACAACAAATCCATCCTGTTGCAACCCGAGACCTACAATCGCATACCGTTTTGGCGTATGGCTGCCCGGCAGGATCAGGTACGGTGTCCAGCCTGCGCATCAGCGCTTCGATTGATTGCAGGAATCAGCTTTGAACCTTATTTTGCCCATCCGGAAGGGGCTGTCTGTCCTATTTTGACGAATGACGGAGCTCTTGCTACGGATTGGTTGCAATCACTTGACGAAACGGCTGCATCATCCATAGAGGCGATTCTCCGTGGAGAGCCCGAGACGGGACAAGCAGACGATGCTAGCCAGCAATCACTCACCACGAGCACACCCCATTCTGACAGCGATGCCCTCGCCTTCCCTGCAGCCGACTCCGATGCAAAAAAAACGGACGAGCCTGCTGAAGATGATGATGACGCCGTTACGATTGGGTCCTTTCGCATTCCTAAAAAAAGAGCGATCGCAAGTAGTGGTGTCACACCTCCTCCACCGGCCCCAAAGCCGCCAATCTTTCGCAAACGTTTGACGCCAAAAAAGAGTATCCAGCATCTACTTGAGCATAGTTGGAACGAGCCGCTTCACCCTGGTCAAAAAAAAGCAGTTCACACGACTGAAGGCCCATTGCTCATCCTCGCCGGAGCGGGCAGCGGCAAAACACGTGTGATGACGGCACGCACCGCCCATCTGATTCGGGAGGTTGGCGTGGAGCCAAAGCAGATCATGGTGGTTACGTTTACGACCAAGGCTGCAGATGAGATTCGTCAGCGCATTGCAAGGCAGCTTCCTCCAGAGCAGGCGCGTGAGCTGATTGCCGGTACGTTTCACAGCATTTTTTATCGAATGCTAATGCATCATCAGCCTGACCGCTGGGATCAGCAGCGCTTGTTGAAAAAGGATTGGCAAAAGTGGCGATTGCTCAGGGAGACAGGGGCACTACTCGGTCATGACGATCTCACTGCCCTCAAGGAAAACGACATTGGGGAAGCCCTCGGGATCGTCAGTCGCTGGAAAAACGAATACATCCTCCCGCATGATGTCGCCTATCGCGAGGCAGACAACGTCGCAGAAAAACGGGCACAAGCGCTTTATCCGATTTACGAGGAGACAAAGAAAAAACAGAATTGGTTCGACTTTGACGATATGCTGCTCGGTTGTTATGAGATGCTGCGGGAAGATACAAAGCTATTGCAGCGCTATCAAAATAGAATTTCTCATGTGATGATTGATGAGTTTCAGGATATTAACCGCATCCAGTATGAAACGGTCAAGCTGCTCGCCGCTCCGCAAAACAATCTTTGCGTCATCGGAGACGACGATCAATCGATTTACGGATTTCGCGGCAGTGATCCTAAGTACATACTGGGCTTCACCAAAGATTTTCCGCAAGCGCAGTCTATTACACTCGAAGTGAATTACCGTTCACACTCCTCCATTGTCAGCCTTGGTTATTCGTTGATCGGTCACAACCGGGCTCGCTGGGCAAAGGAATGCCTCTCCTTTCATCACGAAGAAGGAGATACGTACCTTTTTGAGCCAGACGACGAGGAAGAACAGGCATCGCGCATTGTCGACGAAATCATCCATCGACGTGAGCAGGGAGCGATTCTCGGCGAGTGCGCCATTCTATACCGGACGAATGAATCGGCGCGACCGATTTTGGAGCGACTGAGCGAAGCGGCTATTCCTTTTCATTACACGCAAGAAGAAGATTCCTTTTATCAGCGGCAGACTGTACGCTGGACGCTGAATTACTTGCGGCTCGCCCTCAATCCGGATGATACTGACGCATTGAAAGAAATTTTACCCACTCTCTACATTTCTTCGGACATGTGGAATGTATTACGCAGCCAAGCGATTTTGGAGGATCTTCCGATACTTCACGTGCTCCCTCTCCTCACTCAGTTGAAGCCGTATCAGCGAAAGCACCTGCAGGCGGTTACAGAAATTCTCACCGCGTGTCGGGATTGCCCGCCGGCACAAGCTCTGGAGCTGATTTTTGAGGATGGTAAGCTGCGTGATTATCTGAAAAAACGAGCCCGTGACCGGGAAGATGGCCGGGAACGCTGGAGCGACGAGCTGCAACAAATTCTGGCTGCAGCCAAGCGGCACGCAACAGTCAGCGACTTTTTGGACTACATCCAGCAAATGACGCAAAAGGAAAAGGAGTGGCGCACGCAGAGGCCACTCCCTGATGAAGCCGTACATGTTCTTAGCATTCATCGAGCAAAAGGACTAGAGTATGATCATGTCTTTTTACCCGATCTGGTCGAAGGTGCGCTCCCTCATGAATACACACTGGACGAACTGCGCAAAGGTGGAAACGCAGCGTTGGAGGAGGAGCGCAGGCTTCTATACGTCGCGATTACCCGTGCCCGGCACAGCCTCTGTATCGGAATCCCCCGGGAACGATTCGGCCGAAAGACCAGAACCTCCCGTTTCATCGCCGAAATGGGCAGGTAAATACTGAAATCCACCGCCCATGTAAATTAAAAATTCTTCCATATTCGTAATTAATGGAAACATAAAAACAGGCTCCCTTCCTCGCATTTTTCTGTAAAAAACGTCTCGACGTTTTTCATGAAAGGTGGATGTGACCGCTAAGCGGTCAACACTTTTGTCCCCCGATGAGAGGGGAAAACGGTTATGACCGTTTTGTATAGTATGCGAGGAACAGGAGCCTGGTATTCATTTTAGCCGCCGATGATACTATAACCAGCATCCACGTGCAGGATTTCACCCGTAATCCCTCTGGACAGGTTGCTGAACAAGAACAGAGCCGTGTCGCCCACTTCGGATTGGTCGATCGTACGACGCAATGGAGCCTTTTCCTCGATTTCCTTCAAAACAGAGTTGAAATTACGGATTCCTTTTGCGGCCAAGGTACGAATCGGACCTGCCGAGATCGCATTCACACGGATGTTTTCTTTCCCCAGATCGTTAGCCAGGTAGCGTACGGATGCATCCAGTGCCGCTTTGGCAACACCCATGACATTGTAGTTAGGAACAGCACGCTCGCCGCCCAGGTACGTCATGGTGACAATGCTGCCGCCTTCTGTCATCAATGGACGAGCTGCACGAGCTACCGCCACCAAAGAATACGCACTGATGTCTTGAGCCAGCGCATAGCCGTCGCGTGAAGTGTTGACATACTCGCCTTCCAGCTCCTCCGTTTTGGCAAATGCGATGCAGTGTGCAAGTCCGTGAATGACCCCCACTTTTTCCTTAATCACAGCGAATGCTGCTTCCACATCTTCATCCTTGGTTACATCGCAATTTACCAGAAGCGACTCGGCACCCAATTTCTCTGTCAAGTCAGCCACGTTTTCACGCAGACGCTCTCCTTGATAGGTAAAAATCAGATTAGCTCCCGCTTTATGCAATGATTGAGCAATTCCCCAGGCAATGCTGCGGTGATTCGCAACGCCCATGATCACAATGTTTTTTCCTTGCAACAGTGTATTCATTATGTATCGGCCCCTTCCAACATATTCCCCTGCCATTATAACCGATCTTGTCCGCGGTTTCGAGAGGGACGACGAAGGGTTTTGCGAAAAGAGCCTCCTGCAAGATGGAAAATAGCTTACTCAGTGCTTCCGGGCTGGTCTACCGAGGGCGATTTCTTGTCGAATAACACCCATGATTCTTCTATCGGATTCAGCGGTGTTCCACTTGTCGGGAATTCAGCCTGCATATGCACGATTTCATCTGTGTGCCTTTGCTCATGTGGTTGTTTCATCGTTTTGGTCTCGACTCCTTTTTCGCAGGGTAAATTGTCATTCTTTTCTTTAGACTGGCAAGAGAAGGGAGTGTTTATACATGTACATGGTTTCCTTTCAAATACGCTGTCAGCACGAGATAAACGAGAATCGCCCCCAAAAAATAGGCTCCGAGCTGAGCCCTTCTCGCCTGCTGGATATAGGGAACCAAGTGGGCCGTCGATACGTAGAGAAAGATCCCCGTTGTGATCGCCAGCATTACTTTGGACCAATTCGGAGGAAAAATCAGCTCTACTGCTCCGACACTGCCAGCCCCGATGAGGGTCGCGATTCCAAGTGAGGTCGCTCCCCAAAATGCCTTTCGACGAGAGCGCGTAGCGGCAAGCAAGAGTGAAGCAACCGTAACCCCGTCCGGTATTTTATGCAAAAGCATAGCCAAGAGAACCGACATCCCCACATCTGTATCCAACTGGAAACTGGCGATCAACGACACGCCCTCCACAAATGCATGCAATAAAAAGCCACTCAAAACACCTATAACTCCACTGGAGCCAACCTTTTTCCCCGCTTTCCCGATCAATTCAAGAGCAAACATAATTGCAAAGCCCACCAATACAAAAGGCATAACCCGCTGCCCTTCTTTTTCCAGAACATGCGGGACCAAGTCCAACAGTGTAATTGCCAAAAGCAGCCCCGCTCCAGCACTAATCATGGCAAATAAAGCCTGCGAAGACCATGCACGCAAGCATAACAACAGCCCACCGACACTGCTCGCGACAGCCGCAGACACCAAAACGATCCAAAAGTCAGGTTGCATACGAACGGTCCTCTCCTCACCGATGGGTATGGACGTGTATTCCTTCCATATGTACGCGCCTGTCCGGGTCATTATGATTTCACATCTGCTTTTTGACAAAATACGCATGTCTGTCCGAATCGGACGAAACATCACTAGTTTTTAGAACCTTTGTCGATTTTGCCTTTCCCGGAAAAAAATGGTGCTATAATGAGTCCACCGGGAATACTGAGGGGAAAAAAAGGAGTGATTCGGGATGGATGTACAAGTTTGGATGGCTTCGAAAGAGGTAGCTGATCGCCTTGACGTACATGTTCGTACGCTGCGTAACTGGCTGGACTTGTTTGTACCCGTACAGGAACGACTGAAAAATCCGCAGGGTCACTATTTGATCAGTGAGAAAGGCTTTATCTTACTAAAAGAAGTAAAGGAACGAAAAGATAGCGGAAACAGCTCCCTCAAGGAAATTCAGCGGCAATTCATCGAAGAAGGAAAAATTTCTGAAGAGATGCTATTTTCCGAGGAGCTTTCTCTTACCGAAGAAACAGCTGTCACGGTAGGCTCGCCGAATCAGCTTACGACTGGCATGCGTGAGATGGAACTGACCGTTCATGAGACGCTGATGCAATTTCAGAACGAACTGACCCAGCTCTCTTCTCTAAATCATATGCAATCAACCATTTTGCAAAAAATCGCGGATATCGAAGAAATGCAAGAGTCACTTCGTTTAGAGATGCGCCGTGTTACCTTTGAAATGGATCTGATGCAGCAACGCTTGACTCGGCGCAAAGAGCGCTATGCTCGCTACGAGCCGCGTTGGTCGCTCAATCCATTCCGCTGGTTCACGCGATCAGACCGCACCGCAGAGCAGTAAATAAACACTATCGTCGAAATAGCCAAAGGCAGTCTCTCTCCTTCACTTGTAAATCTAATTGCACTAGGTAAGTTCATACTAAACAGGACTAATCGCATTCAAAAAGGACAGGGGCTTTCGTTGTGAAAAAATGCATATTCCTTCAGTCAAGCCGGGAGATGTTGTAGCCAAAAGCGTGTTTCCAAAAAACGGAGACACCCTCTTGGACTCAGGGGTACAATGGATGCCCCGTTACATCAAACGGCTTGTTCGCTTGGGAATGGACACCCTATTGACCTGTACGAAAAAGAATGGCTGCGTGTACTTATGGATGCTGCTCCTCTCGTCTCGCGTGTGTGCGCTGCCATACACCTAAGAAAAGGACGAGGGCTACGATCACAATCTTTACAGTAACCTCTAGCCAGCCTTGCCCGGAGATCCATTCGCTTACCACTTTCTCCGTTAAAATCATGTCGGCTGCAGCCAACGCGAGAACGGCAGAACCGGCATACACTAGCCACGTGTAGCGCTCCATCGCTTTGAGGATCAGTTGGCTGCCAAAGACCATGAGCGGTATACTGATGAAAAGGCCGAGGATGATCAAAAGGATATTGCCCTTGGCTGCTCCCGCAATCGCCAGTACATTGTCCAACCCCATCATGACGTCCGCCACCACGATGGTTTTGACAGCTTGGACGAGGTCATCACTGGCGTTTATTTGCTCGCTTTCCTCCTCTTCGCGCAGCAGTTTGTAGCTGATCCACAGAAGAATGATGCCCCCCGCCAAATACAGGTAGGGGATCTGGAGCAAATAGACAGCAAGGATCGTGGCAATGACCCGAACAATGACGGCGAAAAAAGTCCCCCATAAAATCGCTTTTTTGCGTTGATCCGCAAGAAGCTTGCGACAAGCGACAGCAATCACCACCGCATTATCCCCACTGAGCACAATATTAATCGTAATAATGAGTAGCAGTGATGAAAAGAAAGCTGATTCAAACACTCTATATACCCTCCTGTTTCCGCTGGTTCGGTTGACGAGCTTCATCTGGTTGATCAATCGGTTACAGCCCTGCACTCCCCTACCTGTCTGGGGTTGTTGTCCATCGCAGATATTTAGTATGATGGTAACGAGGAGGGTTGTCGAAATGTCGAAACCATTCGTTATTGAAGCGATTATGCTGGCTATCTACGGGGAGCTGATGGCACCATCGCAGCCAGTAGAATACCTGATACCCGCGTCGACAATCTATGAATTAGACGAATTTATCCAAAGCCCAGAACCTATCATGCCCTACTCAGGCGACGATCAGTATGTGCGCCGGATTATGCAGGAAATGAGCCAGTTTTTTTCCGACCCATTCAACCGCAAGCGACTGGAAAAAGGATTGATTGCCCCTTGGTCCAAGGTGCCTTTTACTTTCCCGAATGGAGTGACCCTCACGATCATCAAGGTCGAGGACAACGCCATGTGGGGAGAGATTTTTGATCCTGTCGAGACACAGCTCCTGCTCACGTCCGTACGATTTGAGGTCCCGCTGATTACCGATCAGCCGGATTATCAGGATCGGATTTTGGAATATATCGTGCCCGTTCAATTTTACGATGTCGACGATTTTGACTTTGCCTTGGAGCAAGGAATCTCGCTAAACGAGCTGCGTGAGCCCTAAACCTCCTGGCTGCTGGGAAAATGAATAAGGACCAATGGACAGACTGACTGGCAGAGCTTGTCGGTCTGTTACCTATTATGGCTTTTTTATCAAAAGAAAATGGCTCATGCTGATCGCCAAACATGAGAAAAACCTAACTGGGCAGGTTTGTCCATGGTACAATATGGGTATAGAATGGTAAGTGGTCCGGGGAGGAATGTTTGAATGGAACTGACAAGGAGAAGCAATGCCACAGAATGGGACACGGAAGGTGCGTCTGCCCAATCCATCCTGTTTAAAATGGGGAACGAGTATTACGGACTCTCAATCGCTTTAGTACGTGAAATTATTAAGCCTCTGCCAGTTACCCGTTTTCCTAAATCTCCTCCGTTTGTCGAGGGAGTCATTGATTTGCGCGGACGGATTTTGCCGATTATCAGCTTGCGCAAGATGTTTGGCTTGGAACCATTAGCAGAAACGGATGATACGCGTTTCGTCGATCTGCAACTGGAAGGATTGAATATCGGGATTATCGTTGATGCCGTGTCGGAGGTCATGAATATTCCCCAGCAGTTGATTGAACCGGCACCGCCAATCATCGCCGGAGTCGAAGGGAAGTACTTACAAGGGATCGCCCGTATGAACGAGAAGCTGATTATGCTCCTTGATGTCGATGAGATTTTTGGACAGTGGAAAAAAGGATAGGTACTTGTGTACAATTGAAGACCAAATGAAACCCAGGCCAACCATGGTCTGGGTTTTTCTTCCTTTTATCGTAACAGACAGAAACCTCCTGCCGAGTCATCCGTACTACCATTACGAATACGAAAACCAGCGATACGCCTTTGATTTTATCATGCTGAAAAACGGACAAGCATTCGCTGGAGATTCACTCATAAATGAGAGCTACTTCGCCTTTGGCGGGCCAATCCTGGCTCCTTGTGCTGGCACTGTAATTCGTGTGGAGAACACCAATTCTGACAACCTTGATGAACACAGAGCAGCCCGCAGGCAACTTCGTCGAGATTGACCATGGTCATGGAGAGTTCAGCATGCTTGCCCATTTAAAGCAAGCTTCTGTCACAGTTGCTCCCGGAGATCGTGTAGGAACGGGTGATGTGATCGGTTTATGCGGAAACTCTGGCAATTCTAGCGAGCCAATGCAAGGAATGTCCGTTGAGGGCAAGTAAGCACACCGGAATACATAGACATAGCAAAAAGGCGGAGCATTTCCGCCCTTTTTCATGCTATTCACTCCCTTCCTCCGCTGGCCAAATACGAGTAATTGACCCATACCATTTCTTCGATTCCCAGAATCTCCTTAAACAGGTCTACTGAGTCGTATAACAAAGAAGCCCCCGTCTCGTCGTCTACGTCAGTCAGCAGTTGCAAATCAAAGAGCGAGCGCAGTTGTTGCACCTGTTTTGGTCCCGTGATCCGGTTAAAGGATTGCGGCTTGATCCGGGTAATCCCTTTACCTACCTCTCGCCGATACAACTCCGAACGCACTACCCGATCCAGTATTTCTTCATACTTTTGGCGAACGTCCTCGCTGTCTGCGATGCCTTCCTGCAGGTTCGTCTCCGGATACAGCCGGCCAAATTCCTCCTCCGCCATCTCGACATCCAGTGAGTAGCTGATCGTCGCAGAGGATACCTCGTAGCCGGCATCAAACAGCCGAAACCCCCAGCCGTTGTCTTCCGCATCATGAAACCAAAGGAGTGGCACGAATTGCTTCGACAGTTGCAGTAAAAATTGCAAGGTCGATGAGGTCTGCAGCCACTCATCCTGCAGGAAAAAAGCATTCCAGTCGCCGTTTACGTTTCTGTGGAAGTATGATTGGTCGATTTTGGACAAGGCAATCAGTACTTTCGGTTCGTATTTGCGTGGATAAAGAATGCCGGTCGTGAACTCACCCATTCGTTTTCCACCGCTTTCTGGAAGGCTTTCCCTGAACACTCTTCATAGTCTATTCAGGCACCGCTTGTTTTTTGCTGTGATCTTTATCAAACGTACTCGTATGAATTACGGTATGTACGGCTCCAGCACGCAAAAGCTCAGAACGGTACAAATGGAAGTGTCTGGCTTTCCACTGTGGCGGTTCCTCTGCTAGATAGCGTTCGTTCCACTCATCGAGCGGCAGACCATTTCCTCGCACTTCGGGTCCACGTGCCAACGTAATATGCGGCCTATACAGCTTGCGATCATAAGAAAGCCCCTGATGCAGATCAAATCGTTTGCCCAGTAAGAGATGCAGCTGTTTCAACGGGTTCGTCTGCCCACGCAGACCCAGCCACAGAACTCTTGGATGGTCGGCATGAGGAAAAGCCCCGAACCCTGCGACTTGCAAGGAAAACGGATTGATAATCGCGCTGACGATATCCATGTCCTCACAAATCGCTGGCACCAGTTCATCTTGCACATCCCCTAAAAAATGGAGAGTCAGATGCAAATTAGTCAGGGATTGCCAGCGGTCAGCGCCGATTTCGGATTTGAGTCTCGCTTGGATGTCAGCTATGTATTCTGCAGCTTCCTTTGGTATGTCTAAAGCTACGAATAAACGCATCAATTATAATTTCCTCCTTTGTCAGCCGATCCGATTACAAAACTTGGCGCAGGCAGGGCCTTAGTTGCGCTTCATACAAAATAGCCCTCCTTTGACGGAGAGCCATTGTGCCTACCTCGCGCTTTTACGCCGCCATCATCTTTCCGGTTACAATACCCAAAACACTGCGAACGTATTCACTTAGCCTGCCTGAACCAGGCTGATACATAAATCGAATCGTAAGCTCAACGTGACCGATATGTCCGGCAGGCGGGATATTCCAGAAGAGATCCACTTCTCCGTAAAGAATTTCTTCTATGCGCTGTTTCTTCGCTTCTATATCGAGAGCAGGATCGTGAGACAAAGAAAATTTCATCATAATGGAAAAAGAATCCGTTTGTACGCTAGCCTCATCACGCAAGTTTAATTTGCCATGGATGGCAACAACTCCTGATTCCCCCCACAAATTGTACTCCAACAGTGCTTGAAATTGTGGATGAACTTGCAGTTCCAAAGCTGGAAATCCCCTCTCGATTGTGAGCGCATGACGCCCTGCCAAAAGTTCAATCTCCTCTTGAAAACGGTGGGCGCAATCGGAAACAACCTGGAACACATCGGGTTTAACAGCGTACATCGTCGTCACCTCTCCCCAGCGGATTATCTGTCTTACCTACTTCGTAATCCTCTTTGTCGTATCCTTTGTTGAAAAATGACTTATTTACCCTTATTTCATCGAAGCGAAAAAGATTCCTATGAAAAACGGTTTTCCTTTTTATTTCAATGATCACTTGTAGGGATTCGAAGCTCCTGGAAACGCTTGCCTAGACAGGTGGGCGAGATGCTCCTGCAGCTCTTCGTCCAGTTCCAAATGATAGAGCTGCCCGCTTTCATAGCGTAAAAGAGGGAATGCGCCGAGACGCAGAGGAGCAGCATCCTCTGTTTGTACATAATCCGGTAATGTCATGAGGAAGCGGGAAAAAGGATTGGCCTCATCCTCGGACATATGGACCACTTCAAATAGATGCGAGAGAGATGGTGTCACGACCAGATAAAGTTGTTCCCCTTGTTCCGCTGCCCAGACAGTAAAGGAGGAATCCCTCACTTCGCTGCGCGTATGGCGTCGCATGACCCACACCGCCTGCTTGACTGTGCTCATCAAAAGATGCTGCGCCTCTTCCTCACCATGTGTGGCCAGCATCCTTTTGTACTGCAAAATGAAGGCCATCCCCATCTCCTGCAGAACGGAATCGGGAAGTGACATCGCAGGTATCGTCTGTGTCTCTTCTTCGCGGACCTCCGCTGCTTTTGGCATGGAAGCGGGGTTTCCATCGTATAAGGAGCGGACCATGTCCTTCGCACGACTGACCTCTTCAGCCGAAAAATGAATCGCTTCGGAATAAATGTGAGTTAATTGCCCTTCTTCAAAAGCGAGATAGTGAAGAACAGTGAACGGCTGCTGCAAAATCGTGAGGGCAACGTAGCGTTCTTCTGCTGATCGAATGTCAAAGCTAAGGGGAAATCCTAATGGCTGCAGCGGATCGGAGAGCGTCCAGATGACAGCGAGCAATTTGTTCTGGTAGGTCTTGAATTCAATGGAAACGGCATCTCTTGTCTGTTCGCTAAAGGCATCCACGGTTTCGAATACGAGGTAAAGCTCTACTTCCGCGCGTCCATTCAAACGAGCAAAATACGGAAGCCCCTCTGCTTCTACCAGTTGGTACAGATCATGGTATCGCACCCGGTCCATAACCCCTCCCTGCGTGCTCGTATCCGGGGAGTGCAGGGAGTCATTTGGTATGAGCTGTGGAAAAAACTCCTTGTCCATCCCGTTAATCCTCACGCTTTCCCCACGCCTTAACCAGTGGCCATTCTTCCATTTGCTGCAAAAGAGTACGGTCTGTTGCATCAATGTGTACAGGAGTGACCGCGATGTATCCGTGCTTTAACAAATCGTAGTCCAAGGGCTCAGCAAGTGGCATGACTTCGGGATATTCCCGTGTCAGGAAGTATCCTTCTGCCTCCTGATTGTACTTGTCCTCGTAATGATAAAGGGACAGTGTTGCAGGTGCAATTCCCTTTACTTCTGCTTGCGGGACGTGGGGGATGTTGATGTTCCAGAAAACGTTTGGTGGCAGTTCACCCTTTTGGGCTTTTTCACTAAACTCTTTCATTAATGGTTGCACCATCTCGACGACTTCCCCATAGTTGTCCTGGTCAAGCCAATTGTCGTAAGAAAGAGCAACACCGGGAACACCCAAGAGAACAGCCTCGCGGGCACCGCTGCACGTACCTGAGTAGTAAATGTCTCGTCCAAGGTTTGTTCCTACGTTTATCCCAGAAAAGACGATATCCGGCTTATGGCCGTCTTCAAACAACAAATAATACGCAGATTTTACGCAATCCGCCGGGTTACCATTAATCGCCCATGCCTTGACTGGCAGGCCGTAAAAATCACGTTTTTCCGGAGCGAGTGCACTGCGATACGTAACCCCGTGCCCTACTCCGCTTTTTTCCTCTACAGGGGCAACCACATAGATTTCTGCCCCCTCCAAGGTGAGCAACGCTTCCGTTAGACGCTTGATCCCCAGTGCATCAATGCCGTCGTCATTCGTAACTAAGATTCGAAACATACGTCTCCTCCTTCATCGTGGCACAAGACCCACGTATTCGTTGCTCCTGCTTATCCCTATTGTACCAAAAAAATGAAAGGACCCCAATTCAATTGGGGTCCTTCATCAATCTCCCACGATTTCTTTCCAACGTTCGCGCCAAGCGATTCCTTCTCGAATCCACTCTTCTACCTGCGCTTGTTTCTCCTGGGAAATACCGATCAGGGAAGCGATCCGGGCAATTTCCTTCGTCTCCATTGGTGAGAGCTTACGGTCGATCAGCGCCATATGATACAGCTTGCGCATCATGACGAGCTTTTCGCTCTGCGTCAGATCCACCAAATCTTCGACGATCACTTCCGGACGTTTCGGATAATCCATGTCATCCATCAGAATTTGCCGTTCCTTCAAGGTAAAATGCTCAGCATTCACGATATCATGAATTTGGTCGACTTCTTTATTGCCTATATAACCGTCGGCATGTCCGACGCAAATCATTAAGCGAATGGAAGCAAACAAAATATGTTTGTCCTTTTCCGTTTTTGTATACAACACGCAGTTCCTCCTCCGAACGTGGTCGTTTCTAATGAGAATATCTTTATAATTAATTATACGATGAAAGAGGAAAGCGGTTTCACACTAAAATGTGACAACTTTTTGCTATGCCCTAACAAAAACGCGGAAAAAGTCAATCCACCCGTATGCATCGAGGCTGACTCCGGATAGACGGGGATGTGCGAGCATTTCTACTCGATTCGAATACAACGGAACAAACGCGTACATATCACCGAGCAGCTCCATTATGCTTGCCATATATCCCTGACGCTCCCTTCGTGTTTTGGCTAGCCCCATCTTTCGTACCAATCGATTCAACGCTGCTTTTTGATCCGAGGGGAGATGATGCGAAATGCTCAAAGCATCTGCATGCAAAAATTCTCGCAAGGAAAGCTCGCTCCGCTCGTCCACATTGGCGCTATCTACAACCAGATCGGCAGCTTCAAGCAAAGCAGGCTTCGCGAGCTCCTCAGGATCAGCATACACAATCTCTATATTGATCCCAAATTGCCCACACTTTTCCTTGATCCATTCGGCGTCCTCTACGTGATCCAAATCAGGGTACGTGTAAAGAAGCAGTGTCTCTCCCTTGTATCCACAAGCTTGTAGGTGCATCGTTACTGCCAGATGATCCGATTTTTCGTCCCGTTCACGGAAAGGTCCGCTTTCTCCCCACACCACAGCCCGCTCCCTGGTTCCCTTTAGATCCTTGCGCAGCTCCACCGGTGAAATGATCCCCGACAGCATTTTGCGAAAAGCTGGATCACGTAGCGGTCCCACTTTTGCCCCATTTAGACTGACATACTGAAAGCACTGCTCTTGCCCCGTAAAACCTTGCCATGATATTTCGTTTGGTTCCGGTTTGCGCCATGCACTTGTTACGGCCAGTAGCAACTGGGTGGGATCCGCGCTGTGATTCATTTTGGCCCCCTCAGGAAGCTCAGGCACACACCATATTTCGATTCGATCCAAAAACGGCCGTCCGCCAAAATACGGTTGAAACGCCTCCAGGACGATCATCGAATCATCATTGCGGACAACCCGAAACGGTCCTGTTCCGACTGGCATCTGTGCGAACTGCTCACCCATCTCCTCTACATAATCGTGCGGAACGATCCCTACATACTCCTTGCTGAGCGCATGTAAAAAAAACGGATCCGGCTCATCTAATGTGATGACAACAATATGCTCTTCCCTTGCGATGATGGACTTGATCGAGGCGGTCAGCCAGCGATGCTTGGACTGCTTTTCCTTCAATCGCTGCAAGGAATAACAGACGTCATTTGCTGTAAGCACGCGTCCGTGATGGAACATGACACCTTTGCGCAGGAAAAATGTCCATTCGGTCCCCGAATCGTTTGAATCCCAATAAAAGCTCAGATGTGGCTCGATTCTCTTTGCGACTGGATCAAACCGGACAAGACAATCGAACAGATGCTTAGCCAAGTGCGTTTGAGACCGCAGGAGGACGTGGATCGGATCTAACCCATGAAACGGTCTATCAAAGAACAGTCGCAGCGTATCCACTCTGCTATTCCCTTTTTCCCTCGTAACGTGAAGTCCAAACTGGCTGCTCATCCAGCGTGAGAAATCTTCTGCAAGAGCTGGCCACTCATCCTGATACTGCTCGATCAACTCCCGCGAAGTCCGAATATCTCCTTTTTGCACCATCTCTTTGGCAACGGACAGGATCAGATCTACCGGTGCGAGAACGCATGTGAGGACAGAGCGGTTCCCTCGCCCTCTTCCCGGCTGCCAGATGAGCCAGCCTTGGCTCTGCATTTTCTTTACTGTTAATGTCGCATTGCGAAGCGTACAAAACAGGATTGCTGCCACTTCCGCAAGCGCTATTTCCTGCGGCTGCCCAAGCGATCCTTTTGCACAACCCGCGCATAAGCGCATGTATTGTTCGACTAACTGCATAAACCCACCGCCAATCACTCGATAAAACATGAAAAAATGATACGTCTAATCGTACGCTTTTTCTCCGATTCTCGCCACCTTACAATTCAATGAAACAACATCCTATCAAAAAAATGTAATAGAAAGGACTCTTCAAATGACAAACCCTATTCACTCAATCCGCCGCTTTATTGCAACGTATCCGCCCATTTTGTGGGTTCGCTTGTTTGGAGAAATGCTCACATCGCTCTCCAGCACGATGATTGCTCCTTTTTTAGTGCTGTATTTGAGCGAGAACATCGGAAGTTCCATCACAATGACCATGATCATCATCGGCATGCAACCCCTCTCTGAAATACTTCTGACGCTCGTTGCAGGTGGAGTGACAGACCGCTTTCGCCGGAAGTCGATCATGCTGCTCGCCTTATTTATACAAGGCTTGGCTATGCTGGGAATGGCCTTCGCCGATTCCATGATCGCCTTTGCCCTGTTGTACCTCCTCAATGGAGCAGGACGCTCGCTGTTCATTCCCGTCAGCCGTGCTCATCTTGCCGACACCATTCCCGCTGGTCAAATGGCTAGTGCATTTGCATTATTAAGTACAGCAAGCAGCATTGGAGCCGCGATTGGGCCATTGGTCGGTGTGCTCATTTATCAGTTTGATCCTTCCTTGGCCTTTTTGTTCACAGCGACCTCCCTTCTTCTTTATGCGATTGCCGTCTGGTGGAAAATTCCTCAAACGGAGCTACCTCAAATTTCGGAGACGGAAGAGATGAGCAATCACCCTAAAGGTTCGCTGAAAGCATATCGACCTGCACTGGCAATCATGATGCTATCCTTGCCGATCAGCCTGTTCTACGCACAAACAGAAACAAATCTACAGCTCCATCTGAAGAATACGCTGCCTAATTACTTGCAAACATTGGCGCTGCTCATATCGGTTAAAGGAATCATGCTGCTCCTTTTTGAATACATGCTCGTCAAGTGGACACAGCATCTGAATACTCGCCTCTTAATTACAAGCTCATATCTCTGCTTTTTCGTTGTTGCGCTAGGGTATGCCTTCCTGGATAGCGCTCCTGCGCTCATCGCTCTCCAAGTGCTGCTCGTTCTCGGAGAGAGCATCGGTCTGACGCAACTATTAGCCTTTATCACACGGATTGCCCCTACGTCTATGCGCGGAAGATATTTTGCTATTACCGGTACGCATTGGGACATTTCTCGCTCATGCGGTCCTATTTTGGGCAGTCTCGTCATGATTCATTTTGGCGGGACCATGCTATTTACGATTGTAGCGGTCATTTTGCTGGTAGGTGCCTGGGCTATGCACACCTATCTGTGGAGCAAAGAAAAAGCCCTCCTGTTAGAACAGGAAGGCTGATACGGATTTAAGTCAAAAGGAAGCGGTCTTCGTTGAAGCTTTCTCCACCGCGGGCTATTTCAAACGCTCGCAGTAAATCCTGTGGTTTCATCGTTCGTTTTTTCTCATCGGGAATATCGAGAATGATACCGCCATCGTGCAGCATCAGGAGCCTGTTCCCCATGTTCAGTGCTTGTTCCATATTGTGCGTAACCATGATCGTCGTCAGCTTGAATTGCTCGACGACTTTCTGGGTCAAATCGACAATCAGTTGCGCACGTTTGGGATCAAGCGCCGCTGTATGCTCATCAAGAAGCAAGATTTTCGGTTCCGTGAAGGTAGCCATCAAAAGGCTGAGCGCTTGACGCTGTCCACCTGAGAGAAAGCCAACCTTGGTTTTCAAACGATTTTCCAGTCCTTGATCCAACTGCTTGAGCTGCTCGCGGAACAGCTCCCGCTTATGATTGTTTACCCCAAATGACAGCGAACGCCTTTTTCCCCGAGCCAAAGCGATTGCCAGATTTTCCTCAATCGTCATGTTCGGTGCGGTACCTGCCATCGGGTCTTGGAACACGCGGCCGATCAATCCGGCACGCTGATGCTCACCCATGCGCGTCACATCTTTCCCGTCAATGGCGATCGTGCCCCAATCAGGAATCATGCCCCCGGAGATAATGTTCATCATCGTGGACTTACCAGCACCGTTACTACCGATCACGGTGATGAATTCGCCGGATTTGACAACCAGATTCACGTTTCGTAGTGCGATCTTCTCATTGACGGTTCCTGCATTAAATACTTTATTTACTCCAGAAATCTTAAGCATCGCTACTTCCTCCCTTTACCGCGCGCACTGCTGGTTTTTTCCATATCCCCTTGGCAATGGTCGGAACGGTCAGGGCGATAATAACGATCAAGGCAGTGATCAGCTTCATGTCAGACGGATTCAATCCCGCCTGCAGTGCCATTGCGATGACTAAGCGGTACACAATCGAACCGAGAATAACGGCAAGCGTCACACGGAAAATAGAGGAGCTTCCAAACAATACTTCACCGACAATAACAGAAGCAAGACCAATTACGATCATACCGATCCCCATACCTACGTCTGCAAAGCCCTGGTACTGGGCTACCCATGCACCAGATACAGCCACCAAGCCGTTAGACAATGCCAAGCCGATGATTGTCGTCGTATCTGTATTTACACCAAAGCTGCGAATCATCTTCGGATTATCACCTGTCGCACGCAAATCCAGACCAAGATCTGTATGAAGGAACCAATCAATTACCAGTTTCAGAACCATAACACCGAGCAAGAAAACGATGGCAACTCCAGTCAAGAAGGTTACCCCACCAATTGTTACGTTCGGAATGCTCAAGCCCTGAACGTAGGTAAAGAGAGTATCTTCACGCAGCAGCGGCAAATTGGCCTTGCCCATAACGCGCAGATTGATTGAGTACAGCGCGATCATAGTCAAAATCCCTGCCAAAAGTGCGTTGACTTTCCCTTTGGTATGCAAGATGCCGGTAAAAGCTCCAGCCAGCCCGCCGACGAAGAATGCCAGCAGGGTAGCCAGGAATGGATTGGTTCCATCAATGATAAACTTAGCTGCAATTGCGCCGCCCAAGGCAAAGCTACCGTCAACGGTCAAGTCAGGAACGTTTAATACACGGAAGGTAAGATAGACGCCCAGGGCCAAAATACCAAATAACAAGCCCTGTTCGATTGCTCCCATTATTGCCAAATTCATAGAAGAAGTCCTCCTGTTGCTGCGTTTATTACTCTACCACTTCTCCCGCGCGGTCGAGCATAGCTTGCGGAATAGTCACACCCATTTTTTCCGCTGCTTTTTTGTTCAATACGAGTTTCATTTCAGCTTGCATTTCTACTGGCATATCCGCAGGCTTCGCTTCGCCTTTCAGAATTTTAGTAGCCATGTCAGCCGTTTGCTCACCCAGCTTGGTGTAGTCGATACCGTAAGTAGCAATCGCACCGCTCTTCACAGAGTTTTCTTCACCTGCGATGACCGGGATTTTTTGTGACTCAGCTACACCGAGTACTGCTGCGATCGAGGACACTACCATGTTATCTGTTGGTACATAGAAAGCGTCTACTTTACCTACCATTGACTCCGCTGCTTGTTTCACTTCTGTAGCGCTCGTGATGGCGGCTTCACGGATGGTCAGACCCAGCTTGTCAGCAACAGCTTTTGCAGCGTCTACCTGAACTTTGGAGTTTACTTCACCAGAGCTATAAATCACGCCAACCGATTTTGCATCAGCTTTCAATTCCTTGATCAGCTTCAATTGCTCTTCGACAGGGTTCATGTCAGACGTGCCCGTTACGTTTGCGCCTGGCTTACCCATTGCTTTTACCAACCCCGCTTCCACAGGGTCCGTTACGGCTGTGAAAAGAATGGGGATCTCTTTGCTCGTTTGAGCTGCAGCCTGTGCGGTTGGCGTGGCAATAGCTAGCACCAGGTCAACCTTGTCAGCTTCGAACTTTTGAGCAATCGAGATCGCTGTATCCATGCTCGCTTGTGCGGACTTCACATCAATTTTAACTTGCTTGCCATCTTCATATCCATTTTTCGCCAATTGCGCGACAAAGCCTTCTCGTGCAGCATCCAAAGCCGGATGTTCCACGAACTGGGAAATTCCGATGGTCAGTTGCTTGGCTTCAGGTGCAGGAGCCGGAGCGGAAGTAGCAGGAGCTGGCTGATTGTTCGCCGGAGCAGTAGTCTGCTGTCCACATGCTGTGACGGACAAAAGCACCAAAGGAAATAAAATACTCTGAATAATTTTGACAGGCTTTTTTTGTTTGAACATCTGATAAATTTCCCCCTTGAAAAATTTTTTTCTAATCTTACCATGTTTAAAAAACTTTTAAAAGAATAAAAAGAGAGCAAGAAGCTCTCTTTTTACTTGATGATTTCTTTCGCCTGCTGTTTGAGTGCCTCGGATACAGTGAGACCAAACTTGGCAGCTGCTGTTTCGTTGATGTATAAGTCGGCCTGCTTGGAAACTTCTACAGGTGTTTCGGCTACAGATTGACCTTTCAGTACACGTGCAGCCATCTCGCCTGTTTGCTTCCCAATTTGATAGTAATCAATACCATATGTGGCAACAGCACCGCGCTTTACCGTATCGGTGTCAGAAGCGAAAACAGGAATCTTGTTCTGCTCTGCTACCCCCAAGACAGCTTCAAAGGACGAAACTACCGTATTGTCGATCGGGATAAACATGGCATCTGTTTTTCCAACGAGTCCCTGAGCTGCCAGCTGCACCTCAGACAGTTGGGAAATACCAGCTTTGACGATCTCTACGCCTTCTTTGCTAGCTGCTTCTTCCAAATCCTTGACCTGCACCTCCGAATTGACTTCGGATGTCGTATAAATCACACCAAGCTTTTTAAGCTCGGGCAGGAAGGTCTTGATGAGCTTCAATTGCTGTTCCATTGATACTTTGTCTGATGTACCTGTCACGTTTTTGTCCGGTTTTTCCAGACTGGTGACCAGTTGAGCTGAGATTGGGTCTGTAACGGCGCTGAAAAGAACAGGTGCATCTGTGATCGCCTTGGCTGCTGCTTGTGCGGACGGCGTAGCAATAGCTATTACCATGTCCTTTTTATCGCCAGCATACTTTTGGGCGATCGAGACAGTGTTATTCATATCACCGTGGGCATTCTGGGAATCTACTTCCAGATTTTTGCCCTCTTCGTAACCGGAGTCTTTCAGCCCATCCAAAATGCCTTTATGGATTGCATCCAGCGCCGGGTGTTCTACGAATTGCGTCAATCCCAATTTGACAGTTTGCTGCTGCCCGGAATTCGCTGCTGTCGAATCTGTCTTTTCACCTGTTGCCTGATTGCCACATGCTGCCAAAGTAAATGCCAGCAATGCGGTCAGTCCCATACTAACTACTCGTCTCATCTCTACTTCCTCCTCTAGGCTCAGCTTTGCTAAATGCTCTCGTTACCCTGGGTAACAAGGCTTCATTCACCCTTTTTGGGCAACGACTCTTTTCATTGCGCAAAGGCAACTTGTGTCCAATTATAGCATATTATTTCGCCTTGAATAGTTCTTTTCCTCAATATTTTGTGCCACTCGCCCATGATTAGAAAACCTGGCTATGCCTTTGGCGGAGCCGCGGTTGCACTTATACTGGATATAATTTTATATCTGTAAAAAAACGCCAGTCTGGTTCTTTTCACCTAGAAGATAAAAAGGCTACCCCCCTTTCTCGATTTTTGCCTCCTCTTCTGCCCGTTTTTTCACCACTACGCGCGTTATTCGATAATGATCGACTTCGTCAACGAGGAATTCATAATTCCCCTCCCGAACGAGATCCCCAACGCGTGGCGGATGATCGATTTGCATGTAAATCCACCCTGCCAAGGTGTCCACTTCACTCGACTCCAGATCGATATCGAGATATTCGCTCACTTCCTCCAGAAGCATACGTCCATCCAGGGATAGCAAGTCGTCCCTTTGCTCCACTTCTGGACGCTCGTCATCAAACTCGTCCTGAATGTCTCCTACGATTTCTTCCATTATATCTTCCAGTGTAACCAGACCTGCTGTGCCTCCATATTCGTCAATGATAATGGCCATCTGTCCTCGCTGTTTTTGCAGCATCGTCAACAAACGGCTGATCGAAATCGTTTCAGGCACGGTCAAAATCGAGCGCATCAATGTTTCCAGATCGCTGCGCTCTCCTTCGAGCAGTCCAGTCAGCATGTCCTTAATGTGCAGACTCCCCACTACGTGATCTTTGTCACCGTCTACCACCGGATAGCGTGTAAACCGTCCATTTTGGACCAGCTTGACGTTTTCCTCAAATGGATCGCGCAGATTCAGAACCACCATGTCGGTACGCGGAACCATGATTTCTCTGGCCATCGTCTCGGAAAAGTCAAAGATATTGTCCACCAGCATCAGCTCGGTATTGTCAATTAGTCCGCTCTTGTGACTCTCGTTGACCAGAATACGAATCTCTTCCTCTGTATGCGCCTCTTGGTGTGGCTCCATAGAAATATGAAAAAGGGCAAGAAAACGGCTAGCCGACCAGTTGAGAAGAGTGATGAATGGATACATGATTTTATGAAACAGTGAAATCGGCTTGGCAATGGCAAGCACCACCATTTCCGTGCGCTGGATCGCCAGCGACTTCGGTGCCAGTTCCCCCAGTACGATATGCAAAAAGGTAATGACAGAAAACGCTATGATGAAGGAAATGCTCGTGACCAGCGTATCATTCAGGCCAAAATAGCGAAAAACCGGGTGCAATAGATGAGCAATCGCAGGCTCCCCTAACCAACCTAGCCCCAGCGAAGCAAGGGTGATTCCCAACTGACAGGCTGACAAATACGCATCCAGATTGGAAATGACCTGCTCTACATGAACGGCTCTTTGGTTCCCCTCCGCCACCAGTTGAGCGATACGTGATTCCCTCACCTTGACCACGGCAAATTCCGTTGCTACGAAAAATCCGTTGAGGAGGACGAGGATCACGACCAGCACCAGATTGAACAAACTGCCCCACATTGCCATGTCCCGCGTTCATCCTTTCCGTCAGTCTTTGGGTTATTCTTTCCCATCGCGCTTGGAATGTTACCTCTTCGTTTTTCTTTCTTTTCCGGATTGTGATACCATAGTTCTGATTCCTTATGCCTTTTGACGAGGTGAGTCTCTTGTCTTACCGTCCAGATCTGCCAATGATTGTACAAAGCGATCGAACGATTTTACTGGAAACGCAGCATCCATTATTTGCAGAAGCAAGACAGGCCATCCATGGATTTGCCGAGCTGATGAAAAGCCCGGAGTACATTCATACCTATCGCATTACCCCGCTGTCGCTTTGGAATGCAGCAGCAAGTGGCTTGATGCCTGAGCAGGTAATAGAATTGCTGGGGTCGTACAGTAAATATGGAGTTCCGCCTACCATTGTCAAAGAGATTGCCGAGACGATGCGAAAGTACGGTCTGATCAAACTCGAACGATCAGAGGATGCCCTGATTTTGACTTGTGATGATCCACTTTTGCTCGCCGAACTTATGGCTTATAAATCGATCACCCAGCTATTTGACGAAGGGCATATACTTAAACCTTACGCACGGGGACTAATCAAGCAAGAATTGATCAGACTCGGGTATCCTGTGCAAGATTTGGCTGGATATACACAAGGTGAACCCTGTTCGATAAGCATGCGCCAGATGACCTCACAAGGCAGACCGTTTTCTCTACGTCCCTATCAACAAGAAGCTGTCAGCGCCTTTTATTCAGACGGTGCTGCTATGGGTGGAAGCGGCGTGCTTGTGCTTCCATGTGGAGCGGGAAAAACAGTAATCGGAATTGGCGCGATTTGCCAATTGCAGACAGCCACTCTTATCCTGACAACCAATACGACATCTGTTCGTCAATGGATACAGGAATTGCTGGACAAAACTGGACTTGATCCCGCTTTGGTTGGCGAATATACCGGTGATTGCAAGGAAGTCAAGCCAATTACCGTGGCAACTTATCAAATTTTGACGTACCGCCCTACCTCTGAAGATGAATTTCCTCATATGAGACTCTTTTCAGAGCGCGATTGGGGGCTTATTATTTACGATGAGGTTCATTTATTGCCCGCTCCTGTTTTTCGGGTGACTTCGGGTATTCAGGCAACACGCAGGCTCGGTCTGACCGCCACTCTTGTTCGCGAGGATGGCAGGGAAGAAGATGCCTTTACCCTGATCGGTCCCAAAAAATACGAGATTCCGTGGAAAACCATGGAGGAACAAGGCTGGATCGCCGAAGCGCACTGCCGGGAAATCAGGCTTCCTTTTGATCCAAAATGGCGCGAAGCATACGCGCACGCCACTGCCCGGCAAAAGTTTCGGATTGCCGCTGAAAACCCGCGAAAGCTGGAGGTCGTCCAGCAACTTCTGGAGCGCCATGCTGACGATCGTGTACTGATCATCGGTCAATACGTGGATCAACTGGACCAGATGGCTGCAGCTTTGCAATTGCCGGTGATTACGGGGAAAGTACCAGAAAAAGAACGAGAGCTTTTGTACAGTCAGTTTAAAAAAGGGGAAATCACGCGCCTCATCGTCTCCAAAGTGGCCAACTTCGCCGTAGATTTGCCGGATGCCAATGTTGCGATTCAAATATCCGGGACATACGGTTCCAGACAAGAAGAGGCCCAGCGTCTGGGACGCATTCTCAGACCAAAGGCAGACGACAACAAAGCGCATTTTTATACGTTGGTCACACGTGATACGAGAGAGCAGGAATTTTCACTTCATCGCCAGCTTTTTCTCGTAGAACAAGGCTATCCATACGATATTATAGAAATGGAAACGCTGGTCTGAAACGTTTTAAAAAACCCAGCGTCTCATAGAGGGAAGGGAGGCCGGAGATTCAATGCAATCCGACGCCGAAATCATTCAGCGGATTCTTCAAGGCGACATCGAAGGATATCGCGACCTCATCCAGCGATATCAGCATATGATTTACGTTTTCATCTACAAAATGGTGAATAATCGCTCCGATGCAGAGGATCTTACACAGGAAGTATTTGTGAAGGCGTATGAAAAGCTTTCTACCTTTCGTGGAGACAGCCAGTTCTCTTCCTGGTTACATACGCTTGCCAGAAACAAGAGCATCGACTTCCTGCGTCGCCGGAAATTTCACGACTCCGATGAACAGCTTGCTTACGTACCGTCCAATACTCGTGACGAATCTCCACAAGAATCGCTCATGAATAAAGAACAGCGTCGTGAAATCGAAGAGGCGTTCTCTTTGTTATCGGATTCCTATCGTGAAGTTATCGTGCTTCGTTGCACGCATGAATATCCGTTCGAAAAAATCGCGACGCTTCTCGGCATTGCCGAGTCTACCGCCCGCGTCCGCTACCTTCGCGCTCGCCAGGAACTCGCAAAATTGTTAACCCGCAAGGAAGGGGGGCTCGTACATGAACTGCCAGGCATTTAGAAAAGCATGGCTAGATCTAGATGACACGGATAGCGAATTGCTTTCCCACATTGAAACCTGTGAGGATTGCATCGTCTGGATTGAAACACAAATGACAACAGAAGAGGAGGTGCAGTTCTTGAAAGAGGTTCCTTTACCACAAGCGAACCTGGAAGAGAGAATCATGCAGGCTATCTACCAATCAGCCGGGCAAAACACGCCCCCTCACGCTGCTGCGGTATCTTTGCAACCGCCAACTACCAGAGGGCGCCGGACAAAAGGCTTCCCTTCATTTGCCTGGGTCAGCGCAGCTGCTGTGTTGCTTGCAATAGGCTTTATGAGCTATCAGCAGCTCAATTCAGATCAACTAGAAACGGCTTCGCAGTCTGCGAGCAACCAAGCTGCTGGAAGCAACCCAGCCGTGGCCTACAGTACATCGGAGCAAGCTCCGGCACCTACTGCATCACCTGAAACTGCTTCTCAGCGGAGCACCGTGCAAAGCGATACGCCTGCCCTGCAAGCTCCGGTGGAAAATCAGGAAAAAGTACTCGCCCAAGCCGAGCCGCAAGCAGCGCCAGTGCAATCAAAAGCAGCCGTTGCTCCACTGGACGGAGCAATTGCCATGGAGAAGCCGCAGACCAAAGTGGCGCCACCGGAAGCTGCTCGTGCCATCAGCAAAGAAGAACGGACACCGATGGCAGCTCGTGGCGGCTCTGAAAAACCCGCTGCAGACACCACTGCAAATAAGCAGACTGCTTTGTCTGTTGAATCAAAAGATAAACAAAGTGTCGAAACGTCTACTCATGCAGACAGTTCACAAACGATTAGCGATCAACCTGTTTTTGGAATAACGGCATCAAGTGTTCCTGAAGCAGACGCAAATGCGAATGCCTCTAAAGAGAATGCGTTGGTAGGTCCGACGCTTCCGATGGCAGCCAAACAGCAGATTACACTCTCCACCTTCACGGATGTGGAAACAGCTGTACAAGCATCCGACATGCCTGTACCTGTACTGGCGACAGCCACGAACGGTTTTACGATGGGTGATATTTCTATTCAGTATGAATCGGAAACCAGTCAAAAAGTAGCCCACTTGTCTGCCGATTACAAACGAAACAAGGACTGGATCAAAGTTGAAGTCGTTCGCAATACACAAGGGAAACGCAGCCTCTCCATTCCAGGAACGTTTTCTGCTACTCAGTTGTTCAGTATCAACGGAGAACAGGCTATCGCCGTTTCCTATGATCAACATGGCACCAAAGATTCAACCGTCCAGCATGCTGTTCATTTCAATGCAAACGCGAATAATCAATCTCTATATGTGGTACTAACCGCGCATGGCGTTCAATTGGATGAGTTGATTGACGCTTCCAAACAATTGACCTGGAAGCCGTAATAGAATGGATTGAAAAAAGGCACAACCTGTTTATGCAGGTTTGTGTCTTTTTTGTTTGTTCTTCAAAATTGAACCTTCATCGATCTAAAGAAAAAATACGTTGACTTTTATAGATGATTAATTAAAATGTTTGTTATATGGCAAACTTATTTTAAAAACGTTTATTTAGGAGGAAGAAAAAATGAAAACACCGACTACTACAAGCCATAAACCTGTTATCATATCTGAAAACTATGATAAGGTTGACGGCCGATTCGCCCAAAGCTCGGATGCGAAAAGCCTTTCTTTAGGGTTGACCCAATGGAACGATCAGGGGAAATTCGCTCTTTCAGCCAAAGTATGGGGAAATACGGGAGAACAACGCACAAGACAATTGGAGGAGCTGCCTCTCCATCGCTTTCTTGATTTGTCCATTATGATTTGCCGGTCGATCGCACACTTTCGTGATGCCTACAGATATGAGCATTTCTATGATCCGCAGAAGCCTGTAATCGACCGGATTGGCCTACAAGGGGCTGCCATGACCGTGGCAGTAAATACAGACAATGAGAGAATCAATGAAGATATGAAGCTGTTCAGCCAGGCTCTGAGCGCTGATGATGAGTTGATCGGGGAAAGGCTGCGTGCTTTATCGAGAATGCTAAAGGAAATGGGGTATTAGTTTGTTTTCCAATCGATACGTTCGGACGATTATCCTCTCCAGGGTGCTGCTGCAGCTTGGCGTATGGATCCGAAATTATGCCGTCCTACTTTATATAACGGAAGTAACAAATAACAATCCTGTCTATGTATCGCTTATTTCGGTCGCGGAATTCTCGCCGATCTTTCTCTTTGCCATTATTGGTGGGACCTTTGCCGACCGATGGCGACCGAAGCAGACAATGGTATGGAGCGATTCTCTGTCTGCCTTGTCCGTAGTGGCTGTGCTGCTTGCCATTATGAACGGCGGCTGGATTGCGCTTCTCATCGGATCGTTTGTTTCCGCCAGCCTGTCTCAATTCTCCCAACCTTCGGCCATGAAACTGTACAAGCGACATGTGCCAGGCGAACAACTGCAGGGTGTGATGGCAATGTCTCAATCCCTTGTGGCCGTCTTTACGGTTTTGGGTCCGGTCATTGGCACGTTTATTTTTATTCAGTTTGGAATTGAAGTTCCCCTCGTCCTGACGACAGTTCTGTTCCTAGGGTCTTCCCTTGTCTTGTCGTCGCTTCCCCGGGACGCAGAGGAACCGAGGTCTGGCGAAGCCGACAGCTTCATACAGGAGCTAACGGCCGGGATGCGGTACATCGGGTCCAATCAACAATTACGAACACTCAGTCTGACTTTTGCGGTTGTCGGATTGGCGGCAGGACTGACACAGCCGCTTCAAATTTTCATCGCCATCGAGCAATTGGGACAGGACAAACAATTTCTGCAGTGGTTGGTTATGACTAATGGGGCAGCCATGCTGGTAGGTGGAATCGCCATCATCGGGATAGCCAAAAAGGTGAAGCCACAGCTGTTGCTCATGGTAGGCCTGTTTGTCAGCGCCATCTGTACCATCGGAATAGGCGCGTCTACGATGATTTTGCTGACCATCGTCTTTTTGGTGATCAGCGGTTTGTTCTACCCTTGCATTCAAGGGGGAATCCAAACGCTTATTGTACGGAATACGGAAGGGGCATTTATAGGCCGGGTATCGGGAGCAATCACTCCTGTTTTTATGGGGATGATGGTGATCGGCATGTTCCTATCCGGCTATCTGAAGGATACCTTCTCCCTACTTACGGTTTATGTATTCAGCGGCAGTTTGATCGTCATCGGCGCGCTATTGTTGACCCCCATTATTGCCCAAAAAAGAAGCGAAGCAACGAGAGGCCCGGCATCATAACGGAGAGGAGAAAGGTCATGAATGAGCATGAGAAATACTTTCTGTCACCTGCTAGACAACTGACCGATGCAGAAAAAGAGCTTGTCTGGAAAAAGCCGTTATCACATAAGGTCAGCGAAGCAGAACAGCGTATTAGTGAAGAAGTATGTCGCAACTGGAATCGCGGGGAAATGAAAATCGCCACTATCCTGTTAGAGGGTGACGCCGGTTCCGGTAAAACACAACTAGCCAAAGCCTTATCGGCCAATTTTGGGCTGCCGTATACGAAAGTGACCTGTTTTGCCGATATGGATAAATCGGATATTATCGGTGCTATTTTGCCGGTCATTTCCTCCGAGCGTTTAGAAAGGATGGAGCCTGCGGATAGAAACGCTTTGAAAGCTTTGTATGAAAGTGACCGTTTTCATAGCGCAACGGAAATATTGATGGACGTCATGGGGATTACGCAGGAGACTGCCTCCATAAAAATGAAGCAATTGTTGAAGCTGGCTGTGGAAAACACGGGCAGCGATGCTATCGAGTATCGGTTCTACCCCTCCGAAATCGTGAGGGCCTATCAAAAAGGCTATCTCCTGGAAATACAAGAACCAAATGTCATTCGGGATGCTGCGGTGTTAATGGCACTTAATTCTGCCTTGGAGCCGGATGGAAGCATCAATCTGCCAACAGAAATGGTACGCAGGCATCCGGACTTCATAGCGGTCATCACTACAAACCGCAGCTATGCAGGGTCCAGACCGCTTAACGAAGCGCTCCGCGACAGGGTTCAGCACGCGGAAAAGATGGACCTTCCAACCAAAGACATCATGATTGAACGGGCCATGTCCAAAACGGGTTATAGGGATGAAAAGGTATTGGATGTGTTGGCGGATATCATAATTGTTTTGGACAAAACAACCCGGGCCAATGCGATTAAAGGTGTGGCCGGAATGCGTTCCTATTTCTACTGGACCGATGCCATTGCAAGTGGTGCTTCTGCAAAAGGATCACTTTATCATAAAGTCATCTACAAAATAACTACCGATTCCGAAGAAATCAACCTATTGGAAGAAGCACTTAAAAACGATGGTTTATTGGCCAGCTTAGAGGAAGTCTTGAAGGACGTAAAAAAAAACGAAATAGTGACGATGCAATCGAAATCAGAACATGGGGAGAGATAGCTGACACCGATTTGGACGAAATCAACCATGGTGAGAAAAAAGGCATCGCATTAAAGAAGTCTGCTGATAGCGACGTTGGCTCTTCTTTTGCTATTGACGATTCTACGAATATGGAAAGCTCCCATTCTGAAGAAAATGGCTCTCCCGGCTATCATCAGTTAAATCCTGGGCCAATGTCAGAGGCTGCGAAACAAAAAGAACGTGATTTCCGCAAAAAGCTGAACCAGGCAGCAAGAGCGATTGTATCCGACTCTATTCATAAAAATGTGAAACTCATTGTTCACCGTCCAGATTATGATCAGAAAAACCAACAGGAATACGTCAGTCTAAGCAAGAGCCTCATGCCGATTGTGCTGGAAATTGCCAGAAAAACACTTCCGCTTCTGGAGCATGAGATATCTTCTGAATTTGCCAGGAACCATTACTATGGCAGCAAATTTCAGGCAGACAGCGTCGCTTACAAGGATTTCAGGTATTTTACCAAGAAGCGTCCCCCGACTGAATCCCCTTCCCTTGTAGTGGGACTCCGGGTCGATGAATCAGCCTCCATGTCAGCTTTTGGGAGATTGGAAGCAGCAAAACGAGCCATAATCGCGGTCTATGAATTTTGTCAGCTTTGTCATATTCCCATCCTGATCTACGGTGATACTGCCGATGTTTCCAAGATGGAACAAATGTCGATCTTTGCCTATGCCGACTTTGATAAAGCGGATTCCCATGATCGATTCAGGCTTATGCGGATTTCTGCTAGAAGTAATAATCGTGATGGAATGGCTCTTAGAATTATGGCGGAAAGGTTAGCAGCTATGCCGGAAGAGACAAAGCTTTTAATCAGCATAAGTGACGGACAACCAAAAGCAATGGACGACTATACTGGTAGCTATGCTGCTTTTGACATGCAGCAGACCATACAGGAATATGAACGGAAGGGAATTACATTTCTCGCAGCTGCAATCGGTCAAGATAAGGATGTCATTGGTAAAATCTACGGGAATGAGAGATTTTTGGATATTACCGATCTAAATGAGTTCCCCTCCAAGCTAGTTCGGCTAATCGCTCGTTATTTGTGATTCCCCTCACAATCTCCATGAAAAGACGAATAAACCAGTCCATAACAAAATCATTGGACTGGTTTTTCTAATGCTGGCACGTATTAATGCTTTTGATTTTTCGTCTGATTCCACTGCTTAATCTGCTCAATGATTTCCTTAATTTGGTTTCGTGCTTCCTGATGCTCCGGCTCGCTCGCCCAATGTTGAATCAGTGGCGGCATCGCTTTGGACATATGCGTATATAAGCACCATATTTTCACCATTTCGACTCGTTCAGGAGTGGCTTCCCCCGTCAACAGTTCCGTAAACTTGTAAAGCAATTCGTCTAGTTCAGGTACCAGCGCTTCTTTTTTATCTTCCATCGCAAATCCCTCACTTTCAGGCACATCAATTCCTTCTTGTATATTCTACGCAAAATTTGCCAATCCGAAAAGGAATGTAATGAATTGGTTTTGCTGTCAACAATAAGGAGAGCGCTCTTCCTATGCTTCTTTCATTTTCTGATCCAGCAATTGAAATGCTTTTGTTAACACTTCTTTCGGAACGCTCGCATATTGATCCCCGATGTTCACTTCACAATAGCTCGATGCCTCATCCTTGTCTCTGAGGCGCATAATCATGCCAACTCCTGTTTCCTCATAAATGGAGAGCAAAATGGGCTCAAGCTTCTTTGTTGGTAATGGAAAATGAATATGAAACATGTTGGATACGGGAACGACCGGTCGGGTCACAATGCCATGACATTGGTTATAAAGACTGGCAAGCTCTTTAGCGCCTTCATAGTACTTGTTAAACTGATCCTGCCTCGTGGTGAAAAAATGATCTGCTGCTAAAATATAAGGGTACAAGCTGATTAAATCCCCACCGTAACGCCTTTTCCATACGACTGACTCATCTAGAAACGGTTTGTCCCCTGCCAAAATAGCCCCGGCAATTCCCCCGATTCCTTTATAGAAAGAAAGATAGACACTATCAAACAGCTGACAAATTTCTTCTGCCGTCTTTTGATAGTAAGGAAGCGCTTCTAACAGTCGGGCTCCGTCTAGGTGCAGTACGATCCCCTTTTCATGGCAAAAGGCAGAGATTGCTTCCAGATCTTCATAATCTGGCAACTCCCCGCCGAGTTCGCGCTGAGGCAGCTCCAATAGCAGGCAGGAAACATTCGTACCCATGTTCAGCACGTCTTCGAGCTGAATTTGTCTCGTTTCATCCGCCAGCAGCACCGCTTCGATCCCGTGCAGTTCTTTCAAACCATCTTCTTCGTGAATCTCCAAATGACTCAGCGGATGATAGGCGACTCTTTTTAAGCCCTTTTTATCACACCAAATGCGCATCGCGATTTGCTGTGCCATCGTTCCACTTGGAAAGAAAATCGCTGCTTCTTTTCCTAAAAACGTTGCTATCTTCTTTTGGAATTCCTCGATGACCTCTCCCGTACCGTATACATCGCTCTCCCTATTACCATCCAGCTCAATTACTACGTCTTTCAATACTTGCAAGTTCCTTTTTCCGTGACCAATTAATGGGTAAGCTGTGCGATTATAGGCTGCTAGCAATTGATTGGTTTCATTCATGCCTGTAGGTTAACTCCTCTCAATTTGTACAGACTTTTTGCAACCGAATGAAAAGAAAGAACACGTTTCTTCTATTATACATGAATGATGAAACAGGTATCTTAACGAAAAGAAATTAGAAAACCTGGCTACGCCATGCCTTTTGGCGGAGTCGCGGTTGCCCTTATACTGGATAGGAATTTTATAAATTCTCTGTACAAAAAAACCAGCCAAAACGAATACTCGTTTTGAACTGGTTTGATACATGCGCAAAAGTCCCTGGTAGTTTACTGATGGTGAAGGTGGCACGCACTCCAATGCCCTTGGCTATCGACAGGCGCCAATTCCGGCCGGACAGTCTTGCAAATATCCATGACATAGGGGCAACGTGTATGAAACGTGCATCCGCTAGGGGGATTCGCTGGACTGGGCACATCTCCTTTCAAAATAATCCGTTGCGGTTTGACATCCGGATTGGCTATGGGCGCGGCGGAAAGAAGTGCCTGCGTATAAGGATGGGCAGGAGCGGCATACAGCGTTTCTTTCGGGGCAAATTCCACCAGCCTGCCTAAATACATGACTCCAACCCGGTTGCAAATGTGCTTTACTACACTCAGATCGTGCGAGATAAACAGATATGTCAGATCAAACTGTTCCTGCAAATCCTGAAGTAAATTGAGAATCTGCGACTGAATGGAGACGTCCAGTGCAGAAACCGGCTCGTCTGCTACGATCAAGGACGGACGTAAAATTAATGAACGGGCAATGCCAATACGCTGACGCTGTCCCCCGCTGAACTCATGAGGATATCGATTGGCATAGTGACCGCCCAAACCGACGATCTCCAAAATCTCTTCTACCTTTTTCAGTCGTTCGTGCTTGCTCCCAATGCCGTGTATTTCCAATGGCTCTAGGAGGACGTCCCGGATCTTCATGCGCGGATCAAGAGATGCATACGGGTCCTGGAAAACGATTTGCAGTTCTTTTCGAAGAAGCCGCAGTTCGCTCGCTGACAGCTTGGTCAAGTCCCTCCCCTGATAGCGCACCTCTCCCCCGCTCGGCGGCAATAGATGCAACAGCGCCCTGCCTGTCGTCGATTTTCCACAACCGCTCTCACCGACAAGCCCGACTGTTTCCCCTTTTTTTATCGAAAAAGAGACGCCGTCCACCGCCTTGATATGGGTCGTCGGCTGTAACCATTTTCCCTTGACCGGAAAGTACTTTTTTAAATCACGAACCGTAAGCAAAGCCTCCTCCATGAACGTCACCTCCTTCTTTCACTAACCAACAGCGGCATTTGTGCTCATCTCCGATATCAATAAGCGGCGGAATTTCTTTGCATGTGTCCCGGACATGGTCGCAACGCGAAGCGAATCTGCAGCCTGTTGGCATGGCTGATGGGTGTGGCACCGTTCCGCGTATGGAGTTTAACCTGCGCTGCTGCTGATCTAGTGACGGGATGGAGGCGATCAAGCCTTTCGTATAAGGGTGCTGCGGATTATGGAACAACTCCTTCACAGTCGCTTCCTCGATCACTTGTCCCGCATACATCACTAGGACACGGTCACACATCTCCGCCACAACGCCCAGGTCATGCGTAATGAAGACAATGGATGTACCCTTCTCTTCCTTCAATTCCCGCATTAGATCCAAGATTTGAGCCTGAATGGTCACATCCAAAGCAGTCGTTGGCTCATCGGCAATCAATACTTTTGGATCGCACGACATTGCCATAGCGATCATGACACGCTGCCTCATCCCCCCTGACAACTGATGAGGGTACTCCTTCACGATCTCTTCTGCGCGGGGAATGCCAACCACCCTAAGCATATCGACTGCTTTTTGACGGGCCTCCCGTTTACCTAGCCTTAAGTGCAGACGTATCTGCTCCCCCAATTGTTCACCAATCGTATAGACCGGATTGAGCGACGTCATTGGTTCCTGGAAAATCATTGCGATCTCATTGCCCCGAATCTTTTGCAGATCTATTTGCGACATATCCGTAATACATTTGTCTTGGAACAGGATTCGCCCACCGCTGACGCGGCCAATCCCTTTTGGCAGAAGACCCATGATCGCCAGGGAGGTAACACTCTTGCCACAACCCGATTCCCCGACAATACCCAGCGTCTCTCCCGCATGGACACGAAAATTGATTCCACTGACAGGGTGGAAGTCACCATCTTCCCCGCGGAAGGAAATTCGCAAGTCCTCAATCTGGAGGATGGGTTCCATCTTCATACGTCACCTCCATTGGCTGATAATAGCACCGCCGTCGCCAGGATTTGTGCTCCTGTTATGAGCGCCTTTGTGTCAAAGGACATGTCGGGATGATGCAAACCTGGAGAGAGACCGCAGCCTAATCCCAGCATGGTCCCTGCCATCTCTGGTTTGTGATAGGTGTAAAAGTGAAAGTCCTCTCCCCCAGGTGAAACACAAGGCTCCTTCACGTTGTCTTTTCCTAGTACATGGGCAATCGCTTCTCGCATGATTGCCGACGCTCTATCATTTAGTGTTGCGGCAGGAACTGCTCCCGGTATGCTCCATTCGATTGGGGCCCCCATCAGACTCCCCACGTGGTAGAAGACGTGTTTAAGCTTTTCTTGCAATTCGTCCATTCCCTCATTGGTCTGCGCCCTCACATCCAATTTGAAGGTAGCCCGGTCAGGAATGACATTGGAAGTTTCTCCTCCGGCTGAAAACTGTGTCATTTTCACTGAGAATGGACAGCCTGCTTCCAAACGAATGTTGGAAAGCACCTGCACCAATAATGCTGCCGTTTCTATCACGTTTTTGCCCCGCTCAGGGCGCGAAGCATGAGCCTGCAGCCCGGAGATGGTGCCGTGGACTGTCGCACTGGCCCCGTGCGAAATGGCGGGAGCAGCCGTACCATTTGCCAATTCCATCACTGGTCTAAGATGCACACCGAACAGAACATCGACGTCTTCCAGCGCACCATCCTTCAACATCTGCAAGGCCCCACCCACTTTTTCTTCTGCCGGCTGGAATAGAAAACGGATCGTCTTCTTCGGTTGCACGCCGGTTGCAGCAAATGCCAAGGCCGTATACAAGGCCATTGTGCTGTGTCCATCGTGCCCACAAGAATGATTCGGCTTCACAACGCCATTCACTTCCTGTACCAGTGCATCCATGTCGGCTCTAAGGGCGACGATCTGTTTTTCTTCTCCGGGAATATCTATTGTCAAACCGAAATGACCTTGATATGTACGCACAGTCAGCCCTGCTTGACGCAGTCGTTGCGCGAGATAATGCGACGTTTTTTCTTCCTGCCAGCTCGGCTCTGCCAACTGATGAAGCTCCTCGTAAGTCCGAATGATTTCATTTTGGTTCTCTTTCAGATAGTCACAAACCATTTTTACATTCATGTGCCCTACCCTCTCATGACAACCTTGCTGGCTGTAGTGTATTTTTCTATCAGCTCTGGTACGGGTGTATAGCCGATTCCTGGTGCATCCGGTACCGTAATCGTTCCGTCCGCCGCTACTTCCACATAGGGAGAGATGATGTCTTCCTTCCAGTAACGAGATGAGCCTGCTGTATCTCCAGGAAGCGTGAAGTTGGGTAAAGTCGTGATTGCGACATTGTGCGCCCGACCGATTCCAGACTCCAGCATCCCTCCACACCATAGCGGGATTCCTTTTTCCTGACACAAATCATGGATTCGCTTAGCCTCTGTAAGTCCCCCGACTCGTCCGACCTTCACGTTAATAATACGGGTGCTGCCCAACTCGATGGCTTTGCGGGCATCTTCATAAGAATGAATACTCTCATCGAGACAAATCGGCGTCTTTAACTCTTTTTGCAGCGCGGCATGGTCGATAATGTCATCGTGAGCCAAAGGCTGCTCGATCATCATAAGATCGAACTCATCCAATTGTTTCAACATTTCCAGATCATCCAATGTATAGGCGGAGTTGGCGTCTGCCATCATCGGGATATTGCCGAAGCGCTCGCGCAAGGCGCGAATAACATGGACGTCCTTGCCCGGCGCGATCTTGATCTTCATCCGGCGGTACCCTTGCTCCAAATACTTTTCAACATTGCGGAATAAATCATTGATGTCGGCTTCGATCCCCAGACTAATGCCTACTTCAATCTTGTCTTTGGTCCCGCCCAATGCTTTTGCGAGAGTAATCCCTTTTTGTTTTGCATACAAATCCCAATAAGCTGCATCCAGTGCTGCTTTCGCCATATTATTGCGACGAATCGGGGCAAACATGGCTGCGATGTCATCAGGATGACTGATCGATTCCTTTTCGAAGATCATCGGAACCAAAAATTCTTCCAGCATGTGCCAAGCCGTGCCCACTGTTTCTTCACTATAGAATGGCAGACCGGAAACAACACACTCGCCGTAACCGACGAAATCCTTGGTGTGAACTTCTACTAACATAAAATCACGGACAAGTTGTGTGCCAAAGCTGGTTTGGAATGGCGATTTCATGGTCATGCTCATTTTACGTAGAACGATTTTTTCTGCTTTCATCTTTATCTCGACCCTTTCTCGTTTATATACCAACCGATTAATCTACTTTCGGATCCAACATGTCACGAATCCGGTCACCTGCCAGATTGATCCCTAGGACTGTTATCAGAATTGCGATACCCGGGAGTGTTGCAAGCCACCACGCTGTTGCGATGTACGGGCGGCCAGTACTCATCATGAAGCCCCAACTCGGTGTAGGAGAGCTGACACCCAGGCCGAGAAAACTAAGTGATGATTCCATCAAGATCGCCCTTGCCATGGCTAACGTGGCTAGCACGATTACAGACGGAAGACAGTTGGGCAACAGATGCCGCCAAATAATTCGCCAATGCCTGCTTCCCAAGGCGTAGCCAGCCTGGATGAATTCCTGCTCGCGTAGACTGATCACTTCTCCACGAACAAGCCTTGCGTACTGTGTCCAGTCAGTCAAGCCAAGGACGAGGATCATGTTGGGAAGACTCGGCCCCATGACAGCAATCGTGGCAAGAGCCAACAAGATGAATGGAAAAGCCATCATGATGTCAACCACTGTTGATATGGCAAAATCCGTCTTGCCACGAAAATATCCCGCCAAGATCCCCAGTGCCGTACCCAGTGAGAGGGAAATCACGACTGCAAAGAATCCGACTGACAAAGAAACCCGTGAACCGTATACGAGACGCGCCCAGACATCTCGTCCTACTTCATCCGTTCCCAGCCAGTGGTCCCATGTTCCGCCAACCTGCCAGACCGGTGGCATTAATTTATGATCGAGATTGACTTCAATCGGATCATGACTGGTTAAAAGCGGTGCCGCTATCGAAATAAATGTAATCAGCAGAACCATAGCGAGTCCTATTATACCGATAGGATTTTTAACAAATTTACGGTACTTCCGCTTCCATTCGGGAACAGCCTGTTTGGGGGCCTCCACAACTGGCTGTACAGCGGTTTGCAACCCTGCATTACTCATTGAAACTCACCTCTACTAGCCAGATTTGATTTTGGGATTGAGGTAACGGTACATAGAGTCGACACCAAAGTTCATCGCGGCTACAATGATTGCCAGGATCACGACACAGGCCTGCACCAATGGATAGTCTGCCGTATAAATCGCCTTGACGACGAGCTGTCCTACCCCTGGCCAAGCAAATACAGTCTCCGTCACGACTGCTCCACCCAGAAGTTTGCCGATCTGAAAGCCTA
Source organism: Brevibacillus sp. NRS-1366 (assembly GCF_050467985.1). Taxonomy (NCBI): domain Bacteria; kingdom Bacillati; phylum Bacillota; class Bacilli; order Caryophanales; family Paenibacillaceae; genus Brevibacillus; species Brevibacillus sp. NRS-1366. Next base: position 59,395 of record NZ_JBITPN010000016.1, on the reverse strand, counting down.
CGACTGTAATGATCGGGATCGCTGCATTTTTCAATGCATGCTTGTAAATGACGACTTTCTCCCCTAATCCTTTGGAGCGCGCTGTACGGATGTAATCTTGCTGCAGTACCTCAAGCATGCTCGATCGAACGATCCGAAGAGTGGTCGGGGCAACCCACACCGCGAGTGTAAAAGCTGGCATAATCAAATGCTCCCAGCTCCCTCTTCCTGAAACAGGCAACCAGTGCAGCTTTACTCCAAACAAAAGCATGAGCATAATTCCGGTCCAAAAGATTGGCATCGACTGTCCCAAAAAAACTGCAACGGTCACCAAATTTTCCGAGACGGAATTTCGGTTTACAGCCGAGTAGATCCCCAGTGGAATGGCGATGACAATACTCAAAACAGTTGCAAGCAGCGTTAGTTCCAATGTGGCTGGTATTCGTTCCAACACGACATCCAGGGACGGCTGATGAAACTTGAGAGAATCACCGAAATCTCCTTGGACTGCCTGTACCAGAAAGTGGACGTACTGTTCTGATAAAGGCTTGTCAAATCCCATCTGATGTCGAAAAGCGTCAATTTCCTCCTGAGTAGCTTCCGGCGGCAGCATCAAGAGCACAGGGTCCCCCGATAAATGGATGAGAAAAAATGCAATAGACGAAATCCCAAACAACACGAGGACAATTCGCAAGCATTGCTTCAACAGTGCTCCCACATAGGTTTCCTCCTTTCAGGTATTGAGGGGAGAAGCTCTCCTTTTCACGCATGGCGTATGCTCCTCCCCTTACTTTCTAATTCTGCATTCTCGGGTAGTTACGGATTGATATCAATCTCATAAGCAAAAATGCGTTCATCCGCCCTTGCTTGGAATTGCAGCTTGGTGTTGTATGCCTGATTGTCCATAGGCGAGAACAAGAATATCCATGGCGCTTCCTTGTGTAACAATTGTTGGGCCTGGCTATAAAGCGCTTTTCGTTTTTCCTGATCGACGGACGAACGCGCCTCGTTAATCAATGCATCCAGCTCTGGCGTGTTAAAGTACCTGCCATACACTCCCTTACTGTCGAACATCGGCTGGAGAATCGCATCTGCATCATAGACGGAATAACTGCCCCAATGTCCCAAACGGAACGGTAGATCGCCTGCGCGCTGTTTTTCTACAAACGAGCTGGACTCTGGATAAAATTTTGCTTTCGCTTTGATCCCAATCTTGTTCAAATCGGAAATAACAGCATCTGTGATCTGCTGGCCAATCCCCGGTGTAAAATAATGGATTTCGGTTTCAAAGCCGTCAGCATATCCTGCCTCTTTCAATAACGTTTTTGCTTTCTGGGGATCGAATGCATACGGCTTAATCCCTTCATCAAATCCAAAGTGATTCGGGTTTACTCCCGTAGGAGTACGAACAGCTTTGTTACCCAATACTTTTTCAACGATTTTATCAATGTCAACTGCGTGGTTCATCGCCTGCCGTACGCGAATATCGTCAAACGGCTTTTTCTGCGTGTCAAAGGCGATGTAATACACACGCAACAACGGTGTTGAAGCAACCTTGATTTGTTGATTCCCCTCAATCTGAGCTAGCATATCAGGCGGAACCATGCGAATAATATCTACCCCGCCACTTTGCAGTTCGGCAATTTGGGTCGCTACCTCAGGAATGATACGGAAGCTTACCTTGCTGATTTTTGGCGCACCTTTATAATATTTGTCATTAGCTTCCAGAACGATTTTGTCCCCTTTCACCCACTCAACAAACTTGTAAGGCCCAGTTCCCACCGGCTTTTGTGCGAATTCCTGGTCCCCAACCTCTTGCACGTATTTGGGTGGGACGATGCTGAGATAGAACAAGCGGTGCGGCAGTAGGTTATATGGTTCCTTTGTCTTGATTTCTACCGTGTAAGGATCCAGTACGTTCACAGCTGAAATCGCACTGATATTACCACGCTGCGGGCTCTTTTGTTTCTCATTCAACACCCGTTCCAAAGAAAACTTGACAGCATCTGCATTGAATTCCTCACCATTATGAAAGGTGACGCCTTGGCGGAGCTTGAAGACCCATGTCAGGTCGTCTTTTCGTTCGTAGCTCTCTGCTAAACCCGGCTCGATTTTCAGATCACGCGACAGGAAGAGCAGCGAATCAAAAATATGCCAGTTCGTCGTGATCGCATTCGGCTCATTATGCATGTGCGGATCCATGGTAGGAACATCAGAGTCGAACGCCACAACCAACTCTTTGTTCCCTCCTGAACTGGATGAGGACTGGGAACAGCCACTCAGTCCAACCGCAAATGCCAACATGGAAATCCAAAGACTTAGTAACCATTTTTTCTTCATGTAGACCCCTCTTTCTTTTTGACTGTTTCCAATTGGCAGTTAATTCAATTTAAACAAAGAAACAAAAATCCCCCCTTTCATAGGCCTCCAACTATTCCACAAAAGTGCTCCAACTGGAATAGAGCTGCTCGAATTTTTTCATCCTCGTTTCGGTCTGCGTGCTGTTTTTTTCTTCGATACCTGCAAGCAACAAATTCAATAGATTGATGACGGAAGCATTGGAGTAGTGACCCGACTCGATGTTAATTTCAGTGGTAAAGGCGATGTCGGACAGACGGCTGACAGGAGACAATAGTCGGTCTGTAGCGGCGATGATTCTCGCACCCATTTGCTTGCTGGCTTCTACTACCCGTATCGTATCTTTGGTATAGCGCGGGAAGGAGACAGCGACGACGACAGACTTGTCCGTCAAACTGACGATCCTCTCTTCTATTTCGCCATTGAATGGAATGAGCAGCACATTCTTGCGGATCATGCTGAGGTAATAAGTAAACCAATGAGCTGCCGCATAAGAAGCGCGATACCCAATAATGAGTACCTGATCCGCCTCCATCAGCCAATCCACCGCTTTCCATACGTCCTGCTGGTTCAACTGGTGCAAGGTTTGCCGCAAGATCGCAAAGTCCCGCTCGATCACCCTCGTAAAAATGCTCGACTCTTCTCCTGCGAGTGGTGCACTTTCTGTAAAACGGGACGTACTGCTTTCCAGGACATGTTGCTGGATCGAAGCCTGCATGTCAGAAAACCCTCTAAAACCTAGTGCATAGGCAAGGCGGATCACAGTCGTTTCACTAACATCTGCTTCCCTGCCTATCTGAACAGCAGTAAAAAAAGCGACTTTTTCAATGTTTTCCAACAAATACTCAGCTACTTTTTTCTGTCCTGACGACAACTGTGTAAAAGATTCCTTGACAAGCAGCTCAAACGACATTTATTTACTCCTTTTCTCATAATGGTTAAATGCAGAATCAACTGCTTCATAATAACAATATTGACGCAGGAAAACCTTCTTTAACATAACCTATTTATACCACAAAACACAAAGGCGTCAACAATATAAAATAAATTTTCTGAATCATCTCCAAAATGAATTATCGCCATCTAGTGACCAGCGTCCTTATTCAACACACAAAAACCGCCTTTGCACGAAGCAAAAGCGGTTTTTGTCAGTACTTCATGGCGTCATGAATTGGAGCAGACCGTATGCAACAGCAATCGTCAAAATCACACTCCAAATGACGATTCCGATAGCCATCCACCCCATCAGCTTACCCGTCGGTGCACCAAGTGAGATACCGAGCGCGGCACCGAGTGGCGCTCCGGTCAAAAGTGGAGAGGCTAGGCCCAAACCAATGACACCGTATTTATCCCAAATGCGCGCCATGCGCCCTTGTTTTTTCCCTTTTTTCTCAATTCGCTTGAGCAGCCAGCTTCGCAGCGAGCCGCCCAAAAAGATCACGATTCCTGCACTTGCAACCGCCCCAATCGCACTGAGAATTCCGATCATGACTGGAGGCAGTTGCAAGGCAAATCCAAGCGGAATCGCTGCCCATAACTCCAACATGCTCGTAGCCACTACACTACCCCATTTCCACAGCATTTCCATCGTAAAGGGTTAATCTCCTCTCGTTGTTACGTATCTACATATGCTATACGTACAGAAACAGAAAAAGTAACCATTTTTGCCAAATCAGGACGTCACATCTCTGCGGATAAAAGCCGTATAAGCTACAATCAGTGCTGCAATCGCCCAGATCGAAAGGACAGCAAGCGAGAAGGGCAGGGTCATTCCTTTGATTGGCGGCAAGGTTCCATTCAGATAATCAGTCAATTGCAGATTCACGACAAACAAATACTTGGAGGACTCCCACGAGGACGCCATCTGGGTTAAGATCGTTCCACTGATGAGCGCTGCCATCATAATCCCCATCCCGGCTGCTGCACTGCGAACAAGTACGGAAACCATGAAGGTAACAGTGCCTACCACCATGCATACAAACCAGCCGAGCCCGTACTGCATGAGCAAAAACTGCCACTGTGGGAGCATGAACGCCCCTGCCGTCGAAAGCTCCCCTCCTGTCACCTCGAAGCCGGTCAGTATCGGGAGATCCCAGCCCGAGTAACCAAAAACCACACCAGACATCAGATAAGCCAGGATCAGCGTCATCAACACGGTGAGCGAAGTAAATAGCAGCAACGTAATGTACTTGCTGGTTAGCACCTTCCAGCGCCTGACTGGACGGGTCAAAAGCAGCTTGATTGTCCCTTCGCTAAACTCCGCTGACACCAGATCAACTGCCAGTACTACGATGATCATCGGCAAAAACATCGAGATAGCCTGATCCATGAAGCCGCGGGCAAACGTAGGTCCGCCAGGTGCCATCGGATTAATATCATGATCGAGGTAATACTGCTGCTGCTGAATCCGGATTTTAATGAAATCCCGCCACTCCTCGGGAAGGCGGCTCGACGCCAGCCTGTTTTGCATGTCAACGATTTGCTGGGTTAGCAGTGGGCGCCAATCCGTTGTCCCCATTCGTTCCTGAGCAGTAACTACGGAACGGTACTGCGCGTATGTAAAGATCGGAATCAGGATAGCCAGAATGAGCACCACGACGAGAAAACGCCGGCGGCGAAGCAGTTTTACCGTCTCATTTTGTACGAGTCCCAGCATGCTCTGTCCCATGTTTCCCACCCCCTCCCGTCAAGGTAAGGAACAGATCCTCTAATGTAACCGTCTTGGTTGCGATACCCGTCACAGGAACTCCCGCGTTTACCAGTGCCTGGTTCACTGCACTCACTTGCTCTACATCCATGCGGGTTTTCAACCGTTCTTCCCCGCTTTGCCATACTTCCGTGACCGCTTTTATTCCACCCAGAACACGAGACGCTTGCTCCAGATGAGCGGGCGGGATTGTCCAATCTACCTGATTGGCAAACTGCTCCATCAGTTCCTTCACGACGCCTACCGATATCACGTTTCCTTGGCTGATGATCGCCACACGGTCACACATCATCTCTATCTCGCTGAGCAAGTGGCTGGAGATAAAAACAGCTAGCCCCTCTTCCTCGGCAAGGCGGCGGATAAACTGACGCAGCTCACGGATACCAGCCGGGTCAAGACCGTTTGTCGGTTCATCTAAAATCAGGATTTTAGGTCGATGAAGCAGTGCTTGAGCAATACCGAGTCTTTGGCGCATACCAAGCGAATACGTTTTTACCTTGTCGTCGACGGCTCTCTCCAAATCCACGAAGCGGACGATTTCTTCCATACGCGCCGCAGATATACCGCCGCTCATACGTGCAAATTGCTCCAAATTCTCCCTGCCTGTCAAAAACTTGTACAGCTCTGGATTTTCGACGATACAACCTACTTGTGAGATCGCCTTTGGAAAATCTTCCTGCAACGAGATGTCCCCGATGCGAATATCGCCACCATCTGCTTTCGCCAAGCCAACTAACATGCGGATCGTCGTCGTTTTACCAGCGCCATTGGGGCCTAGAAAACCAAACACCTCGCCAGCGTTGACATCAAACGTAATATCATGAATGATCGGTTTTCCCCCGATCGCTTTTTTCAAGCCTTTTACCGTGAGGACTGTATCGGCCAAAGTGCGCCCTCCTATCCATATGTCGTCCCATCGCCTGACGGAGACGTTCTGTTTATGGTACACTGACAAAAGATGTCCATCCACATTATACCATGCAAAACCATCCAACATCGAATAGGAGGGTACCCGATGCGCACATCCGGCCAACTCCTTTGGCGCACGGCAGGTCTTCTGTCTTTTCTTTCCTTTTTGCTTTTTGCTATAGGCTTTGTGCTCGCCATGAATCCGCAGCAGCTAGCGCCGTCAAATGCTGCTCCCCCTGCCCACACTGCCAAACCGGCAACGCCTTTGCCAGCTGCGGGTGTTCACAAGGTCGTCGCTTTGGGGGATTCTCTCACACGAGGAGCGGGTGACGCAAACGGTCAGGGCTATGTAGGTCTCGTGCGCCAAGCACTGGAAAAGCAAAACGGTCAATCGATTACCTTTACGAACCTGGCGATCAACGGCCAAGAGTCGTCCGATTTACTTACTCAAATATCCCAGCAGCAAGTAAAAACACTGCTGACTGAAGCCGATCTGATCTTGTTTACGATTGGCGGCAACGACTTGTTCAAGCAAACAGGCGGCCTGTATTCCATCGACAAAGAAAAAGTGGCCGCAGCCATCAAAGGACTTACGACCAACTACGAAGAAATTATTCGGCAAATTCGTTTGTTAAACAAAAACGCTACCATTGTCTATACATCGCTTTACAATCCATTCGGAGATACCGAGACAGGTCTCGAAACGATCAAGCCCGTACTCGACTGGAATAATACTTCTTCCCAGATTGCTGCTCGTTATCCACATGTGATCGTGGTGCCAACCTACGATTTGTTCCTCCGCAAGGAACAGACTTATTTGTACGCGGACCACTTCCATCCGAATGAAAAAGGCTATGCGCGCATTGCCGAGCGCATTATGCAAGCCTTACAGTGAATCTACACGCGAATAATTGAGCGATTTGCCATGACTCGCCAGGTATACTCGCTGACCTGCCCATTGGAATGCGGTGCTCATCATCGAGAACGCAGCGACAACCAGGAATAGTGTCGTCCCTCCATAAGAAGCGAGCAGGATCCCGCCCATCCAGGGACCGATGAATTGCCCCAGATTACTGAAGCTTTTCGCGCCGTAATAGCTGCCGCGCATACCTTCTGGCGCCATCCGGTCAATCAGGACATCCCCTGCTGTAAAGGTCAATATTTCACCAAATGTGAACAGGACCATCGCTACAATAAACACCAACCAAGAGCTGGCAAAGGCGTATCCCACATCTCCTAGGGCATACATGACGTTTCCCACCATAATCGCGGTGAGAGGCGTCTTTTTTTCTGCCCAACTGGTTAGCGGCAATTGCATCAGCACCACCACAATCGCATTTACACTCATGAGGATCGCAAATAGCTCTGTCCCGTTAGTGACTGTCATCTCCGCGAATTTGGCCAGTGTAGAGGACATTTGCGAATAACCAATCGCTCCGAGTACGCCGGCAATCATATATAGACGGAACGCTTTGTCCTGCACAACTACCCGAAAGGCGCGTCCGAATGTCACGGTCTCTTTTTTCTGTCCCTCAATTTGTTTAATGCCAAACTTGTTGAGCAAGCCTTGCAAGCTAATCACATAAAAGAGGTAGATGATCGCTGTAATCATGAAGGGCAGGGCGACCGATGTCTTCGCTAGCACTGCGCCTGCAATCGGTCCCACCGCAACCCCGACGTTGATAGCTGTGTAGCGCAAACTAAACACGCGGAAACGCTTTTCTGGCGGCGTCACATCGGCCATCAACGCTTGTGAAACCGGCTCGTAAAACGACCTACAGAGCCCGCCGGCCATGTTGAGCAACAGCAGAATCATCGGATTTTTACTTAGGGCAAAGCCGACAAACACAAACGTCCATACATACAAGGCACCCAGCATGACTCGTCTGCGGCCAATTTTGTCAGACAAGGTGCCGGCAATGAATCCACCCAGCGTTCCTGCCAGTGGACCAGCTCCTATCGTCAGCCCGATCGTCGCCAAATCCATATCCGTATTATTGGATAAGTATAAAAACAAAAACGGCATGCTCATTGAGCTGGCAGCCCTGACGAACACCGTCCCGACCACCAAAGACCAGACAATCGGGTGAAACTCCTGCAAACGTGTCTTCAACCAACTCATGTTTTCGCTCTCCTCGCAACTGTTCTGTCTCTCGCTGTCTGCTATTAGAAAACTTGGCGATGCCGAGCCTTTAGGCGACAGCAGAGCCGTAGTTGCACTTATACTGGATAAGAATGGTTATAAATTCTTATCTGTATTAGAAAACTTGGGTTCGCCAAGCCTCTGGTGCAGGCGAGTACTTTCCGATAGTAGAACAGACGCTCTACGATGTTCTCATTGTAGTGAGCAAACAAAGGTTCGTCAATCATCATTCAAAATTTTTCGATTATGAAAAATTTCTATGAGACTTATCAAAAATTCGATAAGATGCTTACACGTAAACAAAAAAACCGGGATCCCCCGGTTTTTACAACGCTACATCAATATGCTCGATGATTTCGCCTTTTTCACTCCATTTAACGACTCGATAGAGCGCGTCATGGTAAAACGTAAACCAGGCGCCTTGCCGCATTCCTTCCTTGATCCATTCTTCCTTGGCATAGATAGAGGTCATCGGATAGTCGTCGTAAGCCATCACCCACAAAGAATTTTGATGAGCATGGGTCGGCATAATATCAGCGAGGTGGAGAATGAGCTGGCCTTCGCTTTCCATCCGCACGACAGCATGTCCATGACTGTGGCCGCCCGTGTGATGCAAGGAGATGCCTGGCAATACCTCATAAGTGTCTGCGTACGTCTGTACCTGGTGCTCAATAGGGCGCCAGTTTTCCTCCCAATACGTATTGCGGGACCTGATATTCGGCTCTCTCATTTCTGCCCATTCCAGCTCCTGCACATAAATCACCGCTTTTGAAAATGTAGAGACGAGCTGACCATCCTGCCAGGATACCAGTCCATTCGCGTGGTCGTAGTGCATATGCGTCATGATGACGATGTCGATGTCCGCCGGAGTCAGTCCCTTTACCGCCAGTGATGGAATGATCTGGGACTCTTCCTCAAGGCCAAAATTACGCTTCTGCTTCTCCGTCAATCGATCATTCCCCATGCCTGATTCGATCAAAATTCGTTTTCCATGCGCCTCTACCAAAATCGGGTCCGCCCGAAGCGGGATTTGATTGAGTTCATTCGAAGGGTAGCGTTTGCTCCAGAGCGGCTTGGGCACAACCCCAAACATTGCTCCTCCGTCCAGCTGAGTCAGACCGCCTTTCAACCATGTCAGGTGAAACTCACCTGCTTTCCATTCGTTCAATTGCATATCCTTCTGCCCCCTAGCCTCATTTGTATAATGGTATATTTTTAAAGTGAAAAGCACCCATTCCGGGTGCCTTACAGCTTTTCTGCCACACTTACGGTTCGGGTCGCCGGAGCGATTTCCAACAGTAAATCACTAGAGACTGCCTGCACGGTAACATCCGAATCGCTGCGTCTATGATGAAGCACGAGCTGGGCTACTTTTTCATTTTCACAATAAATGCTGATTAATGTTTGTAGTGGGTTTGCGCTGCCGCCTGCAATCACCTTAAACCCTGGGGCAATCGTAAACGTCCACCCTTCCACCTCTATTATTGGAGCAGAAGAGTACAGGAAGTAACGTTTCCCCAAAAGAATGCCATTATGATTCATCAAGGCGAGTGCCCCCAATCAAATGAATTTGAACAGTATGACCCTATTTTGCAAGAAGATACGTACGATGAAAAGTGTTTCGACAAAACTTCTTAAAAGATGACACACTCCATTCATCATACACCACGGCTTCTTTTTTCGGAATAGAAAATCTCTTTGCTGTTTACGCTAGATGATTCTTCCTACTTCGGAGCCCTCCAGAATGGCACGTTTGGCATCCAGCTCCCCAGCTTCCCTCGCTCCGCCAATCACATGAACAGGCAAACGGCCCTTTAGGTCTTGAAACAGCCTGTCATTAGAGGTTGCTCCGGCGGCGACGATCACTGTATCAGCGGGGATCAGCCGTTCTTCGTCCTTTTGACTCACGAGCACACCTTCCACAGTAATTTTATTGTAATCAATCTGTGTGATCATCTCGACTCCATGCCGCGCCAAACTAGCGAGAACCGCCCAGCGCGTCGTTTTTCCAAGCCCTGTCCCAACATGCTTTCCTCGCCGGAGCATGTAGACCTTGCGCTTGCCATCCTGCATTCGGTTTACTTCTTGTTGATTGAGAACCTGATATTCGAGCAAATATTGCGCCACTTTTGGCGAGAGCGCCTCCTCCTGCATCAATAAATGGGACAAATCACAGGCAATGCCTCCAGCACCCACAATAGCGACACGCCGCCCCACTTTCACCTTTCGTTCAAAAACCTGATCGTAACTGACAACATGAGGGAGATCCACCCCTGGAATCTCAGGGCGTCGGGGAATCACTCCTGTAGCAATGACGACCTCTGCAAAGCCTTCCGCCTCCAAAGCCTCTACCGTCGCAGTGAATCCTAGTCTGATTTCTACTCCCAGCCTATTCAATTGAGTTTGATAGTAGCGGAGAGTTTCGTTGAATTCTTCCTTGCCAGGGACCTGACGGGCAAAATTGAGCTGTCCACCAATTTGATTCTGCTTTTCCATCATGACGACGTGATGGCCTCGTTCTGCTAAAACTCTTGCTGCTTCTAATCCTGCCGGCCCAGCGCCGACCACCGCCACCTTTTTTCGGATATCCGTCGGGATCAGTGCCCACTCCTTCTCTCTGCCTACTTCCGGATTCACAAGACAGGAGGCGACTTTCCCATCAAAAATATGATCGAGACAAGCCTGATTACAGGCGATACATGTATTCACTTCATCAAATCGCGATTGTTTGCTTTTGACGACAATCAGGGCATCAGCCAAAAAGGGGCGCGCCATGGAAACGATATCACTTTGCCCGCTTTTCAAGATCGACTCAGCCTGGCGCAAATCATTGATTCGATTGCTGGCGATCACAGGGATACTCACTGCTTCCTTTACCCGCTTTGCTACCCATACGTAGGCTCCGCGCGGTACCATCATCGCAATCGTCGGCACGCGTGACTCATGCCAGCCTATCCCGATATTGAGAGCATCCATCCCGGCCCTCTCCAGCATGCTCGCAAATAACAACGTCTCCTCCATCGTAGTGCTGTCAGGAATCAAGTCCACTCCAGACATGCGAAAAATAATCGGATAATCAGGGCCTACCGCATGGCGTACCCGTTTGGCTACCTCCAATCCAAATCGCGCACGCCTGGTAAAGTCCCCTCCCCACTCGTCTTCCCGCTTATTTGTTACAGGTGACAAGAACTGGTTTATCAAATAGCCTTCTGATCCCATAATTTCGATCGCATCGAACCCGGCCTTTTGCGCTCGTACGGCTCCGTCAGCAAAGGCTTTAATTGTTGTTTCGATCTCGTCTGCAGTAAACTCGCGCGGCTGCCAGCGGTTTATGGGTGCCTGCAATGGTGATGGTGCGACAGGATCAATGCCCGTTTGATCTTTGTTTGCATACCGGCCCGCATGGAATAGCTGCAGGGCAATCCTGCCATTTTCTTGATGCACCTGTGTTGTAAGAAGCCGCAACTGTTCAATATCCTCATCCCGATATACATTGCAATACTCCTCACCCATGCCTCCTTCCGGGAGCACAGATGCCCCGCCCGTTACGATTAAACCTGCTTCTCCACGGGCCCGCTCAGCGTAAAAGGTTGCGAGACGATTGACACCGTCCTCCAGCTTTTCAAACCCTACATGCATGGAGCCCATCATGATTCGATTTGGTAGTGTCAGTGATCCGATCTGAATAGGTTCAAACACTTTTGAAAGTACCATTGCATGATCCCCCACTCTTCGCGAATGAATGCTCATTCATTTTTCTTTCTTACATCATTCTATGTACCTTCTACAAAATCCTTCTAACTTACCACTTGCCAATACGCAAAAAAGCCCGAGAAAACATCCCGGGCTCGCTTCCTTTTTTATTCCCCTATATTGACCAGCTTTCCCAGATCCTTGGCGAATTGCTCCATCGTTTTTGCAAATTGCGCTTCCTCGTCATCTGTGACTGGTTGTTCCACGACGAAGTGGTAATCGAGCAAAAACGAAGCTTCCGCCATTTTTTCCGGCTCCAGATAGCGTCGTTTTTCGGTAAGGGAAATCTCTGGAATCATCGTTCTCGCCCTCTCCCATTGACGAACTACCTGTGCTTCCTCCAGATTCCCTGGGTACGCAACCTCTACTTCCACTTCACAGCTCCCTTGTTCTTGCATTAAAAAAAGGTGAATGGACGCCATGGGCACATTTTCTTCTTCAGATGCAGCAAAGGAAATGATAACCTCTTGCAGTTCCTCTTCAGCAAGCAAGGAATGATCCGAACGCAAAACGATATCGGTTATCACTCCATGTACAGATAATTGATCGCTAAGTTTTTCTACCATAAATTGCAACACGTGCTTGGCTCCCCCTGTCTTTCGTTGTACTCTGCAAGCAGTATATCACGAGCGCAGGAACATGGAAAATGAACAACCCCTTCACGCAGAAGGGGTTGGAGTATTGTTGATATTTTTTTGATTCATGAATTCGGATAGCCACGCTCGACGTACTTCCTTATTCGGACAGTACCCCAAAATATAGCTCTCTCCGCGCATATATTTTTCCTTGATCCACTCTTTGTGTTTGCGGAAAAAGGCGTGTTGGAAATCAATCGGCATTTGCTGATATTCTTCCAAAGCTGAGGGGTTCTGGAGGAAAAAATCTTCATCATACACAAATTCTTCATTTTGTTGGCGGCTGATCAGGTACACGAAAGCAATCACCAGAAACAGGTTCACCAAGAAAATAGTCATCCAAATCCCTCCAGTCAGGCTTTTAATTATCTGATTACTCTGTCTTATCAGCATATTATTATTGTACCACGCTTTTGGTGTTTTCTAAACCTCTCCGAGCGTTAATTTACAAAAAAACTTTTTGAAAAGTGAGTATATTGAACCAGTTCATTTTTTTCGATAGCTGCTCATAGAAAAAAACACCCGTTCTTGGAGAACGGGTGCCTTCTTAATTATTTATGCTTCGTCATGAATTGCTATTGGAGTTCCCCTGACTAGGCGATGATCCTGCTTCTTGAGCAGATGGCTGAATAATATCAGGGGGCGGTGCTGCGCCTCCATTTGTCGCTGGCGGCACTGAAGGAGGGGTTGTTTGCTCTTTTTGTGGAGTCTGTCTTGTTTGTCCATTTTGTCCATTTTGTCCAGCTTGCCCTTGCTGTTCAGTGCCTACGATATCCGGCGGTGGTGCACCCTGATCGGAGGTTTCCCCAGGATCTACTGCATCTGCTGGAGGCTCCATCTCTTGCTCTTCCTCTTCAGGTGTTTTTTTCTTAGTTGGAGGCGGAGCTGCTGCTTCTGTTGTTTTCTTTTTCTTTGTCGTCTGGTTGCTGGATGCCGCTACTGCAGCCTCACCCGAGCCCAGGACAGGCGAGTTGTTTATTTGAGCGACTACACTTCCTGACAAGCCCATCTCGGCTTGCAGAGAATTGCGGATTTCCTCCAGCTTTTCTTTCTCCAGATAAGTGTATCCGCCCTGCCAATACGCGCCATTTTCCAGAGAAGAGACAGTCGAGGCACTAAAGCCTTTGAAATCGAAAGCCAAGCCTTTGATTTGATCCTTAGAAAGATCGGTATGTATATTCTTCGCGCCTACATCCATGATGTTAAAGACTTTGGTTAATCCTTCTACGGAAGCAACCTTATCCACAATCGCTTTGATGACTTCTTGTTGACGTCTGTTGCGGTCAAAGTCGCTCGAGTAGTATTTGGTTCCCCGGTTGTCGTGGCGATGACGCACATAGCCTAACGCTTGCTCGCCATTCAGCTTTTGGAGTCCCGGACTGAGGTTAATATGGGTATCATCGGTCGGATCGTCATAAATTAGCTTGCGGTCTACGTTTACCTCTACACCGCCCAATTCGTCTATGACAGCCTTGAACCCATCAAAGTCAATCGCAACGTAATGCTCAATCGGAATCCCCAAAATTTCGTTGAGTGTCTTTTTGGTCAGCGAAATTCCGTCCTCGGTCGGAACCTTGTTGTTGCGCTCTGCCTGGCGACGCTCAGCTTCGCCGTTTGCGTAAACAGAGTTAATTTTATGATAATCCCGATAGCCTGGAATCTTTACTCGCGTATCACGCGGGATGGAGACCATCGTCACTTTTTTCGTTTTCGGGTTGGCGACCGCTACAATCATAACATCTGTGTTCATGGAACCTGTCTCTGGACGGCTGTCCGAACCAAGAACAATGAAGGACATCGGCTTGTCTGAATGATAAACAGGGTCAACATTTTGTGAGACGGGCGAAGTAAAGCCATTGTTTCCTGCATTTGTCACTTCATTCAGAGTGTCATCAATTTTCCAATAAATAGCTCCAGCAACACCGCCAACCAAAAGAAGTGCAATCAAGCTAAAGAAAACCAAGAATCGACGTACTTTGCGATTACGGCTCGGTTGTTTTTTGCGGGGAGCAGAAGCGCGTGTTTTTGCAACAGTTTCTGGCATATGTATCAGTCTCCTTGTTCGCGCACGCTTTTTAAACGTATAAGAATGTTCTGTAGAACATTCCGGTACGCATGGTAACTTTCCGCTAAAACGCGGTCGCTCAATCTCGAGCAGGCCTCGATCGAGGTTTTTTGACAAACAGAAAGGGAGGCACAATTGTGAACAGTGCCACTCGACAAGATGCACTAATATTTTCTTCAGATGGTAATACTCTGATTCAGGTATTGTAACATATGATTGTCTGCATTTGTAGAAAAATGTTCCTGTCACAAAAAATCCCCCATCTATTTGTCGATGGGGGAAACCGTTGATTTTGCTTTTATGATGCCTTATTGCAGCCCACGAGGTGCCTGACTGAATCCTTGTACGGGACCATCGTTTTTCTTGTTTTTGGAACGGTGGGAGTCGCCTCCTTGTCGCACGTGGCTCTCCTGTTTTCCGTTTACATCGTTTGATTTCTTTTCCATGTACACTCCTCCTAAGGTGCGAGACTCGCAAGTAGTGTACGTCAATGTATGTAATCTCATCCTCGCTCCCGATCACCTATCTGCAACTGACTTGTAGCATAAAATTCTTTGCGCTGCAAAAATTGCTCTATATCGTACATCCCTTTCTGCTTCCCAGACAACTCCGCGAGTGCGATCCCGTATGCCGCTTGCTCCACAAGTGAGCTCGCTTTGTTTTGTGCATATATTACACCTGCTGCAAATGCATCTCCCGCCGTCTCCCGAATTGGGTTAGGTGGTGCTTGCATCCAGATGGAGTCCTTTTGATCGCATAGGCAAATGCCGGCATCTCCGCAATTAACCATGATCTGCCGGATCCCCTCATCAACCAGCTTGCGGGCGCACCGCTCCACGTCATAAAACGAATAAAGAGATTGACCGCTCAACGTTTCTATTTCATCGATACTGGAAATAAGCAAATGAACACCATCCAGCATTCCTCGCCATTTTTCTGCTTTTTTGACAGAGACCGGGTCGACGATGACCATTTTATCCAGACGTTTGGCTTCATCGAGAAATTGTTGCATCACCGCTTGGGGCAGATTGGCATCCATAAACAAACCCGCTGCTTGTGGGAAACGTCTTAGCGTACTTTGGACAAGCGTTTCAGTCCACGCGTCGTTCACATCCATATCAGCAACACCAGAGTACAGCTCGCCGTCCAAATCCCGGATAGCCAAGTACCGGCCTGTCGACTTCCCTGGTATGAGAAACATTCCATGTGTAGCCACACCACTTTTGGCCGTTGTCTGTCTCAACCATTCACCGTCTGGATCTTCGCCAACGAGGGCAAATAGTTGTACTTCCTGTCCCAACCACCCCAGGTTTTCCGCCACATTTCGAGCTACTCCGCCTGCCGCTTGCTGGACATGACCAGGATTACTCGTTCCAGGCAACAATCTGGCATGAGTGACTCCTTGCACATCCACATTGGCTCCACCTACACATAGCCAATATTCTGACATCCCTTCCAGCATTACAGCACCCCTCTTCGCCTTTTGCTCTTGGTCTAGTCCATCATCATCCTCTCTTTTTCGACAATGGAGGTTCGTTTACCTACCTGTGCAAAAATCTTCATGAGGATCATTGCTTCATTCCTTATACCCCATCTCTATATTCCACTTATACAGTAATGACGCCCCACGCTATCCATGCTACAGTGAAAAAAAAAGACGGAGATGAAACCTTATGAGCGCTTCAGCAACACCAATTCAGGCTCCACCCGCGGGGAGTGCAGCGCCTACTGTTTATCGCATGTTGTTTGCGATCAGTGTGGTACATTTGCTCAATGACAGTTTACAGGCGGTCATCCCTGCCTTACTTCCCATCGTGGAAAAGAACCTTTTACTAAGTTTTACGCAAGTCGGCATGATCTTATTGGTGATGAACTTAACTTCCTCTGTTCTTCAACCGGTGGTCGGCTACTTTTCCGATCGCAAATCACGGCCATTCCTTCCTCCGATTGCCTTGCTCGTATCCGGGCTCGGCATGCTGGCACTCGCTTTTGCTGGGAACTATTATGTTGTTCTCTTGGCAGTAGCTTGTGTGGGAATTGGTTCCGCAGTCTTTCACCCCGAAGCATCTCGTTTCGCACATCTGGCATCGGGGCCACGCCGAGGGTTGGGACAGTCCATCTTCCAGGTGGGAGGCAACGCAGGCCAAGCTCTCGCCCCATTAATGACGATATTGGTTTTTGCCAATCTCGGCCAAACAGGAGCGATGTGGTTCTTGTTGCCCGCTCTCATTGCCAGCACGGTTCTTCTTTACGTTGCCCTGTGGTACCGTGGACAACAGCGCCTGAAAAAAGCCGCCGCAGCTCCTGCAGCGTATTCCCATCGAGATAAGCGATTAATTGCCATAGGTCTTTTGGTGCTAATTGTAAGTGTCCGATCCTGGATGAATGCCGGATACCAGAGTTTTTATCAGTTTTACTTGATGTATGTCAAGGATATGGAGTACGCCAGCGCACAGCTAGTCATTTTTGGCTTTTTGCTGGCAGGCGCTATCGGTACGTTTCTAGGTGGCCCTCTCTCGGATCGTTTTGGAAAGCGCAACCTGCTGATTCTCTCCACATTGGGTTCACTCCCATTGACTCTCCTGACGCCTTATGTTTCAGGTTTTTGGACGTTTCCGCTGCTTTTTTTGAGCGGGCTGATCATGCTTTCCAGTTTTTCTGTAACGGTTGTTTACGCACAGGAGCTGCTTCCAGGCAGAATCGGCACTGTATCAGGTCTCATTATTGGTCTGGCTTTTGGAATGGGGGGGATGGGCGCCCTCGTCTTTGGGTCCCTCGCAGATACGTTCAGCCTCTCGTTTGTCATTACACTATGCTCCTGGTTGCCCTTGATTGGTATGTTAGGCTTCTTATTGCCCAAGGACGAAACCGTTCGCAACTGGGGACGCACCTAATCTCATGCTTTTCATAAGAAAAACGCGGGAAGTTCAATGAAGTGCACCCGCGCCTTTTGGGTAGGTGGTCGGTGAGGCTGTGGCGGAGAAGAGGAAAAGGGAGAAAACGCTCCAGCTTCTTGGATCCCCTGCTGAGGGGTCATCCCTGCACAGTTCCATGAAAAAAGGGAAACCGCGTGGGGTCACCACAAGAACGACACTCTTCTACTTCCTTTAAGACTGAGGAACGAATTCGTTTACCATACAAAACCCCGAGGAAGTAAGATTCCTCGGGGTTTGTCATTTCATCTGTTTATACCAGTACACTCGTCGGCGCGCCCAACAAATGAGCTACAACAGGTGGATACAGCTCTGGTGTACCATACAGTCGCCAATTGCCGTCCTCACCTTTACCGAACAAGCCTGCAATGATCCAATCAGAAGCCAGTACTTGTCCAGCGTCTGCTTCGATCACAAGGTTGATCTTCTCGCCATTTGGCCTTAGAGCCACCCAGCCGTTCGCCTTCATCTCTTGAAGCAATAGCGGTTCTTCGGAGATTTCTGCGAGCGAAGCAGAGGTATTCAGTACATTCTGGTTGGCTTCCTTCTCCAGAAGACTTCTCATTCGATACGTCTCTGGCAAGGTTTCTTTCAGTTCATTAAACAATGGCTGCATTACCATATGCAGAGAAGCTGCCCCTTGCTTGTCCAGCCACTTGAAAAAAGCAGAGAGTACAGACAAGAGGTTCGTTGCCAGCGTCTTTGTGGTCGCATCCGCACGAGTATAGATGTCGTGAATTAGGAAGTAGGCCATATTCTCTCGGCGCAGTTGATCCCATGTAAAAGCAGGACCAAATGCCCCTCTAACGAAGGAACGGAAGTTATTCATCACTTCATCGTACTTTTTGACAGTCGCTTCTGACTTGCCGTCTGTCATTTCCTGTACGAAGCGATTGATGTCCGCCAACCTCTCCGGATGAACGGTATACACGCTCTCAGGCAATCCCTCAATCAAAGGACGTTCCAGCAGATTGTTCACATGAAGGCTGTCATTTGCAAGGGTCAAACGCGGCCGGAGCATGTCCATGCGGATAAAGCGAGCCAAGCCCTGTCCGATCTTGCTGTCTTGCTCCATTTGTTCCATCAGCGCTTTGAGTTTGCTGCACAGCTCTTCATTATCCGTTGCAGCCACTAATATTGGAGCCAGATCGTCCAGCTGTTCATGCGGGGTTACCAGCCATTTTTCTGCGAAGTACGTTTGAACAGCCCACTGCAGGACCTTTGGCGGAAGCATAGGTTGACTCGTGATAAACAGTGTTCCTCTTGACAGCTTAGAGTTTGTGGACGTCAGAACGCGAATCTCCTCTTCGCTTTCGTACGCCAGTAGTTCCAGCAGACGTGCTACTTCATCCAGCTGGGGAGCATATCCTTCCAGCAGGAGCTTATCCTCTTGCACCAGCACCTCTGCTTGTACCTCATAAAGCTCAAGCAACGCATTTTTTAGCATCGGAAACAGGTGCTCTTCTTTGCGTGTGGCATACACCCAAATCTCACGTGACCCATCCCGTTTTTTCAGTTCAAAGGCTCTGTTTGCCTCTATGCTCTTGCGCAATTGCTCGCGATTGGCCAAGGCATACGTACGGCGGAGCAAAGCATCTTCTTTTGTCGCCTGCCCCTCTTCTGCAGCTTCACCAAACTGAACAATGAAACGATACAGCTCTGTCGTATATACGCGTTTGCCAGTATCGTCAGCCGCATCCGCCACTTCAGGATGCCCGTTCAACCAATCCAGCAACTGTGTTTTCACATGCGGCTGCAAAATGATACTGCCCGAAAAGAGCATATCGCGCAGCCCCAAATTCAGAAGACGTCCAACGATAAATTGACCTGGCCGTACGTTCAAGTTATTGGATCGAAGCATGTAGTGCATTTCTTTTGTGATCGGCTGTTGAATCGTCAGGACATCACGTTCCACTTCAACGATCTCATACACATTTAGGTGCAACCGGGCAAAAGCACGACGAAGATCTGGTTCCATCCGACGGCCATGCTGCTTTACATAGTTCTCCAGCAGTGTGCTTCCGCTTGTTTTCACGTCCAGAACACACCAGTTGAAGAAATGAGCCGCCCATTCTGGACGAATAACGCTCTCTTCCGAAAGACCGACCTCATCGGCAAAACGGCTTCGAGCTTCCTGAATTACTTCGCTGGTCACATTTCCACCGACAAAATGGTTCAATCTTTCAACCCAGCCAGCGTATTCTTTTTGTAATTTTTGTTCGTGGCGGCTACGCAGCTCCGTTATCGGCGTGACTACCCCGCAGCATTTTTTGTATTTTTTCCCGCTCCCGCAGGGGCACAATTCGTTTCTTCCTACTGACATAGAGGGTTTGGATCTCCTTTCCATCCCACGCGGCATGCGCGGGGAATCCTGCACAATCCCCCTATATTACCGCATTTTTCATCATGTGTTCAAGTTTTCTCGTTTTGGTTCATGCGCGATTCCCACATCACTGTTGCTTTCCCACTGGACAATGAATTGTTCCAGCCGGTTCATCAATCTAACGATGCGCTGCTTCTCGCCCATACATGCAGAAATAGCAGAGAGCTGGTTTGCGGTGAATAATTCCACTACTTCCTGCTCCATTTCCTGAAGGCGAATCCGATAGCCCGCGATTACTTCGCGCAGCAAGGCAAATCTCTGCTCCAACCGGATCGTAGCCCCAAGTTTACTCATTGTTGTTCACTAGTCGCCAGCACTTGTTGAATGCCAAGTACGATCTGCTCATGTTTATGTTTCTCTTTCATCAGCACTTCTATAGCTTGCATGTTGCTTTGTTGAAAATGATTGACGACCTCCTGAGACATATCTAGTTGGCGAGCTTCCAAACGGCTAATTGCCTGTTGCAAAAGCTGTTGTACTTCCTCAAGAACTTGTTGGTTAGTTGCGATGCTCATCGTATTATCCTCCTTGGTAAATGGTAGTTCTTGCTGCTTCTCTTGCTGCGATAGCTGAGCTGATTCGGATACGACTGCTTCTGATACGGATACGGTCTTCGATATCGTTTCAGAAGTGGCGGTCACAGCAATCTCAGTTACCGCCAGCTCTTCGGTTTGTTCCTCAAGTTGTTCTTCATTCTCATCCTCATTGCGTACGATGATGTACAATGTCTCTCCATCGATTCGGAAGCGATCATCAAGAACGGGTAGAAAAGCCGCTTCTGCTGCAATGCCTACTTCTTGTTCCAAAAAATGTACCAGGGAACGAGAAGACACCTGTGTGATGCTGTTATTACGGCAAAAGTCGTACACTTGGTCATTTCCCAGTGTCCACTCAGCTAGGAACCAGCGAATATCCCCCTGGTACTGCACGAAGCGAGTGTCACGCTCCATTTGCAGCAAGCGTAGGATTTGGTTCCAGCCAAACTGCGTTTGGCGACGAAGCTCTGCGACAATTTGCTCAATCTTCTTAGGTGTTTGGGTATCGCGCAGAAAACGGTACGCCAGATCATATAGTTGATGTGGCTGATAGGTTAGTTCCACGATTGCTTCAGAACTGGCAACCCGCACTGGTGACTGATCCATCTGCAGCACTTTATCTAATAGTGCCGTGCTGTCCAGATCCAAAAAAGCATTCAGCTCATTCGCTTCCATCCGGGAGCAAATCTCCGTCCGGGGGAGGGAGCGCTCACCAGACCGGAATACCTTCTTGACAATACTTGGTAGGGTAAAGGTTGGCCGTTTCATGCACTTTCTCCTTCTCGTGATCGGCATTGTCTGCCAAATCAAATGGGAATCAAAGAGATATTCTACAAAAAGAAAAAAAATCCTACCGCTTGCAAAGTGTTTATCAATTTCGATAATAAGAAAACCTCTATCAAGGCCTCCTCAAGGAGGAGCGACCGCGTTTTAGTGGAAGGTTATTCTTGCTGAATCAGGAAGCGGATGCGCGAGGTTTATACTTTCTGATTCAGTAAAAAGGGAAAACCCGGCAAGGGCTCACCCGCCTGCCGGGTCCTTCCATTCAAGCCAAGTCTCTTGGGCTTCTCCGGTAGCAGCATGAATCTGTGTCGATAACGTCTCAGACGAAGGCAAATAAACAAGCTGCGGCAATGCAGCTGTCTGCGTATCAACCTTGGGGTACCAATAAGCTAATGACACCTTCGCCTGCCCTAGAAATGCCTGTTTTGCTTGTGCTTCGTCGACTAGCTTTTGCTGTTCCAGCTTAGTTGGCAAGCTCGGTAAGGTCGACGCCTCCGCTCGGACAACTATGCCTTTTTGGGCATCCACATCGATGGAATACACAGGTTCTTTCGTCGGAATTCCTTCCACTTGCGGATGAAAACGATAGCTATAAATGGTATGGACGCGATTTTGATCCACCCACCCCGGCAGATTTTCTATAAGCCGTGATTTTTTAACCACAAACGACTTTTCCGCAGGCAGCAAGTATTTCTCTACAAACTGCACCGCCAGTCCTTCTGACTCTGCTTCATCTAACGTTCGCTTGCTTTCGCCACTCTTCGTTCCTTCTACCTTCACTTCTATAGGCAGACCTGTCTTGCGGTCTAGGATAAATGATGCACTCTGGTACATGCGTGAAGTCCATTCATATACATCTATGTCACTATTTTTGTTTTTTTCAGTCACATGATCATACTTCAAAGTATTCGCCAAAAGCCCAAATTCCTTTTCCAGCATTTGCTCGAGTTTCGTTTCATTTTTCCAGCTCAAGCCATCAGACGATCCCTTGAGATTCATTGTTTTGCTGCTCTCCACCGTAACGGAAGGAATTATCTCTCCCGTTACTGCATCAATGACTGCCAAATGTTTCGGCTGATAGACAAGCCCTCCTGCAGCTGTATCGTAGACCAGTTCCATCTCAAGCTCGCCTGCGAACGCTTGCTTGGCCTTGTCCTCTGCGATCGCTTGCTTTGGGTTCGTTACCGCTGACGCAAGTGGTACTTTTTCATTTGTTTGCTGAAAAAGAACGATCTGCCCATCGGCGTCGACCATTGCCTGCCCCATTTCCTTGGTTACCCGCACATCATTCAACACAGGATAAAAAGGGACAACGACCAGATTCTCATAGGCTGATCCGCGCTTTTTAGTGAGCATGGCTTGGCTTGATACAAGATGGCTTTCAGAGAAATGATCACGGATGAAGTCTATCGCTTTCTTATAACTTTGCTGTTTATTCGGTCTTTTCTTTTTGTCTCTACCTTCGTCTGTAAACTTTAATAATGAAATATTTTCGCTTCCGTCCATAACCAGCTTCAGGGAGATATTTTCCGTGATGATGCTTTTTCTGTCCGAGAGATTGAGTATATACGAGCTACCTCTATTCCCGAATGAGTCTACATGCAAATTTTCTACTGCCGGTAAGTAGCTTTCTTTTAGGTGCTCAAGCATATCAATGACTTCGGACGGCAGCTCTATCGGTTCCAAGCTTGATTTCCCATCGTAAGCGATAACAGGCACGGGCTGCACAACCAATCCTGGAGTCGTAAAGGCGCTGGCTGCCAGCAGAAGAATAACCGCTTTGCTTCTCTTTTTCACTGATTTTCCTCCTTATTTAGCCATTAATAAAAAGACGGACATCGGGAGGAAAACGTTACGCAACAAACCAAAAAGGCCGCCGCACATCGTGCAGCAGACCTCATCTGTTGTAAAATATCTAAAAGCCACGCCAAACCTTCCGTTTGAGGACACCTGCATAGGCCCATTCTTCGTCCTCACCCATGTCAGCGAGGGTTTGTCCCAATGCATTCATTTTGCTGTCGATCTGGTCGAGGTAGTGGAACAAAACCGCAGTCGGCGTTTTTCCGGAAACGGCACTGCCCCAACCATTCTCGACTTCACCATGATGACTTAAAATACAATGCTTCAAGTGAAGCACTTCTGCGTCTCCCAACGGAATATCCAGCTTACGGCAAATGCCACTCACCATCTCTACTCCCATGACCAAATGCCCGATCAATTGTCCAGGCGTCGTATAATCTGGAGCCACCGGATCAGACAACTCATAAAGCTTGCCGATGTCATGCATGATGCAGGTAGCATACAGCACATCCCGGTCTACTTGGGGATATAATGGCAACAGTCTTTCAGCGGCTGTAAGCAAGGAGACAATATGCTCCAACAAGCCGTGAAAGTAGTTATGATGCATCCGAACACCAGCCGGGTACTGGCGGATTCGCTCCCGAACCTCTTCATTTAGCAGCGCTTCCGTAATAATCGCCTTTAGCGTCTGGCTTTGCAGGCTGTGGATCGTCTGCTCCAGCTTTTCCCACAATTCATCCACCGGAACGGGAGAAACAGGAATAAGTGATTCCATCAGGACCTCATCTGACGCCGACGCAGGCCGAATTCGTTGGATGACTAACTGCTTCTTCCCTCGGTACATTTGCACCGCCGCATCAATTTTGACAACTGACTTGACGGTGATGGCTTCTTTCATTTCGGCACTGACATCCCACAGCTTTGCCGTGAGCGTACCAGACCGATCTCCCAGCTCTAGATTGAGATACTCACTTTGATTGCTCGCCACGCCAGCTTCTTTGTTTTTTACCAGACAAAACGCGACAACCCGCTCTCCCTCTTGATAATCCATGAGATATTTCATCTACTCGTCCCATCCTAGCTTATTTTTTTCGAAACAGGATCTCTTCCAGCTTTTTCACGATTTTTTTACCGACCAGATCGTCAGCCGACTTGATCACTTTTGTAATGACTCCAAGCAAGTCCTCTTCCCCGTTCCAATGCTCGCGAACAATCGCCGCGTCGACATCAACAAGAATACGGCGCAGGGCATACACTGCTAAAATAACATCATCTAAAAGCCCGAAGCCGCCGACAAGCGCCTCTGGGATAAAGTCGATCGGGGCAATAAAGTAGGCCACCGCTATTCCAGCGAATGCTTTGGACTGAACGCCTACCCGCTTGTCCAGCAGCAATCGTGCAAGCAGTACGAACAGATCCGGTGCGAGCAGAATATAATTAGCGACGGTCTCATTTACCCCCTTGTCTTTAATGAAGCTCTCGATTTTGGCCCGCAGCTTGTCATAAAAACGCTGGTGTGTTTCAGGAAGCTCTACCGGAACCAGCTCGGCAGGCACTCTTACGGCAGGCAAGTTTTCATTCTGCATCTCCGCATTGCGCTCTTCCTCGTTCATTGTGATTCCCCCCGTTTTACTTTTTTCATGTTCATCTTGTGGCGGATGTACGACCAGCCAGCAATAATGAGCAGCAAACATATGAAAAAGATAGCAAGATTGCGGGAAATGAGATCAAACACATCTTCCCATCGCTCACCCAACTGCCACCCCAGTGTCACAAACAACACACTCCAAAAGAGCCCGCCCGAGTATGTATACAGCATGAAGGTGGGAAAAGGCAGCCTTGTGATCCCGGCAAAATAAGCGGTAAACTGCCGAACACCAGGGATAAAATACCCGAGGGGGAGCGCCCACTTGCCTACTCGATTAAACCAGTCTTCTGTTTTTTTATACAACGTATAGCCCATTCCCAATCGTTTCCCATATCGCTCCAGAAAAGCAAATCCCAGAGTTCTTCCGATCCAATAAGCAGCCGTCATCGCCGTAACTGAACCGAAAAAGCAAGCCAATAAGGTAGGAAAGTACGCCAGCTTGCCCGTAGAGACGAGGTAGCCTGAGAATACGAGCAGTGTCTCTTCCGGCAAGGGCATACCCAGTATTCCCAGAAAAAACAATCCAAATAAGGCTCCGTAACCATATTGCGAAATCGAGTCGCCGATGGTTGCCATCACTTCAGTCACGTATGTCACCACTTTTCCGGCATGTCTGCCCCCTCCATTATGCCAAAAGATAAAAGTATTCACAAATCGTCAGTTTGGTTGACAATCTATCGGCGTCGGTGTACGTTTACCTAGGTAATACTTTCTATGATAATTAATTGAAATGATTGCAAGAATAACAAATCGTTATTTTTTAGATGAATTGCATTTCATGCTTGTAATTTTGATGACTATTAAAACCACCTTTGGTTATAATGAAAAAAATGGCTACGGGACAAACGAGGGACAGACCAGATGTGGAGAAAAATCTATCGTAAGCTAAAATACGAGTACTTCAAGCTGATTCGCATGAAAGGGGCGCCGTCCTTTGTCGCCAGGGGCTTCAGCGTTGGGATTTTTGTAGAATTCATCACGCTTCCCACCTTTGGTCTAGCGTTTCTATTGCTCTTTCCACTGGTCAAGCTCTTTCGCGCCAGTTTACCCGCTGCGTTGATTGCATTCGTAATCGGCAAGCTGGTCCTTCCTATTTTTATGGTCATCAACTACAATCTGGGCTACGCAATCGTCGGTAAACCGCTCCAAGAACACCTGATTCACAATAACGAGCCTTGGCAAAAATGGTTGATTTGGATGAAGGAAAAGGGGCTTGCCTATTTTACAGGCAGCGCCGTCATGGGGCTGATTGTTGCGGTTGCCAGTTATTTTCTCGTCTCTGCAGCTCTGCAGTTTTATCGTCGAAAAAAGATGCGCCGAAATGTGTCATCGGGACGTATCTCTTACGAGGGGATGACACCCCTTCAAAACAAAAAAGACCGGTGATTGACAAATCCATTGTCATACCGGTCTTTTTTCTGCTCACAAAGTTATGCGAAGTAGCCTTTATCCCGCAGTTGCTCCATGATTTCGGCAACAGTATTCTCTTGCTTCAATAATTCCAAGGTAACTTCCACTTGTTCTGGGGACAGGCCGTTCGCTCCCAGGCTTTCGCTTACCAACACGTAGTTGGGGCGACGGAAATACGTTTGCAAGGTACGCTTCACACGTCCTTCCAGACTTGTTCTCAGCATCAATTCAGTCGTCGACATCTGTTCCACCTCTTTCTAGAGAGATCTGTGCATAACCTCTATTATCGTACAAAATTGCCCAAGAATCAACCTCTATTAACAGTATACATCTTTAAATTCCCGGCATGAGGTTACGCTTGTGCTCTGAAATCCGGTGCAAATAATCGATGCGTTCTTTGGCCTCTGGTCTGGTCTCACCTGTAATGAGATAGCGGTCGAGATCCTCGTAGGTAAAGCCCATTTCCTGCTCATCTGTCTGCCCTTCCCAGAGGTCAGCAGATGGTGGCTTGGTAATGATCGAATCTGGAACTCCAAGCTCTGCGGCAAGAATGCGCATCTCATGCTTTGTCAGGCTAGCAACAGGGTTGAAGTCAGCCAGACCATCTCCACCTTTGGTCATATAGCCGACGTGGACCTCACTGAGATTGCACGTATCTGCAACCAGATATCCTTTTTGATTCGCGATCGCGTATAGAGTCGTCATACGAAGTCGCGCTTTTGTGTTGCCCCTCGTTTTGTCATCAAGCGGCAATACGCCTTCAATAACAGGAACGAGTGCATCGTAAGCCGGGCCTACATCAACGGTAACCAAATGAAGATCAATAGCCTTTGCCAGGCGCTTTGAATCTTCTTCATGAACGCCGAGAGAATACGCCGGCAGCCATACACCAATCACTCGATCACGCCCGAGGGCACGGACACATAACGCCGCAGTCACTGCACTATCAATACCGCCGGAGATCCCTACAACGGCTCCACCGAGTTTTTGCCCATCAATTTGTTCGCGTATAAAAGCCACGCGTTTTTCCACGTCTTCTTTCACATGTATCTGGTAGTTCGCCAGATGCTCTTGAAACTTGTCCACGCTACCTACCCCCAGGTTGTTTACTTCTTCCTCATCCTACCATGCTGTTTTGGCTGTGGCAATTGGCCGAAAACCAGTCTACACTATATACTGTAGAGAGAAGAGAACTATTCGAGGACAAGGAGAGAAGCGATGATTATCCTCAAGACACCTGAAGAAATTGAACTTATGCGGGCAGCAGGCAAAATCCTGGCAGCTTGCCATCGTGAAATTGCGACTATCATCCGCCCCGGTATTTCCACCTGGGAAATTGATCAATTCGTAGAAGAGTTTTTGGCAAAACACAACGCTACTCCAGAGCAAAAGGGCTTTCACGGTTACCCGTACGCCACCTGCGGCTCTGTCAATGACGTGATCTGCCACGGTTTTCCGAAAAAAGAGCCACTTCGTGACGGAGATATCGTGACGATTGATATGGTAGTGCGTAAAGATGACTGGCTGGCTGATTCGGCCTGGTCGTATGAGGTAGGCAACGTTTCACCGGAAGCGAAGAAACTGTTGAAAGTGACTGAAAAGTCCTTGTATCTAGGCATTGAGCAAGCTGTCGTCGGAAACCGAATCGGAGACATCTCCCACGCGATCCAGACGTACGCGCAAGGCGAAGGTTACTCAGTAGTTCGGGATTTTACCGGTCACGGGATCGGCCAAGAGATGCATGAAGAGCCATACGTTCCTCATTTTGGTCCAGCAGGACGCGGCCAGCGCCTTAAAGAAGGTATGGTCATCACCATCGAGCCGATGTTAAATATCGGCACGTACCACGTATCCATTGACGAAGATGGCTGGACAGCCCGCACGCGGGACGGAAAGCTTTCTGCCCAATACGAGCATACCATCGCGATCACGGCGGATGGTCCTGTCATTTTGACCAAACAATAGGAAGAGCAAAGAAAAGCCTTGTACGAAATGTACAGGGCTTTTCTTTTATCCAATGTTGTAAGCGTTCATCAAGTTTGAGACACCTATCGCCCAAAACCCTTTCACCTCAACAGGCAAGCGCGTATTTCGAGAAGGCTTACAAGTAGAAGCACTGCAAAAAGTGATTGATTCAAAATGTAGAGATATTACTCACCTTCACGCTAGAGCTAAGTATTTGGGAGATTTAGAAACTGGTGCGTACAGTTAGCTTTAGAAAAGACGAATTTTTGATAAAGATAGTGAGATACAGGGGGATTAATACAGCAAGTGTCTTGGAGCTGCGATTATGAAGCGGGACCATTCTTTACAGGCACAGGAATGAATTATGACTACATTAATCAAATGGGCTGGGAAAAACAATTGGCTGTTTGCCTGCCATGTGGCCATGTTGTTGCCAATGCGGCGAACGATCGAAGAATTAGAAAAGCGAATCGAAGCATTGGAAAACGAAAAAAAGCGTCCCAAGCAGTAATGGACGCTTTTGTTATTTTGTCTTTTTCTCTTTCACAATCTGATAAATTGCCAAGGACAAAAAACCTATTCCCCCGATAAATGATGCGGACGATTGGAGCCAAACACGAGCCATGTTCGGACCATCTCCAATCGGACCTGTCTTTGGCATATACGCATAGATGAGTTCCCATACGGTAAGAACAATCATGAGACTCGATGTAACCAAAACATACTTACGCATGACATAACCCCCGTTTCACGTTCTTTTCTATGATGCTTCTTTTTTCAAACGTTGTTTTATTAAATAGATGAATACGAACAAGAAAAGAACTCCGACTATATACGGTAAAAAACCTCGCCAATCATACTTGCTGCCAGCATACTCGCCTTGAAAATTCGCTTTGATAAATTGTCCCTCATTTTCCTTAACAGCAATTGCTTCATGTAGGTCATTTCCAATTATTTCATAGTATTCAGTACCTTTCGGATATCGATTTGAAAAATTCCCTGAGTAAGTACTTTCTTGATCAGAATATTTAGTAACCTCACCTACCTTCGAACCAATTTGTTTTAGATCAACTTGACTATCCGAAACGATATATATTTTTCCGTCATTGACAACAAACATATATGCCCAATTTGCATAGGTTGTACCCATGAAAAAAACACACCCTACCAGAAAAGCGAACACGACGCTGAGTAGTTTTTTCAATTTTCATCACTCTACACTTTCTCTTTGCTGTCGTTCTCGGCTTGTTGCAAACGCTCAATGAAGTCCTCGTCATCTTGTATAACAGCTTTTGCAGCTTTCAAACGAGACCAGAATAATTATTTCTCTTCAATCCAATGCAAGCAAATCGAATTTACGCGTAGTTCGGACTTCGGAATCATTCCACTTTCGGTTTTGATTTCTCCCGTTTCGCAAAATCGTCGGACCAATTGTATCGATACACCACAATGATCAGCCAATTCTTTTGCAGGAAGTCTTTCGTTCATGCTTGCATCCCCTTACAACTGAAAGAACTTCTTCAATTCCTCTTCATCACTGGTTTGTAGGACAATTCCTTTGTCATCCAATACAACGTATGTTGGGTACGTATTTATGCCCAGTATGTTCGCATCTTTTCGGTAATCGTCAACATATGCAAAGGTTAATTTCTTTGTTTTCCCTTCATAACGAGCATCAACCATTTCCTCAATTTGTTGCGTATTTATATTTGTTTCCCTTTTAACATAAACATGAACAAAATATTTGCCCTGTTCATCAGACAAGATCCCCTGAATCAGTTCGTTCTTTTCACCGTTCCTTTCCCCGCATGCAACCAAAAATAAGATAATCACTGAAAACAACAGCACTCGTTTCATGATGTACTTCCTCCGAAGTCTGTAGTGATTCATTCAAGATAACAGATTACTCCCTTTCAATGCAGCTTTGCGGTTCTCTAACATTATTATCATCGCCACTTACTTCTATTTTTTCGAAAACTTTTTCCTATTCGTTAAATACAGCCGCCATTTGTGGGACTATTTATGTTCAAGAGGTTATTTCGTAAGAGCAGAAAAAACCAGTAGCGCGATCAAAGCGAAAAATATGATTATGAAAGTAATCCCGAACTTCTGCAACCACTTCGGCAATGCTCCCCAAACCACTTTTTTGGGTGCGCCTCCTTCAACTCTTTGGATGCTTTCCAAGTTCGGATCTACCCATGGAGAGGCATTCGGATCCACATCATGTTGAGGATTTTGTTTCATCAGCGTCTCCTCCATCCCCCTTTCGATTCGATAGCAGGCGCGATAGACCAAAAAGCATACAAAATACGCTGAATGACCACAAAATCCCCGACATGCCAATGCTGGCGGATGCATTTTCAGAACCCATCGGATGTTTCATTTCAAACGTATTGATCGCTTCTAACAGTTTGTACCCCGCCAATGCAAAGGAAACAAGGTAAGCAAGTAACCAGCCGAACACTTCGTTGTTGAATTTGTATTGTATCTTCAAAGAAACGACCCAAATCAATTGGATCACCATTACGACGGCAAATCCCCAATTTAACATTCCGTAAGCCTCTTCCTCTAAATACATCAGGTTCGCCTCCTTTTCTTTTTCCAGTAGAAAACAACGGCTAACACGACATGAATCAGTGGAAACAATCCAATGAGCTGAATGGCATTTCCAGCTCCACCAAAATAAGACGCCACAGGAAGAATCAATGCCGCGCTAATAAGCGCCAACACCGACGACTGTGCCACGATTGCGAAAAATAAAACACCAAAGGAGAGAATCCCTGACATCCACCACAAGAAAACAATGAGATTCACTGTTATCACCCCCATATTCATTTTACCATACCCTTCCTCTCCTCCTCTGAGTAGCCTCAGAATCCTGACCCAAGGAAAGAACACACGTTTCTATCCAGAGATTTTATGATAAAATTTGGTAAGTTTATTTTCTAAGTAGGGGGATTTTTGTGAAAGATCAAAATGACATTCTAAGTTTCAAAGAATTTGCTTCTTGGGTGGCTACACTAAAGAAAGTGGATACTGATACGTGGTTCAAACCCATTTCCACTGGAAAATGGTCGATAAGCGAGATTGTTGCCCACATTATGAATTGGGACAACTACTTGATTTCGAAGATACTCCCTTCAATAAGAAAAGGAGAAGGAATGGTCTTCCCTGATTTTGATACGTATAATCAAAGGGCATCAGTTTATTCAAGGTCAGGTGTTTCACAAGCAGGATTGATTGCGGAAGTGATTCAAATCAGAGAACAACTTGTTACTCAGCTTTGGGACATGCCCGATACCGAATTGCATGAGCACTTGACTGCCAATGGCGTTTCACATTGTCCACACACTGGAACCCCCTACTCTCTTTCATATATTTTGAAAGAATTTGTTGCCCACGATAATCATCATAAGCAACAGATCATATATTTTTTACGTGAAAACGGTTTGGCATAGAGCCAAACCGTTTTTCTTATAGAACCTAATAATATTGAACAAAATACTATGTTCTCTTTTCTTCACATTGGATGACCTTGATTTCGCATACCCTCTTTGTTTCCTCATCCACATGAACGACCAATTCAATGATTTTCTTGGAATATTGGGTCAAGCACCTCCATGAACAGAAATGCCAGACCATAGTTTTTGATGAATTAGTTAATATTAGTTCTTCCAGATCTTCTTCGAAATAACAGTTACAGTGATCACATCTGCCAAATCCATCTTCATCGATCATTGTCTTATCCTCTCCCCCTAATATGTTTCTTAATCTGGCAAGTATTATAGGCCGAATGGGGATAAGTATAAACAATGAACAAATGGAAATTCGATATGATAACCTCAAATAATAGCTAAAAAATATTTTACTGTGAATTCAAACTCACTTTTTATCCGTCTCACACATTATGAAATTGCACCTTGATATGACGCGGATTTCAAATGATACTTGTCTCAACCTTTGTGGATTTGTCTCACACTTTGTGATACGTTTCTCAAACTTGGTGAAGGATTACATCAAATGTGCTGCAAAGAACATCGGAACCTTGACATAGATCTTGCTGGTACGTATCATGCAATTACATTTGTTACCGAGTAGTAACAAAAAATGCATCAAGCACGTCCCCGCTCATCGTCAAAGGAGGGTCACCCAAACATGCCAGAAACAAATACATCTAAATCACTTAGTGATGTACCATTGTCCGTCTTGGATCTTGCCCCTATCATTCAGGGAGGGACTGCGGCCGATTCCTTCCGCAACAGCCTGGATCTGGCTGTACATGTGGAAAAGTGGGGCTTTTTGCGCTATTGGCTCGCAGAACATCATTCGATGCCGAGTGTAGCCAGCTCCGCCACCTCCGTGCTGATTGGTCATATCGCTGGCGGAACAACAAAGCTGCGGGTCGGCTCCGGTGGGA
The DNA here is from genome assembly GCF_050467985.1 of Brevibacillus sp. NRS-1366. NCBI lineage: Bacteria > Bacillati > Bacillota > Bacilli > Caryophanales > Paenibacillaceae > Brevibacillus > Brevibacillus sp. NRS-1366. The sequence goes on along the minus strand of NZ_JBITPN010000016.1, from coordinate 26,971 downwards.
TCATGCTCCCCAATCATGCTCCACTGGTCATCGCGGAACAATTCGGTACGCTTGAATCTCTTTATCCCGGACGTATTGATCTAGGTCTTGGACGAGCTCCCGGTGCCGATCAACGTACGGCTCGTGCCTTGCGCCGTGATATGCGAATCGGCGGAGAAGATTTCCCGGAGCTTCTGGAAGAGCTGCGCGAATATCTGCGTCCACCCGCAAACGACGGCACCTCTACGGGTGTGCGTGCCATTCCGGGCGAAGGGTTGAATATTCCCATTTGGCTGCTCGGCTCAAGCGACTTCTCAGCGCGCCTGGCTGGCTTGCTTGGCCTTCCGTTTGCATTTGCGGGTCATTTTTCACCGAATTACACGTTGACTGCACTGCAAACATACCGTCACTGCTTCCGTCCATCAGAGGTGCTGCACAAACCGTATGCGATGGTCGGCGTCAATGTGATGGCTGCGGATTCAGATGAAAAAGCGCAGCGTCTGGCTACTTCCCACTTCCAGGCATTTTTGAACATCATCCGTGGCGACCTTAAGCCTATCCAGCCGCCGGTAGACAATATGGATGAAATTTGGAGTGAATTCGAAAAGCTCTCCGTTCAATCCCAGCTGCGCTCTTCGGTCATCGGTAACCCTGATACCGTGAAACACGAGCTAGAGCAATTGTTGAATGCAACGCAAGCCGATGAACTCATGATCACGACTCAAATGTTCCATCATGAGGATCGCATCCGCTCATTTGAGATCGTTGCAGACATCTGGAAATCATAGGCGGGCTTTGTCTATGACTGCAAACAAGCGCACCCGGATTCCTCGCAAAAAGGCACAAGAAATCATTTTAAATGCTGCCGAAGAACTGTTCTACCAGGAAGGGATTCATGCCGTTAGTGTAGACGCTGTCGTCGAGCGAGCAGGAATCAACAAAATGAGCGTCTATCGCCAGTTTTCATCCAAGACTGACCTGATTCTGGCTTACATGAGTAGAAAGCAGCAAGCTTTTTGGCAGGAATGGGAAGAGGGCCTCAGCTGGCATCCCGAAAAGCCTCGTGAGCAATTGATCCAATTCTTTTCGGATCTGGCTGCGAGGGCCTCAAGTGATCAATTTCGCGGATGCTGTTTTATCAATGTAGCGGTCGAATTTCCCGATACCACTCATCCTGTCCGTGAAATGGTGTGTGCTCATCAAAAGCGCATTCAGGATGCCTTTCTCGAAAAGACGACATTACTTGGTGCAGCCAATCCTACAGAGCTCGCTTATACCTTGATCCTGCTGATGGAGGGAACCTACGCCGACAGCCAAACCTACGGAACGAACAGCGTAGCGATTCGGATGCTCCCCTCCATTGTGGAGAAATTGCTCGACTCTGCTATCCGATAGCTAGATCGCATGAATAGAAAAAGTGGCATATCTGCACATTATCGCAGTTGCCACTTTTTTTGGGTTTTCGTTTTTACCGTTGAGAACTTGTTGCGAGTTTGTTTTTGTCTGTCATCGCTTCTAGATCTTTTACGTCTTTTTCTAATGCTTGGATGTCTTCTTCAATCAGCTTTTTCAGATGTTGCTTCTCCCGCAGCACTTTACGGGTTTGCTCCAAACGCTGATTCAAATCAAAAACGCCGAGATACACTGCTTTTCCCTCCCTATGTACGTTATCCACCTTACATGTTATGCGCAAAGTTCCAATAGTTGACGACCATTTTGAGTCAATGGGCCCCAAAACAAAAAAGCACCAAAAAGAGACTCCACCCACAAGGGTAAAAAGTCTCCTTTTTAGGTTATATTCCTTTGTATTTCCCCAGCTCTTCACGGAGGCGATAGACTTCCTGCACCAGCGCACGCTTTTCCAAACGATCGATTTCGGAATCCAAATCGTTCATTCGGGTTTGCGCATGATACGGTGAGTCATATGGGTCAAAGCCTTCGGGAGTGTACGACCAGCGAGGTTCTTTGGGCATGATCATCGCCAAAAGCAAATAAATCAAAATGGGTATCCCCGTACAAACCGTTAAAATGACAACCCCCACGCGAACCAGCGTAGAGTCAATTCCTAGAAAACGTGCAATTCCACCACAGATTCCAAATAACCGTTTATCTTGCTGTGAACGGTATAAACGTCTTTCCATCATAGCATTCCTTCCTCTCTACAGTATCCGTTTGCCTTGTATATACTAAGATACCTTGATAATGCAAATGACAAAATGGTCCACAGAGGGATTTGCCCTCCGTCTTTGGACGGATATTGGCCAAGCTTGCATGAAACATCGGCATCCGGTTCACGCTACTGGTGAGGTGATCAGCGATGCCGCTTCTCGCGTTCTTAACGATTTTCCTGCTCGCAGGCTGTACTCCGAATGATCAGGTGGATCGTTCCTTTATCCAGAGTGACCGTCAGTATTACTACCAGCAAAACGTAGTTCATCCCCTTGGCTGGGAGCCCAACGCGACTCCCTACGGCCCGCCAGTCAATGCCAGCACATCTGGAGAGTACAACCGCTGGATCAGACCTGATGCCGTCTCTCGTTATCCTGGCTTGGAGTAACGAAGACGCGAGGTGCTTTTCACAGAAAAAGACCGTCCCCCCAGAATAGCGGGAACGGTCTTTTTTGTAGTGTCTCCTATTTACTTGTTTTCGGCATCAGGTGTATATACTGGTCGTGGATGGTCGAACAACTCGCCCAGGGTCGCATACGAATGTCCGGCCAGCCTGCTGACAGGTGAAAAGGCTTTTGCGTCTATTTTTCCATCCTCATACAATTCATCAGCCACATGGACGTGTACAACCTCGCCCAGTATCAAGTCACTTGTCGTGGGGGTGCCCAGCTCTACAATCTGATGCAGTTTGCATTCGAAGTGAATGCGCGATGCTGCGAGACGCGGTACTTTGACCAGAGCAGATGGTTGTAGATCTAGCCCGAGGGCTTCCACTTCGCTGACATCCGGCGGATAATTGGCTGACGTTTGATTCATGTCATCTACATTATGGACATCGACCATGTTGACTACGAATTGTCCGATTGTCAGGATATTCCGTGCTGTATCTTTCATGACGCCCTCTGGTTTTCTCATGATCGCGATGGACACCATCATCGGCTCGATGCTCGCCACATTAAAATAACTGAACGGCGCGGCATTAATAACTCCGTCCTCTCCAAGAGACGTCACCCAGGCGATTGGTCTCGGTACAATACATCCAATCAACAGCTTGTATTTTTCCTGAAAGGCTATATCACTTATTGCGATTTCCATACAGGCTACCCCTCTTCTTTACTCTCGTGGCGGCAACCAGCTCGACATGTACGCCCCGTCCTCCACTTGCAGCGCTTGTCGGGTGACGCGCAGCGGGTGGAACGTATCCAGCATGACGGCCAGTTCCTTCGTTTCTTTTTTGCCGATGCTAGCCTCTACCTTGCCTGGATGCGGGCCGTGTGGAATCCCCATCGGGTGCAAGGTGATCGACCCCTCATAGACGCCTTTTCTGCTCATGAAGTTGCCATCTACGTAGTATAACACTTCATCACTTTCTACATTGCTATGAAAATACGGCGCCGGGATCGCCTGCGGGTGGTAATCGTACATACGCGGAACGAACGAGCAGATGACAAAGTTTTGTCCCGCAAAGGTCTGATGGACTGGAGGCGGCTGATGAACGCGCCCAGTGATTGGTTCAAAGTCGTGAATGCTTAATGCATATGGATACAAATGCCCATCCCACCCTACGACATCAAATGGATGGAAGTCAAAAAAGTAACTGTACACAATCGACTGCCGCTTGACCCGGACCTCGAAATCGCCGCTTTCGACATGCGTTTCCAGCTTTTCCGGGACCCTGATATCGCGTTCGCAAAATGGCGAATGCTCCAGTAATTGCCCGTGCTCGTTGCGATACCGCTTGGGAGGAACAATTTCATTTTGCGACTCGATGACCAAAAACCGGCTTTGCGCGGAAGGGACGATCCGGTATGTGGTTCCGATGGGAATGACCAAATAATCACCCGGTCTGTATGTGAGTGTGCCGAAAATGGTTTGCAGTTCACCTGTGCCTTGATGCACAAAAATAACTTCATCCCCATCGGCATTGCGATAAAAGTAATTCATCGCCTCGGTCGGCGCACATACTCCGAGGACGACGTCGTTGTTGCCCATTAAATAACGGCGGCCAAAAACAGGGTCCCCCTCAGGCTCAAATTGAAAGGTTTGAAAATGCTGGTGCACAAGCCCTTCTTGCTCCACAAATTCGAGCCCTACATCCGCATACTTGCGTGTTTCACGGACTTGTGTAGGCGGATTGTGATGATACAAAATGGACTGTATCCCGGAAAACCCTTTTGTACCCATGACCTGCTCCCGGTACAGCTCCCCGTCAGGCTTGTAAAAGGTAGTATGCCGTTTGTGTGGAACCTCTCCCATTCGATAGTAAAAAGCCATTTTCGTTCCTCCCCTTTTCTTTATGCAACAAAAAACCCAGCTCACCCCCAAGCCGAATCGGTTGCATGACAAATACGAGGGGCACCCCATTGTCAAACGTTCCGAAACATGCATCAGGCGCAAGCTGGGCTTTGTCTGCTACCGAAAAAAATCTTGCGGGATTTTTCCCCGCAGACAACCAGCTCTCGTCCCAGTGTTTCCACTGTTCATCGTTTGTTTCATTGCTCTTATCATATCGAAAACGCTTTCGAATTACCAGAGGAAAATGACGAAATTTTTCGCCTCTGTCATTCCTACGACATGTTTCCCTAGAAAAATCTTGCTGCCAGTTGCTGCATGTCCAGGGGCATCGGTTCCGTGAAATCCATCAAGAGACCGTTTCGAGGATGGAAAAAGCTGAGGCGTGCTGCGTGCAGCGCCTGTCTTCCAATATAAGTCCGGCTTCCCCCATACAGATCATCCCCCGCCAATGGATGCCCCAGATGGCTCATGTGCACACGTATTTGGTGGGTGCGCCCCGTATCGAGCTTTACCTCCAGGTGGCTCATGCCCTCCCCTCGCGCTATAACACGGAAATGAGTGACAGCTGCTTGTCCATCGGGGCGTACTTGCCTGGTAATAAAAGAATCATCGGCGAGTCCAATTGGACCATCCAGAGTGCCCTCATCGGCTTTGACTTCCCCTTCTGCGATCGCGTGATAGGTGCGGTGCAAGGTTCTTTCTTGCTGCATCCTGCTAAACTGTTCATGCGCCCACTGATTTTTAGCCACAATCAACAGACCCGAGGTATCTTTATCTAAACGATTAACCGCGCGGAATCTGCGCCGTTCCCCCTTGCTTTTCCAATACGCAATCACGCCATTGGCAAGCGTACCGCTCGCATGATTCCCTGTAGGGTGAATGACCAGCCCTGCCGGCTTTGCGATCACCATCAGATCATCGTCTTCATAGCGGATTGAAAGCGGCATTTCCTCGGGAGCTACCGTCTCTTCGGCATCCTCTTCCACCATGACCGCAATTTCATCTCCCGCCTGCAGCTTTTCGTTAACAAATACCAGCAGGCCGTTACGGGTGATTCGCCCTTTAAATTTGGCCCGAATCAATAGGCGTCTAGAGACTCCGTAACGTTTTTGCAATACATCCCTTACTGTATGTCCTGCGTCCGCTTCATCAGCGGTAAAGCGAATCAACTCTTCTAACATGCTGTCTCTCCTTTTGGCCATACCTCTCGGATCAGTATACCAAAAAGATCTTTATAGAGGCGACATCTGCAGGCTATCCCGGACTTCAATCACAAAGGCGTGCCCTGCATCCCCTTGCATCCATTGACCGCGAACATCAAACAAGTACCAGCCCGGCTGATCCGGCGCCTTCCATTGGTTGCCGTTCGTAAGCGATTGCTCGATCTGTTTCGTTCCAATCCACTGGGTCACACGCAAAGAGTTCTCTGTCGGTGCTTCTGCATACGTTACTGACAATGTGGCACCCGGTTTGACTTGCAGGGGTTTTGGCTTCATCTCACCAACAATTTCAGGTGGTGCAGCTTTATCTGTGCAATGCGCTTCGTTTTCATAGCTCCAACAAGATGCTGTCGGCACAGTCGCGGCCAACTTTCCCTTCCAAGCGATAACCGGCTCAGGTGGTTGGGCGAGCTCCTGCGATTTTGCTTGATTGATGAAGCTATTCTGGCAACCGGTCAACAATAATGCTGCTGTCAGATAGAGCTGGGCAGCGATTCCTACCTTTTTCATCCAATCACCTCTCTAATAAGACGAGAAAAAAGCCGGTACGTTTCATCCGGCTTCGACAATTCGTGCTATACTATCAGAATTTACAAAATCGTAATACAGAAAAGGAGCGAATGACCATGCCAGATACGCACATCCCTCTAACTAGCCTTCACATTCGAGATTTTGACTCTCAAACAGATTCTATTGAAGAATTGACCCGCTTGCTCAACAAATCATATCAAACTCTGGCTGAGATGGGATTTCGATTCGTTGCCTCTCACCAAGACGCCCCGATGACTCTTAAAAGGATGGAAAACGCCCACTGCCTGGTCGGCTTACAGAATGGGAAGATAATCGCTACCATCTTGTACTACCCACCCGCTTCTGCAAAAGGAGCACCATGGTACGACCAGCCCAACGTAGCCAAATTCGGACAATTCGCTGTCGATCCCGAATATCGCAGACAAGGAATCGGTGACGAGCTGATTCGTCGCGTCGAGGAGATGGCCGTCCAAGATGACGCAAAAGAACTGGCGCTGGATACTGCCGAAGGTGCACATCACTTGATCCGTTACTACACGGCACGCGGCTATCGGTTAGTCGCATACACACAATGGAACCAGACCAATTACCGGAGTGTTCTGATGAGCAAAAAACTGACCTGACCTTCTTAACTTTCCCTAGCTTACCTCTACTGCCAAGTACCAGCTGGAATGGAGTAGGAAGTGGCTGTTTCCTGTAAATAGGCATCGAGCTGTTCGGCTGGGTTTTTCACGGAGTTGCCGTGGCATACTTCGAGATGCTTCGGCTGTAGTTTTCGAATAATCAAACTGCTCTTCAATGCGCCAGCCATATCAGCGGTGAACATCGGCATCGGCCGGTAAAGTCTGCCTCGTTTTGACGTGAACAGATCTCCTGCCAAAAGTACGCGATCCTTCTCGTGATAATAGACGACATGCCCTGGAGAATGTCCTGGTGTGAGATAAGGGCGCAAGCCTGCGATTGACGCCAGTTCTTTGTCCTCTGTTTCAGGCAACGGCTTTGCAAGCCCTGGCTGCACATTCCTTTCTCGTTTTTTGCGACCAGGATACAGCTGTTCTCCTTCCATATACGGGATTTCTATTCGATGCGCATATAGTGGAGTTGACTTCCTTTCCATGATCTTTTGGACCGCCCCTACGTGGTCGGAATGACCGTGGGTTAAGAGGATTTGCTTCAACGGTCCAGCTCCCAGCCCGTCGATTGCTTTCAGAATTCCTATTGCCATAAAGGGCATCCCGGCATCAACCAAAGTGACACCATCTTGCTCAATTACTACCCAGACACGCACCGGTATCAGCAGCCACGAACGAATGCACCAGATATGCTCAGAGACTTGTTCTACTTTCATTTCTTTTCCTCTCCTCTGCTCGCGTTTTGTTTACATCCGGCAAGCATGACCTCTACTGCCAACTCAAATGTAGGGGTCAGCCTTTCCATCAAGCTCTCGAGCGGTTCCTCCGAATGCGTGTACGTTCCTACGATTCCTTGCAAGGTATAAAAATAGATCCGCGCGTACGCCAGAGCCTCCTCTTCCTTCAGGCTCGCTGGCAAACACTCCGACACGGCCTGCCTTAAAAGTCGGAACAGATGAGTCCGCAGCTTTTGCAACTGGCTTGTAGAAGACTCTTCATCAATACGTGACGCCTTGGTCATAAAAAATAGCGTGTACATGTTTTGGTTCTTAAGCGAAAACCAGATAAATAACAAACTGACTTTGCGTAATTTATCTTCGGGAGATTGGACGTCGCTTTCGAGAGTGGTTTCGATCTGCTGCGCTAATCCCTGCAATGGCCCCTCGGCTAATTGGTGCAGGAGCGCTTCCTTGTCTTTAAAGTAAATGTAAAGCGTAGTATGAGAACAGCCTGCTGCTTTCGCGATCTCTCGTATAGACACCGTATCAAAGCCCCTTTTGGCGAAAAGTTCACCCGCTGCCGTCAAAATGGCCCGTTTCGTTTCCTCTGATCGCAATTCCTGTTTGCTGACCATAAAGCTATGTCCTCCTCGATACAGCCTTCGTTATCTTTTGTAACCACTGGTTACTAACCGGTGGTTATAATATAACCAGTGGTTACTTTTAATGTCAAGGGAATTTCCCCAAATAAAAAAACCTCTTTTCGCAACTCGTACGAAAAAAGGTTTGGTTCTGTTTGGAGCTGTTTTGTTGCTTACTTCGCAGCTTGTGCAGCAGCAATTGCAGCTTCGTAGTTTGGATGCTCACCAGCAGCAGCCACATACTCAGCGTGTACTACTTTGTCATTTGCGTCCACAACGAATACGGCACGGGACAGCAGACGGTATTCCTTGATTGCTACGCCGTATGCTGTACCAAAAGACAGATCTTTGTGGTCAGAAACGGTTTTTACTTTGTCGATACCAGCAGCACCGCACCAACGGTTTTGGGCGAATGGCAGGTCAACGGAAACCGTCAGGACAGTTACCCCATCCAATTTCGCAGCCTCTTCGTTGAAACGACGAGTTTGAGCGTCGCATACACCAGTGTCAATAGAAGGGATTACGGAGATGATGCGAACCGTTCCTTTGGAATCTTGCAGAGTTACAGGAGACAGGTCACCACCTACTACTGTGAAATCAGGAGCAGTATCTCCTACTTTGATTTCAGGACCGAGCAGAGTAACTGGTGCTCCTTTGAAAGCAAATGCGCCTTGGCGCTCTACAGCTGTTGTCATGATTTCTTCCTCCTCACCAATCATTCATATGTACCTATTTATCATACCCTATCATTCACTTTTTTTCACTATGCCAATAGTAGAAATTACAGATTCACTTGCACTTTTCCAGCCGCGCTAGAATCTACCTTAACAATTCGCTTCACTTCGTGCTCATATTCCCAATCGGTTTTCGCATTGAGCTCATGACAACGCATCAGTGCATGATAAAGCGCGAACACAAAGTGAACATTTTTCAATTCATAGCGGGTTCCATGCGCTTTGGGCAACGCTGTGTTGATAATTTCAATTTGATACGTCGCTTTTTCGCGTTTTTCTTTAACCGGTACGATGTAACCCATTCGCTTTAATACAAACCCAAAATCGAATTCTCCCTCATCATCAAAGTCAACCGTATCATCAGAAGTGGCCAGGTACTCAAGCAGTGTACCCAAATCTAACAGATCGAAACAGGCTGGCTTTGGCATCGCTAAAACAGAGCCATCGTTGTTCACGAAATAGATATGGTCACGATAATGAAAGATCAGTTCGTCATCAGGCACTTGGTCCGGATACATCCAATAACTCTCTGGAATTAGCAGGCGCCAAATCTGTGCTGGATCTTTCTGAAGCATTTCCATGGCAGGGCCCCCTCCTTTTCCCTACCAGTTTTGGCAAAAGCGTCATTGCCTATTCAGTTTGCCGCTCGTGCATAAAGCGGCGCCAATCCCCATGAGCAAGCCTTATCCCTTTCCATTTGACGTACGCTTCATTCAAATAGCGATAAACGTAAGCCATGACTTCCTTGTTTGCCGTACCGATCAGTCTCGCCGGTACGATGATCCGTTCATACTCATTACGCAAATCGCCCGCTCCGTAATAGTCCTCCAACTCATCCAAGCCTGCCAGTGCGCTTTCGTACTCATCGGTGGCGAAGTAGAGGACAGTACCTGTAATTTCGTTCGTACCTTGTAGTAAACCAGGATATCCCGGTGGCAAATGATACAATTCTCCCTTTATAATTGCAGGGAATGCATCGTGCCTATAAGGTCGGACGTACCGTTCGTAGTTTGGAAATCCTTCCAAAAGAGTGCCGTATACAAAAACCGGTAGCTTTTGTTTCATCTTTCCCACTCCATTCTGATGCTTTAGAATCGTGTGTTATCCTCCAAAAGCACCTTAATGATGCAATTTCGCAAAAAATAGTGTCTTGTGTAGAGAAAATTTTGTATATTTATACTATATATAATTTTTATGCGTCGCTTATTTAGAGACCTAGGGGGAGAGAAACATGTTAAAGAGAAAGATTAATCGATTGCTCGTAGCGAACCGCGGAGAGATTGCGATTCGGATCTTCCGTGCTGCTACTGAGCTGGGCATCCGCACCGTGGCCGTTTACTCTGAGCAGGACAACGTTTCGATTCATCGTTTTAAGGCGGACGAGTCCTATTTGGTAGGCGCAGGGAAAGGTCCCATTGAGGCTTACCTGGATATCGACAGCATTATTGAGATTGCCAAGCGCAACGACATCGATGCGATTCACCCAGGGTATGGCTTCCTTGCCGAAAATGCCGAATTCGCACAACGCTGTCAAGAAGAAGGCATCATCTTTATCGGTCCATCTCCTGAACTAATTGACAAGTTCGGAGATAAGGTGGAAGCACGCCGTCTTGCCATTGAAGCGGAAATCCCTATCATTCCTGGGACACCAGAACCGATTGAGAGCTTGCAAGAGGCGCTCCTTTTTGCAAAAGAATACGGTTATCCCATCATCATCAAGGGAGTTTCCGGCGGTGGCGGCCGAGGTATGCGCATTGTACGCAGCCAGGATGAATTACAAGATTCATTGGATCGGGCACGATCTGAAGCCCGCTCTTCCTTTGGCAATGCCAAAGTATATCTCGAGCGTTACCTGGAACAGCCCAAACATATTGAAGTACAAATTCTCGGTGACAACCACGGCAACATCGTTCATTTGTACGAACGGGATTGCTCCGTGCAAAGGCGTCACCAAAAAGTCGTTGAGGTTGCACCTAGCCTTTCCCTCGATGACAAGCTGCGCGAAGAAATTTGCCAATCTGCCCTGACGCTCATGCAAAAAGCAGGCTATTCCAACGCGGGTACCGTTGAATTTTTGCTGACACCGGACAAACGCTTTTACTTTATTGAAGTCAATCCGCGGATTCAGGTGGAGCACACCATTACGGAGCTCATTACCGGGATCGACATTGTCCAAGCCCAAATCCGTATTGCAGAAGGACACGCTCTGTCCGATATGGAAATCGGCATTGCCAGTCAAAACCAGATCCAGATGAGCGGATTTGCTATCCAATGCCGTGTGACGACAGAAGATGCCGAGAACAACTTCCTTCCTGATGCAGGACGTTTATCCGCATGGCGTTCCGGCGGCGGCTTTGGTGTACGTCTGGATGGCGGAAACGGTTATCCAGGAGCGATCATTACACCGTTCTACGACTCGCTTCTGGTTAAAATCTCAACGTATGGAACCAGCTTTGATCAGGCAGCAGGAAAAATGCTCAGGACTTTGCGTGAATTCCGGATTCGTGGCGTAAAGACCAACCTGCCGTTTTTGGAAAATGTGGTGACTCACCCCGATTTTCTCAGCGGCAGCTACGACACTTCGTTCATTGATACCAAACCAGAATTGTTCATCTTCCCTGGCCGTCAGGATCGGGGTACCAAATTAATATCTTACATCGGTAACACCATTGTCAATGGCTACCCAGGGCTTGAAAAGCTGGATAAAAAGCCACATTTCGACTCACCTCGCATCCCGCGTACACCCTTTACTCAGCCTTATCCAGATGGAACCAAGCAAATTCTGGATAAAGAAGGGGCAGATGGTCTCGTTCGTTGGATTCAAGATCAGAAGCAAGTGCTTGTCACAGATACAACTTTCCGCGATGCCCATCAGTCTTTGTTTGCCACACGCGTGCGCACCTACGATCTCGCTTCCGTAGCTGAAGCAACTGGCAAGCTGGGAGCAGGACTATTCTCCCTGGAAATGTGGGGCGGAGCCACCTTTGACACGACTATGCGCTTTTTGCAGGAGTCGCCGTGGGAAAGACTTCAGATTTTGCGTCAGCGCATTCCGAATGTGCTGTTCCAGATGCTGCTCCGCGGGGCAAACGGCGTAGGCTACACAAATTATCCCGACAACGTCATCCACTCGTTCGTCAAAGCTTCCGCACAGAATGGTATTGATGTATTCCGTATTTTTGACAGCCTCAACTGGCTTCCAGGCATGCAGACCGCGATCGAAGCCGTACGTAATAATGGCAAGGTAGCAGAAGCCGCGATTTGCTACACAGGCGATATTCTCGATCCGGCCAAAACGAAATACACGCTGGCCTATTATGTTGAGCTGGCCAAGGAATTGGAGAAAGCAGGAGCTCATATCCTGGCTATCAAGGATATGGCCGGTTTGCTCAAGCCATACGCTGCTTACGAACTGATCCGTGCCCTGAGACAGGAAATCGGAATCCCGATCCACCTGCATACGCACGACACATCTGGGAACGGCGCAGCTATGCTGCTAAAAGCGATCGAGGCAGGCGTAGACATCGTGGATGCATGCGTCAGCTCCATGTCCGGCCTCACTTCTCAGCCAAGCCTCAACGGTTTGATTGCCAGCTTGGCTCATACGGAGCGCGATACAGGACTTTCTCTCGAATCGTTTAACAAATTGTCCGATTACTGGGAAGACGTACGCCCATTCTATCAAGGCTTTGAAAGCGGCATGAAAGCAAGCAATACCGAAGTTTATGTGCATGAAATGCCAGGCGGTCAATATACGAATCTGGAGCAGCAAGCCAAAGCTGTCGGATTAGAAGGCCGCTGGGAAGAAGTCAAGCATATGTATGCAGTAGTAAACCAGATGTGCGGGGATATCGTAAAAGTTACCCCTTCCTCCAAAGTGGTCGGAGACCTGGCTCTGTTTATGGTGCAAAACAACTTGAACGAAGAAAACATCTGGGAAAAAGGTACACGCCTCGACTTCCCTGATTCTGTCATTCAGTTCTTCCAAGGCTATTTGGGTCAACCACCGGGAGGCTTCCCTAAGCAATTACAAGAGCTGGTGTTAAAAGGACGCGATGCCTTTACCGCTCGCCCAGGAGAACTGCTCGCTCCTGTTGATTTTGACGCGGTCGCTTCTGAACTGGAAGAAAAGATCGGTCGTGAACCAAGTGAACTGGACGTCCTTTCTTACATCATGTACCCGCAGGTTTACCTGCAATTCGATCAACGGATGAAGGAATACGGCGATCTCTCTGTTCTGAACACATCCACGTTCTTTTACGGACTGCGTCCTGGTGAAGAGACGGCGATCACGATTGAACGAGGCAAGACATTAATCATCAAGCTCGTAGCCATTGGCGAGCTGCACCCAGATGGACGACGCATCATTTATTTCGAATTAAATGGTCAGCCGCGTGAAATTTTCGTCCGCGATCAATCGGCTATCGTATCAGAGTTGGTACGACGCAAAGCTGACTCACAAAACGCAGCCCATCTTGGCGCATCGATGCCGGGCAAAGTACTTAAAGTGTTAGTCTCGGAAGGCGACAAGGTGCGTAAAGGCGAGCACTTGCTGGTTAGCGAAGCGATGAAAATGGAAACGACCATCCAAGCTCCTATGGACGGAAAAATCAAAGCCGTATACGTGAAAGCAGGCGAAGCAATCGAAACTGGTGATCTGTTGATTGAAATGGAGTAAGCATCGTCTATAATGGAGAGTAGTTGATTGCACGCGAGGTGAAACGGTATGAAAGTAAATCGAGTCAGTTATGTCCCATACATCCAACGGGTAGGGCGTTATCATTTTCAAATGGTTCAGGCAAAATTAAATACGCCAGTGGAACCCATTTCAACTTATAACCTACAGCCTTACTACACCCGTCAGCAGCAATGGATGACAGAGCTGTCGGATTCACTGTCGCGACTCTACCGCTACTCTGCCGACTTGGACGAGGCTGCCAAAGCATTTGACTCCACACGCCCAAACACTGAAACGGATCGATTATTGCGGCAGACTCGCTTGCTCGTAGACCGTTTTAATCGACTGCATCATTTTTTGCAAGAAAATGAGCACACATTGGCCACCCAAAAGCTGGTTACGTTTGAGCGAGTCGCAAAAACTGCTGATACCGGGTTGCAACCATTTGGGATCAGTCTCCTTGCAACTGGCGAGCTGGAACTGGACGAACAAATATGGCTGAAAGCTGTGGAGGCTCGTTCCACTGACTTTGCGGATGCTATGCAAGGATTGTCTCTCCAATTCCGTGAAGAGGTGCTGCAGCTTCAAAACAAGCCGTTAAGTACCTTTTCGCGATACTATGACGAGGTAGCCGGATTGCATCCGTATTCATTTACCTCGATCTCCAGCTTGCAGTACCAACACATTACGAAAACTGGATTGTTTTTGAATGTACTGTGGTAAGTAAAAAGAAGAACAGGTATGCCTCTAGCAACAACTGGCATACCTGTTTTATTTCATACATCAATCCCGCTCCATCAAACGTTCTAAATCGTGATCGTCCGCAGTAGCGATAATCGTGTTGGATTCGATGTGCGGTTCCTCGTGTTTGCCAAACATCCCTTGCATCTTTTCCACAAACTGTGGAACCGAATCCAAAATACGATCGTAGAGGTGCGTAGTATTTTCCAGCGGAATCGAACGAATTCCTTGCTTGCCAACAACCAGAAACGCTACTGGCGTAATGGAAACGCCACCCCCACTCCCCCCACCAAAAGGATAGCCAATCGTTCCTTGGTGGTGGTGTTCATATTGAAATTCACTGCCCCCAGCCGCAAAACCAAAGCCTACCTTGGAAATGGGAAGAATGATGCTACCATCCGGTGTCTCTACAGGATCTCCGATGATTGTATTGACATCGACCATTTGCTTTAAATTTTCCATTGCCGTACGCATCAAGCCTTGAATCGGGTGGTCTGCCATGTTTGTTCCTCCTTTCGATCATACTCATCTGTTAACATACCCACAACAAATTCGGAGCATGTACACGTGAGCATTTATTTATGAGGAGGTTTTTCTTTTCACTTCATGCCCCGGAAGGTGTTGTTTGCCATTTGCGTTGTCTACCTTTTCTCAAGCGCAGCACCATTTTCACGACTGTAATCAATACATAGCCCAAGTAAAAATGAAGAACGCAGCGAAATTGCGTTTGGATGATTGCTTGATTCCAAACTGGCTGCACACTCATCCGCGGTATGGCGTGCAACGTAATCGTATGAGAAACGAAACCGATGAGCATGCTTTTTACGCCCCAGATGATCCCTGTCAGCGCCCCTGTGTCTGAAGCTTGTCCCGTCCCCATCAGTGTATGCCATTCTAGATTCGTACAGCGAATGTGTCTGCACAATTGGTTAAACAACGGTTGTAAATCACGTACTTTTTCCAGTATTTCACGATAGTTGTGATACCACTTTTTTACCTGCTTACGTGTAAAGTCCTGAACTTTATCTTTTACCTTGTTCCCACGCTGAATCGTTTCTACCTTGGCTACTACCTGTGGTCCGCCTTCTGTCTCCTTCAAAAAAAGGATTGGTATTTCATATTTTCTGCGTATCAGGCCAAACCAGGCAACCAGTGTCAGGACGAGATGATCATTTTCCTCCGATCGGTTGTAATCAAATGTCGCTTGTATCGGTGTGATCATCAACAAGATAAGTAACACAAGCACTGCAATAACCAACCAGCCCCACAAAAAAATCCCACCCTTTCCCCATTAGTATGAGTGGAAAGAGTAGGAAATATGTTTCTGCCTTCTATTAATCAAGCAAAAAGACTTTGACACCTTGTTTCATCCCGTAATTTTGTGCATCATTTACGGTTGGGAGGAACAGATCGACGTGGTGCTCCTTCACTGCTCCACCGATGTCTGCAGCCACTGCATATCCGTACCCTTCGATGTACAAATGGCTTCCCAAAGGAATGACCTTGGGATCTACAGCGACTACTCCTTTTCTAAGCGGATATTCCAAGTAAGAAAGAATCTGATCGTTTGGATAGCTGTAGGCAGTCGTTTGGACAGTCATCATTTGACGAAAAGCTGTCCCGTTTGCCAGTGTCTTTTGTTCGCTGACTTTGCCCGGTAACAGATGGAGCGCTGCATAGGTCGCTGCTTCAGCTCGTGTCATCTGCTTTTGTGGCTGTAGGCTTCCATCCGCGTATGGACTCATCAGACGTTGCTGCATCGCGTATACGAATGGGCGCTGATAAGCTTCCCCCACACGGCTACCATCTAAATAATGAGCCAAAGATTGAATGGTAGTGGACCATTTCAGTTGATTCACTACCCCACTATCCCCCATAGAACGAATCAGTATGGAGGCTAGCTCTTCCCTTAGAACAGGTTCATCCGGATTTAAGTAGATCTGATTCCCACGTTTTTGTCCGTGCACGATGCCCAATCGGTAAGCGGTTTCGGCATACGGCGTCATTCAAATGCTTGCGGGTATGTCAGCAAAGGACGAGTGTTTCGTTTCAACGGGCTCGATCCCTTTTGCCTTGACGAACATCGTCAGTAATTCTATGCGTGTCACAGCATCATCCGGTCGAAACTCTTCTGTCCGACCAACTACACCCGCTATGTAACATTTTTCAATTTCTTTTTCTGCCCAATGACCAGCAATGTCGCTATACGGTGCTGCGGTGTCGGTGTTGTCTTTAGCCTCTGCTACTGGTGTACCCATAATCGTGATGGCTACCAGCGAGGCCAGGATCAGCATCTTCTTCATCATCAACCTCCGTGCAACTATTTTGAATCTGTAACTCTCTTGAAACCTTTGTTTTATTTTTAACGAAACCCAACTTGAAAACAATGCACAATTCTTCCCAATACGCCAAAAAAACCCTGAACCTTCCTCAATCGGCTGGTTCAGGGGGTGTAGTTCCTTTAGTTAACGAGCGAATATGTGCTTTCCAATCTGCTTGATTTGCGGACGCGACCAGATCCAGCTAGAAGTCGCGGTGTCAGGGTTGAAGTAGTAGAGAGCACCATTGGTCGGATCCCATCCACGTACAGCGTCCCAAGCTGCCTGATAAGCTGTTTTGTTGGGAGTCAACCAGTACTGCCCATCGTCAATGGCCGTAAACGCATACGGTTCAAAAATGACGCTTTGAAGCGTATTTGGGAAGTCTTTTGATTGTAAACGGTTCATGGCTACAGCAGCTACTGCTACCTGCCCCTTATATTCCTCACCGCGTGCTTCCGAATAAACCAGTTGAGCTAACATCTGCATCTCTGATCGGTTCACAGATACTTTTTTGAGCTTACTCCATGTCTGCGTGCCGGCAATGCCATCAACGGTCAATCCGTATGTTTTCTGAAACTGTCTGACGGCTTGATAGGTGTTTCCTCCATAGCTGCCATCCAGATCATCCTGATAGAAGCCAAGTATCTGCAAACGATACTGTAGATCCCATACGTCCCCGCTCTCACTTCCCCTTTGCAATAAAGGTGCTGCAAGTGAGTTCGTTGGCAGTACAATCCCTATTGTCATCATTGCCATCAGCAGGGTAGTCAGCGTTTTTTTGTGGAACCACATGAACATCCCCTCCTTAAGCACCCATTCTACAAGCTGGTGAAAGCAGGTTCAATTCAAGGTTTTTGGCATTTTAGGTAATAAATAGGGATTTCTTATGCATTTTACCCTTTTGGACGGAACAGAAGTGCCATAAAAAATCCGAATACAATTGCAGCGGAGATCCCCGCACTGGTCACTTCAAAAATTCCTGTGACGATGCCGATTACACCATGCCGCTCGGCCTCAGCCATCGCCCCGTGGACGAGGGCATTGCCAAAACTTGTGATAGGTACTGTAGCGCCTGCTCCAGCAAAATGAATCAGTGGCTCATATAACCCGAAACCATCGAGCACGGCTCCGGCGACAACCAGAGACGACATCGTATGTGCTGGCGTCAGCTTTACGACGTCCATGAGAAATTGTCCGATCAGACATATGATCCCCCCGACAAGAAATGCCCATAAAAACGTCATGATGTCACCTCCAATTACTCCGACTCAATAGCTACGGCATGGGCAATACAGGGAATGCTCTCTCCTTGCTGGTAAGAAATGGGGGACAAGAGCGCCCCGGTCGCTACCACCAAAATACGTTTCCACTCACCTGCACCAAGCCGATTCAGCAGATGTCCGTAAGTGACTGTAGCGACACATCCACAGCCGCTTCCACCTGACCATACATTGGGATTCTCTCCATAAATGAGCTTTCCACAATCCGTATACCGTTCCAAAGGGATATGTATGTTATGTTTGGGAAGCAATTCAGACAAGATCGAATGTCCTGTACGTCCCAAGTCCCCTGTTACTACCAAATCATAATGATCATGTGCCAGATTCAGTTCTCGAAAGTGTGTCTCAATGGTCGATAATGCGGCTGGAGCCATGGCTGCTCCCATGTTGAATGGATCTGTCATTCCCATATCCACTACATGACCGATAGTCGCAGACTGGATGCGAAGCCCCGTTCCCTTTTTGCCTACAACTGCAGCGCCTGCCCCCGTAACCGTCCATTGAGCTGTCGGTGGCTTCTGGGAGCCGTACTCTGTCGGATACCGGTATTGTTTCTCTGCTGCCCCATTGTGACTGCCTGTCGCTGCCAGCACGTAATCAGCAGCCCCGCTTTCGACCATCAATGCAGCCATCGCCAAACCTTCCATCGCCGTTGAGCAAGCTCCAAACAATCCGAGAAATGGAATGGAGAGCGTTCGTGCTGAGAAGCTGGCAGAAATGATCTGATTCATTAAATCTCCGGCAAGGAGGAAGTGGATTTGTTCTTTTTGGAGTCCGGCTTTTTCCACTGCTTTTGTACAAGCTTCCTCCATCAGTGTACGTTCAGCTTTCTCCCAACTATCCTGACCCAGCATCAAGTCCCCGTGCAGCGTATCAAAATCCTCTGCCAACGGGCCCTGAGCCTCGAACGGCCCACCAATCGCCGCTCTACCGACTATGACTGGCTTTGAGGCAAACAGCCAAGATTGATGACCCTGGCGCATCCCTTACCCTCCCATCAAGAACAACGATTTGATCAAACCGATGACGAATGCCGCCACAACCCCAAACACGATGACTGATCCTGCTAGCTTAAACATATTCCCGCCAACCCCCAAAACCAGCCCCTCACTTCGATGCTCGATCGCTGCTGACGCAATAGAATTGGCGAATCCGGTTACCGGTACGGCTGTTCCTGCCCCGGCCCATTGAGCAATCCGATCATAGAGTCCAAGGCCTGTCAAAAGAGCGGAAATGAGGATCAGGACTGCAACTGTAGGGTTGCCAGCCGTTTTTTCAGTAAAATCGAAGTATCGAATGAACAATTCTTGTATCGCCTGCCCAATGAAACAGATGACGCCTCCTACTAAAAAAGCACGTATAAAATTGCGTAAAAGGGGACGAGGAGGTTCATGACGTTTGGCCAGTTGCTGGTACTCCTGTTGTACAGGTGTTAATTTTTTCTTTTTCTGGTCCGCCAAATCCGTTCACTCCCGGTTACCGTATCATAAACGGTTTTACTTGGTCGATCACTTGCTGCAGCTCTTCAGAGTCTCTTTGGTAGCATTGCTTCATTCGTTCATTTTTCGTGTCCAGTGCGAACAGCTCCAGATCCGCCTGACATTTTTTTAGCGTGGCAAAAGTTTGCTTCATTGCTTGTGGCTGTGGTACCTTAATTTTGTCGTCGTACAGGTCGAGGTAAAGTTCGCCACCTTTGTCTACCTGACCGAGAAAGACGTTTTCGAGGGCTACTCCAGCTTTTTGCAGCTCTGTTCTGACCCATCTGCGGTTAAGACCGGCTGTCGCCAGAGGCTCGTCCATGATAACCCCATCTAAAATAATAACTTGGCCCTCTTCACTAGGAGCCACGGCTAGTTCCAAATGCTTAGGGGTAACAGGCTGACTTTGCGATTTAAGCAAAACGCTTATTTCTCCACTCGTCTCCATGAGCGCAAATTCTACGTCAGCAACTTTGTACACGTTTTTGATGCGCAGTTGTTCCATTAAATCTTCTGCAGTCAAACGTTCCTTTTTCAAGTTATCCTCTAAAATTTTGCCTTCTTTGATAAGAACAGTTGATTTGCCTTCAAAAAAATCGCGGAGAACCTTGCTTTTGAGGGAAAGCCACTCCATTATGACCGGAAAAATCGCAAAGATACCCATTGCAATCAAGCTGTGATACACGGGTCCATCCATTTCCGTAGCCATAAAGCCTGCAATGGAACCAACGGTAATACCAACAATATACTCGATGTATGTAAGCTGCTTGATCTGCCTTTTTCCGATTATTTTCGTGAGTATAAACAAGTACGCTAGTGCACCGATTGAGCGCAACGTTATATTTAGCCAGTCTGGCATAATCCACCTCCGTCAACCATGGGGAAAAAGCGAAGAGAGAGGGGAGATCCTCTCCCCTTTTCAAACCAGTTCCCTAGAATCCTTTGTACTGCGGCTCTTCATTTTCCAGTTCTGTTACCCGTTGTTGCAAGTTGGTAACAATGCTTTGGGTCTGTTCAGCCGCTTGTGTATACAATTGCTTCGCTTGCTGATTTTGAGTACTGAGTGCGAACGTTTCCAAGTCTGCTTGTGCACCTTTCAAGCTGGCAAGAGCTTGCTTCACTTGTGCTGATACTGTCATATCCCTTCACCTCCTGACACATATAGATTCGGCCGTTGACCGTAAATTATTCGAGTTAATTTACAAACTCCACTTGAAATTTCTTCCACATTAAACCAAAAATAAAAGGAAAGACACCCGCAGGTGCCTTTCCCCATCCAGCTTATGCAATTAGCCACGACCAGCCAATTGTTGTTCAGCGAAGGAGACAAGGCGTTTCGTAATCTCTCCCCCAACCGAACCGTTTTGACGGGAAGTGGTGTCCGCTCCAAGCTGAACGCCGAATTCAGAAGCGATTTCGTATTTCAGCTGGTCCAGTGCTTGGTTTGCTTGAGGTACCAAAAGATTGTTACTAGAACCGGTGTTGTTGTTAGCCATCTTTATCACCTCCTCGTCGTTGGTAAGTTTAATATGTGTGAAGCTTGGACAGTTCATTCCTGCTTTTTATCGTTTTCTTGTTTCCAAATTTAGTATTACAATTGCAGCAAATACTCGGCAATTTGCTGAGCAGCTTCAGGTCGACGCACCTGTTCCATCCGATCTGTGATCTTGTCCTCCTGTTGTTCATATCTCCTCTGCTTAACCATTGCGCAAATCTCTTCCGGATCTTTTGCGAACAGCGCTGCCTGCTGGTTAAGCAAAAATGAACAGTTATTCTTTTCCTGGCCTGGCAGTGGCTGATACATAATGAGTGGCGTCCTCAGTGCTAGCGCTTCGGCACAGCTAATTCCACCCGGCTTGGATATAAACACATCAGCTGCCCCCATCCATTGCCACATCTGTGGTTCAAACCCTTTCAATCTAATTTCATGAAAGGAAGGATTATTGATCAGCCAATGATGGAGGTGGGTGTACAGATCACTGTTTTTCCCCGTGATGACAATGATCTGCATCGGCTCTTTTTCTTTTGCCAATGCTTGTACGACCTTTGCAATTCCTCCGTAGCCACCTTCTCCCCCGCAAACAAGCACTGTAAACTGATCTTCTGCCAACCCCAGTTGTTTTTTCCAGCTCACCTTATCCGTTTTGGCCGCCATGCCAAATGCAGGACGAATAGGAATTCCTAGCACTTGTATCTTGCTCGTATCCACCTGGTAGTAGCGAATAAGCTTTTCAGCCACTTGTTCATGGGCGACCATATAGGTATCAATCTGAGGATGCACCCAGAAGCCGTTAATATGAAAATCAGTCGGTATGCTGACTAAATGAAAGGGCTTGTCCAGCTTTTGTTTAGCCAGTGCCAAAGCAGATAAGCAGTACGCGTGGGTTGCAATGACCACATCAGGCTTTTCTTCAACTAGAAGTGAGTCCATCAGACGTTGGGAGAGCCACCATCCTAAAGGTTTTTTCAATGCTCTGCCCCATAGTTGATCTTGTTCATAAACACGCTGCCAGAACGGTTGGGCGTAGCGTAGCATACTTGCATAAAAAAAACGGGACAGTTCCCGTAATGCGGGACTGGCCGTCATTAATCCTCCTACCACCCGGGTTGATTCCGTCCCCGCTTTGGCTCCTAGTACCTCATGCAGCGCCATGGCAGCCATTTGATGACCGCTGCCTGCCCACTCTTCTGTAACCAACAGGAATCGTTTGGCCATTAGAATAATTCTCCTGTAGGTTCTTGGCTGCTTCGGCCATAGCGGTTCAGTAACAAATCCTTTGACATGTAAACGCGTTTTAGCGGCATTTCCTGGTTCCACGTTCTCACCCGCCGCTTCCCATCCGGATGAACAATTCGAAGCAGCAGACGCAAATACCAGCGCTTGTATCGAAAAAACCAAGTCATGGGAACATCCGAAACCGAAAAGCCCAAGGGCTGAACTCCCTTATGAAGCATGGTTGTTCCGACAATCCCTTTGATCTCTTCGCTGCTCTGCATCGACTCTAAGTAGGTGGCCAATTTCGGCAGAGAAAGCATGATATGACGCCTGAGCAGTAAGGCCATCCTGAGTTCATCCTTTACTCCCCTGCACAAGGTAGCAAAGTAGTAATTGTGGATATGTATTTTTACGATAAGATCACCGTTATGAATCATGTGACCATCTGTAGTGACAAGCGATTCACCTCGATAACGCAAGGGGACAATTCGAAAAATGTTATTTCCTTTTTCAATATACTTGAGCCGGGTACAGCGCTGATAGATTTCATCCCAGTATCCCCATAGTAGTAAAAGGCTTGTATTCATCTGCAACCGGATCCTTTCTTGCCGTGTTTTCCTTGTAGTATGCCCCAGAACAGTGTCCCCTCATTACATGTTCAGGTTCTTTTCATTCGCCCCCACAGCATGACTAAAGCCGCAACGATGACCGGCAACCACATATGATTTAACATGAACGGATTGATCCACTTCCACACATACGGATCCTCCAGACACATATCAACAGCCGTAAAGGCAAGCAGACCGCCCCCAATGATCACAAGGCTTGTATAGCGATTCATGAGTCGTGCAACCCAAGTACTTCCCCACATTAAGAGTGGAATACTCATCGCCAATCCGAGTATGACCAGCAGCAAATCTCCATGTGCGGCACCACCAACCGCAAGTACATTATCAAGACTCATTACAAAGTCCGCCATCAAAATCGTTCGAACGGCTTGGCCCACTGTTTGATTGTGTGAGACATCTGCCAGTTCTTCCTGCTCTCCCATCATCAGTTTGCAAGCGATCCAGAGCAACAGCATCCCGCCTATTGCTTTTACCATTGGAATATCCAACATCCACGTCGTCATAGAAGTTAGTAGAATTCTGAGTACAACAGCAAGCAACGTTCCATATAAAACAGCCCGGCCGCGTTCCCTCTGCGGTAACCCTCGGCAGGCCATGCCAATCACGATGGCGTTATCACTACTTAGCACCAAATCAATCAAAAAAATATGTACCAGTCCCAGCCAAAAATGCTCCTCCATCCCTGCCTCCCTGGTCCAACAATGTCTGTCCATTCTACTTTATGCGACTAGAATCGGACTCATGATTAAATAATTTTCCGAAAAAAGGCGTTTTTAAGCGGATTTTGTAGATAAAAACTTCCGCAAAAAAACATTTTATTGCTAAAACGGGCAATTTATACCTTGTCTTATCTATCCATTATCCCTTACGATTTTAGTGGGGTGGATAAGAGATGGTGGAGACTGTGACGCTGAACCTATTAAACGTTTCTAGGAAAATATTAGATTTGGCACCGGATATTACCAACGTTTGGATGCAGGAAATTATTCGAATTATGGAAATCCCTGTAACAATCCCCCGCGATTTTGCGGAGAAACGAACAGTGCTCTTAGCTCGTTATCTGGTGGAAAATGTGGATCAAGACATGCAAGCCTGGTCACTGGATATGGGAGAGTGGCTGCGTTCGCAGGAATACCCCTTCTCCTCCATTTTGCGTACATATCAGTTGTATCGTAATGTATTCTGGCGGGTACTCCAACCTGAACTGCAAAAATGGAAACTCTCCTCGCAAGACATGCTTTATCTAGAAACACAACTTGGGAAAGCTATAGATGAAAGTGTATTTTGGGCTGTATATCATTTCGAACAAATGATGAACCGAGAATTGGTCCAGAAAGAAGAAACCATTTCTTTTCTACACAATGACAAATTGACAATGCTAGGAAAAATTGCTGCAAACATGGCCCATGAGCTTCGAAATCCACTCTGCGCCATTGAGGGGTTTCTGAAGCTGATTGGAGAGTCAACCAAGGAACAGGCCAAGCTTCAATCGTATATTCAAGTCGTCATGCATGAGTTTGAAAATTTGCATCGGCAAATCACGGGGTTTCTCAGCTTTTCTAAAAAACCGATTCTGGACGAAATTTTTAAAAACATCCAAATGGAAAGTTTACTTGAAGAAGTAGAGATGCTCATTACTCCTCGTTTGCTAGGAGAAAACATACGATTTGAAAAACAAATCCACCCCTGCTCACTTGCTGGATATGAAGAAGGATTGAAACAAGTCGTCGTCAACCTCTTGAATAATGCTATTGACGCTGTGCAGGATCGTTCAGACAAATGCATCCATGTCATTTCCACTTCTTCTGATGGATGGCTTCATTTAAGCGTCGAGAACAATGGAGAGATGATTCCTCCTGAGATTGTAGAAATATTATTTCAGCCTTTTTTCACGACAAAACAAAATGGAACAGGCATTGGACTGTCCATCTGTAAAAATATTATTGAAAAGCATAACGGAACGATTCACTGTGATTCAAACAAGAAGCGTACTCGCTTCGTTGTATCGTTGCCCATCGGAGATGCAGACCAAACCTTTCAGGACCCGCCCCAGTATTAATGAACTCGAAAATTTGACTACGCCAGCCTGTTGACGTAGACTACTATATCCCTGCAACAAAAAAAGCCTCCTGAAGACCAGGAGGCAAAGCAAGAGATCCGTTACCTGTTTTTGGGTAAGCGATCTTAGCCTTACTCTACACGAAAACATATGTTTCTACCACAAAAATGATCAGACACGCTTCGACAATGTTATCAGCAAACAGCGTGTCTAAAAAAAGAAGATCTATGCAGTCGAGGATCGTGGGCTGCATAAGATCTTTTTTTCTTGGTTACTGTTTCATTCGCTCTTTGCTGGCTTTTGGACAACAAAAAAGCAGATTGGCAAATTACCATTCTGCTTACTAATATGGAGCGGGTGATGGGAATCGAACCCACGCGACCAGCTTGGAAGGCTGGGGTTCTACCATTGAACTACACCCGCATATAATCGATATGGTGCCGAGGACCGGACTTGAACCGGTACGGGAGAAACTCCCGACAGATTTTAAGTCTGTTGCGTCTGCCCATTCCGCCACCCCGGCATACAAGCAAAACAAAGGGCAAATAATGGTCGGGAAGACAGGATTCGAACCTGCGACCCCTTGGTCCCAAGCCAAGTACTCTACCAAGCTGAGCTACTTCCCGATTATATATTTTTTAGCTACAATGCTTCACTTCACTTCTTGGGATTGAAGTGGCGTGCCCTGAGAGATTCGAACTCCCGACCTTTTGATTCGTAGTCAAACGCTCTATCCAGCTGAGCTAAGGGCACATGTTATGGAGCGGACGAAGGGTCTCGAACCCTCGACCTTCGCCTTGGCAAGGCGACGCTCTACCAATTGAGCTACGTCCGCATATTTTTGGGGTAATGGTGCGGTCAAGAGGACTTGAACCTCCACGGTGTTGCCACCACTAGAACCTGAATCTAGCGCGTCTGCCAATTCCGCCATGACCGCATAACAAGCTGAATAAATACTGGTGAGCCATGAAGGACTCGAACCTTCGACCCTCTGATTAAAAGTCAGATGCTCTACCAACTGAGCTAATGGCTCATAAAAATGAGAAGTGGTGGGGAGAGACGGATTCGAACCGCCGAACCCGGAGGGAGCAGATTTACAGTCTGCCGTGTTTAGCCACTTCACTATCTCCCCAAAGTACATGGTGCCGGCAATAGGACTTGAACCCACAACCCCCTGATTACAAGTCAGGTGCTCTACCAATTGAGCTATACCGGCGCACTTTTTTATTATAGTATATCTTTCAAGAGAAATCAAGTTGTTTTTACTAAAAGTAAACTTTTTCATTCCCGTGAATGATTTGCCATCTGTTATTTGAGTAAAGATGGCGGAGCTGACGGGACTCGAACCCGCGACCTCCGGTGTGACAGACCGGCGTGAACTCCAACTTCACCACAGCTCCATATTTGGTTGCACCCAAGGGCACTCCCATCTCACTTGAGCAAGAAGAACATTCGACGTCATTCAAGTGAAAAATTTGGTTGCGGGAGCAGGATTTGAACCTGCGACCTTCGGGTTATGAGCCCGACGAGCTACCGAGCTGCTCCATCCCGCGACAATTCAGGACGATCGAGTGTCAGTGTTGCGACGCACACGATGTGCTAGTGTCGGCGTTGTCAACAGGACGTTGACGTTTTTAGCCGACCCACTAAGGACGTGGCGCTTTTAGCTGACCTTCCTTATCCCTTTTGAAATAAGTGGTGGAGGCTGACGGGATCGAACCGCCGACCCTCTGCTTGTAAGGCAGATGCTCTCCCAGCTGAGCTAAGCCTCCAATATTCCCCAACTGTCGTTGGGCCCCACAAAGTGACGCGTATGCTTTGAAGCATATTCCGAGTACTTTACGGGGGCCCCGACAACTTTAATGATGATAAAGATCATCAACTACTTTGTGGGGTAATATGGTGACCCGTAGGGGATTCGAACCCCTGTATGACAGCGTGAAAGGCTGCTGTGTTAAACCGCTTCACCAACGGGCCATATAATTTGTGGGTTCCTCGAAAAGTACTAGGACTAATCTGCGAAGAATATCTTCACTTTTTGGGGATTAATTTCTGATGCTCCCGACAGGAATCGAACCTGCGACCTCTTCCTTACCATGGAAACGCTCTACCGACTGAGCTACAGGAGCATATATGGCTCCTCGGGACG
>NZ_JBITPN010000015.1:0-28106 GCF_050467985.1 Brevibacillus sp. NRS-1366 | reverse complement strand
GGACTTTTTAGACAGCCCCTTTTTGTTTGAACAAGTTTTTACCCAAACTTTTTGATAAGATAGAAAGCAAGGAAAAATCAGGAAGGGTGTTGAGCCATGCCAGACTGGTCGTATCGCACCTTATTTCGACCACTGCTCTTTCTCTTGCCTGCCGAGAAAGCACGCAAATTGACTTTGACCGCGATCGGAACATTAGCCAAGGTTCCAGGCGGACCGTTCATCATCGAATTGATGGGGCATATGAAGCCACCCATTGCCTTATCTCAACCGTTTGCTTCGCTCACTTTCCCAAGCCCTGTAGGACTGGGAGCGGGATTGGACATAGATAACCAAGCCACGGAAGCTCTTTCACGGTTTGGTTTTGGCTACATGGAGCTGGGACCTGTTACGTTGCAGCCCCTGCCAGCCTGTGGACAGGTGGTACGTGCCCAGGACCTCCAGGCGATTTCTTATTCCGATCCTCTGGCTAATCCCGGGATAGAGGCTCTCGTGGAACGATTGCAAAGCATGCGACTCGGCAACGTATCACTAGGAGCGAGACTAGCATGTCAACCAGATGCAGACATGCGGGAAGCTACAGAAGAACGAATAGAATTAATAAAGCGTTTAGACCGATTTTGTTCCTTCTTTACGCTGGATACTCGTCCTCTCCTCGGATCACCTCCTTGGGGTTTGGCTGAATGGCAACAGCATCTTGACTATTTACGAGCAGCTACCGATCGTCCACTCCTGTTAGCGATTCCACCAGGTCTGAGCGAGCAGGAAGCTCTGGATCTAGTTATGCCTGCCAGAGAAGCAGGACTTAACGGGCTGATCATAGCGGGAGGAATACGCCTGCAGCAAACCGGGATTTCAGATGATGAACTCTACATCACAGGTAAGCCCTCTTTTACCGGCGCCAAGCAATTGGTCACATGGTCGAGACAGATGTGGCCCGATTGCGTCATTATCGGTTCAGGGGGAATACAGGAGCCCGCAGATGCATTGGCATTTTTGGAATCCGGAGCTGATTTTATTCAATTGCACAGCGGCTTGGTTTACTCTGGTCCGGGCTTGCCAAAAAGGATCAACGAAGCGGTCTGGCAATCACGCTGTGCAGACTCCTCTCCCGATTCAGATGGGGATGGGTCAGACTCTGCCACACCTCCCGCACCAGCCCCCTGGATATTTCCATCATGGATGTGGGGTGTCTACTTGGGACTGGGGATGTTGATCGGCGGCGGACTGGCTTGGTTACTTGCCGCCACGAGTGTCATGCTCCCCTATGATGAACGCTTTTTAGGCGCCAAAGCAGAAGAACTGGCGCTATTAAATACCCAGCTCCTCCCATTTATGTCTCACGATCGCATTAGTTTGGCAGGTACTATGCTTTCCATTGGTGTGATATACTTCCAACTCGCTCGTCATGGTTTGCGAAGGGGGCTTCATTGGACTCGGTCCGTTTTACTCATCTCTGGTACAGTAGGCTTCGCCAGCTTCTTTTTATTTATTGGCTACGGTTATTTCGACTATTTACATGCAATCTTATCCTTTCTGCTGTTTCCTTTCTTTCTGCTGGCCGTACGAGAGCCTGCAAACAGGCAGTTATCACCACTACCACTCGATCTCTACAATCAACGCGAATGGAAGAATGCCTTGTGGGGACAGTTATCATTTGTCATCATCGGATGCGGTTTGACAGGGGCGGGCCTGATTATTTCCATCATCGGAGTAACAGGGGTATTCGTTCCTTCTGATCTCGTCTTCCTCTGCGTCTCTGCTGAAACCTTGCAAGCCTATAACGATCGACTAATTCCACTGATTGCTCATGATCGGGCCGGATTTGGTGGGGCTCTCGTTTCATGTGGTCTAGCCGTACTGCTACTTACCTTGTGGGGATTCAGACGGGGAGAGGGCTGGGTCTGGTGGACGTTATTCCTGGCTGGGATTCCTGGCTTTGTCTCTGGTATTGGCATTCATTATGCGGTTGGCTATGTGAATTTTCTTCACTTGCTTCCAGCCTTTGTAGCTGCTTTGCTATTTCTGATCGGTCTGGTGCTTGCACGACCGTTTTTACTCGAGACCAAATAACTTTTATCTAAACAAAAAAGCAGGCAACAAGGATTATAATAGTATCCTATTGCCTGCTTTTTTACTTATTTGTAAATACGAATGTTTATCTCGTCCATTTTTACCTTCGCAATCATCTTATCAAATAGATCTAAGTCTTTAAGGGCTTCTTTAACGGAAAGTGGAAACTCATTTGCCGTATTTGGGAAGAATACGAAAACAAATTTATTAAGATCAGTGTTTTGTATTTTTTCGTCAAATATTCCGTCTAACAACATGTTCTTCAACGAATACTCTTTGTAATCGCCTGGTTCCGGTTCAGGATCAGTTCCACCATTGTCATCATCATCTCGCGCACTACCGATTTCCATTGTGTACACATATGGCGTACTTTCACGAGTATCCACCCAAACGATGCGGTTTCCACCAAGACGCGCTTCGGTTACTTTCGCTTTATCGCTCCAGCGCAGATCTCCATACGAACCATCCTCTACGTCATACAGTTCGTCATAAAAATCTTTGGCACTTTGCGAAAGGCGATTATCTCTGAAGAAAACCATGTTCCGCGAAGCTTGTGGATTTTTTTGATCACGGTCTGTATAGCGCAACAGGGAACTTGTCTTATCGCGTCTGATGTTGTAATAAAATAAATCCCAGTTTGGTTTAGAACCGTCTGTATATTCGCTCCAGACGACAAAATCATCACCCAGTTTGGCTTCTTCTACTTGAACATTTTTACGGATTGTCGTTTCTCTGCCTCTGTTAATATCATACAAATAAATATTTGCTGATTTCGCTCCTTGTTCAAGGACATAAGAAACATAGCCATCATAAAGGTCAATGCTCAGAGGCTCACTTTTCAGCGAGGTAAGGCTCTCGTGCTTACCAGTTGAAAGGTCAGTCAGCATAAGCTCTGTTCGACGCCCTTCATTCAACCAAAGCAACTGATTGCCATCCAATTCGTACAGCTCATCACTCGGATCGTGTTTAGTGCCTCCATCAGTGATTTGTGTTTCTACACCTTTGCGAATATCGTAGGAAACGAGCGCATCCTTACTGTCATCATACCAGACGACATAATGGTTGCTCACGAGCGGGCGGCTGGGATCTGCCTTCGCTTTGCTGATGACTTTGCTCGTATTTACCTTTGTATCGTACAGGACTACAGAGTCTACCCTTTTCGCTCTGGAAATGTAGACCACATAACGGTCACTGCCGTCAGGTTGGCTTGGTTCTCCCGCTACATCACCCAAAGGTATCGTTTCTCTTTCATCGATGTCGTAAAGATTAAGGTGAAGCTTCTTATCGCTGTCTTTTTTCGCGTACATCACGTAGTTTCCATATACACGAGGTCCATTCCCTTTGAAAATAGAGCTCGCAATCTGTCTGCTAGAGGATTTGTTTGAATCGGCGCTTCTCAGATCCCCATCATCAACATACACGTAAGTGGTTTTATAATTATGTACGTCCTGTTTGTCACCGGAGCCTTCCGTTAATTGCTTGTTTCTTCCGGTGTCAATAGAGTAAACATAAATCTGGCTGTAGTCGGATGCCTGGTTCTCATACAAGATTTCGTCATTATAAATGGTTGGACGAACTTGAGCCCCACGTAAAGTTACCGCTGCCGTTTCCTCTTGGGCATCGATGTCGTAGTAGTAAATATCCGCGTTTCCTTCACGACTGTCTTCCCACGCAACATAGGAATCACTTACAGTAGGATGGGTTGCTTTTCCACTTGTCGTGACTTGTTCCTCTTCACCAGAAGAAATATTGTACAAGAAAATGTCAGTACCTTTTTTACTTTTATTCGACCAAACAATATTTTTTCCGGCAATTTCTACATCCTCGGCAGAACCTGAGCCATCCGTCACACGCGTTTCTTCGTTTTTGGAAATGTCATACATGTAAACATCTGAGCCACCATCTCGTGAATCAAGCCAAACGACATATTTCCCATCTACTTTGGGGCTTTTCTTGGTAGAGCTTTTGTTCCCAATCTTGGTCTCTGTATTTTTTTCAATGTCGTATAAGGTAATGGTATTCTCACCTTCATTAATCCAAACTGCATACTTCTCAGCAATGTCGAAACCGGCCTGTGAAATTTCCGGTTGGCTTTGGGAGAGCTTTACCTCTTTTCCACCAGATGCGAATGCCGGAGTCCCGCTCCACAGAGAGGTGACCAACACAGCAGCGGCCAACCAACTCTGCATGGGTTTTCGCTTCATGAAACAATTCCTCCTTTTGCAACAATTTATATACTTCTCCATTATCCCCCAACATGAAAAGGTTGTCAAAAAAAACAGGCCCTAAGTCTAGGCCTGGTAGCGTTTATCTTTCTTTTTCCTGTTTTTCAGTAGGACGGCAATCGCAGTTGCATACGGCATAAAGCGTTTTCACCTGATTACATTCAAAATGCTCAATGATGATTCCACAAGATTGGCACACAATTGTTCCCATCTATGTTCCCTCCGCATTCACTTGCCTAGGCAGTGTGTGATGGTCATATTATCGCTATATGTGATGATATATCCATATTAATATGACACACCATTAGGAGTCAATACGGTAATTACACATAATTATTAATTGATTAGTATGTCACATTTCGACTTTTTTTGTTCAACCATGTTCCTATCTGTTGTAATACTTGTTCACGTTCAGGCTCGTTCAGTATTTCATGGCGCAACCCAGGAAAAAGCTGAAATTCAGTGTCGGTACATATCTCTGTTGCGAACCGCTCCACTGCGTCCGCGTCTATGATTGAATCATCCCCCGCCTGCAATACAAGCAGCGGAATGCTTAGGTACTCTCTTTCCTCCCACGCTTGACCCATCGCACGATGCAACTCGTGAAACCACCGAACACTTACCTTTGGGTAATTCAGCGGATCACTCTGATAAGCTGCTTGCACTGCCTTATCGCGCGAGACCATATCTGCTGTAATTCCATTCGGTATGGCAAGTGTCGGCCACACACGATCCAGCCACTGGGCTAGCTGTGCTTTCCAAGCCGGTACTGCTAGCTTTAATTGCACACAAGGGGACGTCAGGATGAGTCCAGCCAGCTCCTGCCTTCGCTCGTAGTTTTGGACAAACCGCGTTGCAACGAGTCCGCCAAGGCTGTGCCCCATCACAAAAACAGGCTGATTCTCTTTTGCTTCAGCCAACGCCTCTTCTGCCCATCCTCGGACCGTCTCGACATACTGAGCAAATGAATCAATATGCCCCCTCGGCCCCGAGGAACGTCCCCATCCAGGCAAGTCGCCAGCATATACAGCCCACCCGTGTTGATTTAAAAAAGTGGCCACATGCTCATATCGCCCATAATGTTCTCCGGTTCCATGTACCAGTACGACGGCCCCTTTTTGATCGGAAGTAAGCCATTTATGCGTAACCATGATAATCTCTCCCATGTTACTTGCCCCGCGATCAGGACATGTAAAAACGAGCAGAAGAAGAACTTCTGCTCGCTACCTAATACTGATTTTCTTCAAGTGACAAGCTTGGCAAATATTCCTGGAAAAAGCTGGCAAGGGCCTCTGCTTGACTTTCTGAGCTCAGTCGAAATATCTTTTTGAGATACCCCGGGTTTATGGCGTCCTCTGAACTGAGAAGGGTAGATTGCCCCGTCTGCATACAGATCACCAACGGCTTCCCATAAAACTTGTTTGTAAATACAATACCAAAGTCGTGGCGAGTTCCCTCCGATACAAATCCGAGAAAACGTACATTGGCGTTCTCCGAAACGTCATATAAGTGGTCGTAATGCTCCATCAGCAATCCCTCCTCGTCTTCATTTGGTTCCCGAATACTTTTTGAGTAAATATTCGGAGTATTTATAAGTATACGCGAAAACCCCAGTTTTTGCTACCCGTTCCCCTTAACTTATTAAATGTTTCGGGTTCAGAACCCGGTCTTCGCCTTCTTGAATCCATCTCACTTTTTCCGCTCCGTGCAAGGATTGAGCGACAAATGAGAGACATTCAAAGAACAACTCCACTACCGCTGTACTGTAGCGTTCCTCCATTTTCTCCAATGCATACGTCAAACGAAAAATATCTGGAACACTCCGGCGGCTGGCCTCTAGAACTTCCTTCCCTTTTTGAGTCGGATAGACATGAACAACGCGTCCATCTAACTCCGATTTTTCGATGGTCACCATCCCTTTCTCCATCAATTTTTTAATATGAATGACGATAGAAGAGGGGTGCCAGAAGGTCCAGTCCGCGATTTGCGTAACGCGCACTCCTTCATAGCAGTAGATAATCCAGAGAATGTTTAGCTGTACAGAGGAATCTAACTCGGCTTCCTTTGCAGCCTTCTCCCAGTCTTCTTTGTTCACAACATCAATGGCGCGCATCGTGTTTAACGCTTCGAATACGTGTCTGATTGAGGCCTCCTGCATGGGTATATTCCTCCATGATCCTTGATCTTTCATTCTTCGACTATATAAACAGTAGTTATATTTTACACTTTTCAGAAAAGACGCGCAATTACTTTTACTGGCAAATTACCGGCATTGCCAAAGAGTGGAAGCAATGCTACACTAAACGCAAATATTTATCGGTATTAGGAGTGAGTTCAATCGTGAAACTGCAATCGGCCTACATCTATTTCGTAGAGGGCTCCACAGCCGCTCAAGCAAGTATTGACGACGTGAAAGCCAAGTTTACGCGATACATTGATATGACCTCCAAAACGGGTCAACAGCTTGGCTGGTCCTATGCGGATGCCGCCTTCCCTTACATACTTGAGGAACATCCGGAAGGTAAGGACTCCTGGTTCCTGCTAAAGGGAAAAGATCCGAATATGTACAAGGCGATTGTCGTAGGTGTCGGATCTACCGAAGAAAATGGGAAAGAAAAGCATTACATACAAATTTCTTTGCCACAGACAGCTACCCACGGGGACAAAAACAAGGCAAATGAGTATTGCCGTTATCTGGCCCGCGACTTCAAAGCTGAGCTCCATCTGTTCAACAAACGCATTCAGTATTTTCAGCCACGCAAGCCATAAGCATGAAGACAAAAAACTCTTCCCAAGGCCTTCTCATGGGGGAGCGACTTTTAGTGGAAGATTTACAGCAGCCGAAATCGGTCGGCTGTTTTTTCATTTTATCCCCTCTTTGCAATCTTTCTCATAGAAATACACAGTATTGATTACAAGGAAAGTGGGGACTTTCATGGAAGCACAAGCTTTTATTGATTTGGTTGCAGGCTCCGCGAGACAGTCGTTCTTGACATATCACCTGTTTCCGTCGGTTACAATCGCCCAAGCCATTCTGGAATCCGGCTGGGGAAAAAAAGTACCTGTAGACCCGGCAACAGGTCGTTCCTCCTACAATCTATTTGGGATCAAGGGAGCCGGAGTGGCTGGTTCTGTCAAGATAGTAAGCAACGAAGTAGAGCAAGGACAGGTCGTACCGCGGACATCGGAATTCAAAGCGTACTACAACTATCAGCAATCCATCGACGATCACGCCCAATTCCTGTTAAAGCCAGCCTACAAAAGAGTCGTTACTGCTGCAACTCCCTATGAAGCCGCACAGGCCCTCTCGAAAGCCGGGTACGCCACCGACCCAGAGTACGCGACAAAGCTGACTCGCCTCATCGACACCTACAACTTGACGCAGTACGATCAATTCACAACGGAAGAGCCCTCTTTCTATCCAGCATGGAAACTGGATCTGGGCAAACGGGCATTGAAAGAGGGGCTCATAACCTCACCCGAATGGCTAAGCAAGCTGGATGAACCCATGCCCGTCTGGGCCGTGCTTGCCGTCGCACTCCGCTTGCTAGACAAACAACGTCAAGCCCCATAACGATGTAACAACCCATAATCCCGTTCTGGCAAGGTACACGAGATGATGATACTATTACGGAATATCAGGTGAGATGATGTGCAGGATACAGAGAAAGACCCTCCAGTGGAGAGTCTTTCTTTTTCATGGAAAAACGCTTAAGGGTAGACGAGGCCATAGCTTAAACCTTCTGAGATACATAGACAATTATCGGTCAAGAAGAAGCAGCTTCCTCGAATCGAAGCCGATTAACATGAGCACGTTGATCAAATCATTTGAGATCTCGATAGCGAATAAAACCTTCCGTCCACCATCCGAATGCCCAGATCTACGCAATATTCCAGTCCTTGCGTCACTCCGTACAATATCCACTCGGAAGAACGGTGGTTGATATCAAAATCAGTGTAAAGGTCAGAGCCATCATCGCGGATCTCTTTGCGGTCAGTCACATCGAAAAGGCGTAGGACAAATGGCAGCTCGGCAAACGGGATAGCAAACTTTTTCTCTACCTCCTGCTCGAACTCCTTCGTCATGTTCCACTCTGCCTGGATGGATTGTTCATCTTTCCAAGCAATGCATATACTCGGGCCTTCTACGTCTGTGGATGACCGCGGGGGATTTGTCTCCATTCGCTCCCATCGTTCCTTTCTTTCATGTACTTGCTGTAACCATAATATATTGGCTTTTCCATCTATTATACCATGGGAACGAGCTATGTGGAAACGCATCCAAGCCTATATTTTTACGTATAGGAATGTTTAGTGCCTCACAGTATAAAACATCCTTGTTTAAACTTTCCGGTACGCATAAAAACCTTCCGCTAAAACGCGGTCGCTCCTCGGTGAGCAAGCTTCGATAGTGGTTTTTTTACCGCCCAACTGTAAATGAGTTTTCTCCAACAACCACGTACGATTTGAACTTGTCAGACTTCATTTGGACTTGAATCTTGTATGTGCCATAGCTTTCCAGCTTTGTGGAAACGAATGGCTCAGAGAAGTAAAAGCTATTGGCATTTTGTGTGGAGTATTTCCATTCCTTCCCTTTGTCGACTTCCTTGCCATCTGGTGCAATCAATACTAGCTGCATTCTCAGATCCTTGGCTACGGGAGCATCATCCACTTCGACAAAGACGTTGAAAGTTCGCGGAACGTTTTTATCGCTATATCCTTTAACCGGATTGCTAAATACCACGTTTTTATTTCGTGTCTGCTGAATGCCTTCGACAATCAACAGATTCACATTGGGTTTGACGATGTCCATTTTGCCCGATTGTTGATCATATTCAACAAAGCCACCCAGCTTGTTGACCAGCTCTTCCACCGATTCTGCGTTTGAGAGAGGCATGTTGCTTCCCACCCGTTCTCCACTCAGAAAAACGTGCATTGCACCTTCCCCCAAGGCGGTGGCCGTTCCCACACCTGCTACAGTCAACGCCAACAAGGCCGACAACCATGCTTTTTTCATGTCATAATCCTCCTGTATGTTTGCGCTGCAGCGCTTGTTATTCCGAATTTTCTTCTCTCTACTTTATACGCCTAAACAAGCAAATAGTTGTGGTCCAGCCGTAAGTTTTTTCAACAATATCCACACTATCCACAAGTGCTTCATTACCAGGAAGAAAGACTTATTCACAACAGTTGTTAATAACTACTTACTACCCTTGACTCGTCCGCAGCTTAATGACATAGTTGCAACAAAAAAAAGAGCAGCTCCTTACAAAGCCGCTCTTGCCCATCAGTATTCGAATTATGACTGCTCAGAAAACCAGGTGAAATAACGGGAGACCAGTCGAATAGCGACCGCAATTGCTTCTTCACTCGGCTCGATCTTGGAGTGGTGCAAACCGTACGGAGTATGAACCCCCAGCCAAAATAATAGCCCGGGGATCTCTTTCAAAAAGTAGCCGAAGTCTTCACCTGTCATCGCTTCCTTGCAATGAATGAGGGTAACATCCTCGCACTCTTTTTGCACCCAATCCATGAAGTCCTTTGTCAGTTCCTCATTGTTATACACCTGGCAGTACCCGCAACCGTAATCAATCGTTGCAAAGCATTCGAAGCCTGCTTCCACGCCTTTTACCAAGGCTTCAATGCGACTTTTGACAAGTGCCATCGATTCCATGGAAAAAGTCCGAATCGTTCCTTCCAGCCGCGCTTTTTCTGCAATGATGTTTTGCTTCGTTCCGCCTTCGATCTTGCCGACTGTAATCACAGCAGAATCGAGTGGATCAATATTGCGGGCGACAACCGATTGGAGCTGTGTCACCAAATGACTGCCAGCAACCACCATATCGTTGGACTTGTGCGGAAAAGCAGCATGACCACCTTTTCCGACCAAATCAATAAATAATTCCGATGTGTTGGCAAATAAAATCCCTGGTTTCGTAGCAATGTGTCCAACCGGATATTCCGGCGCGATGTGGAGAGCAAAAATGTAGTCTGGTCGCCAGAGGGCGAATTCCTCGCTCCCCATCATTGGCTCAGCACCACCTGGACCTTCTTCTGCTGGTTGAAAAAGAAACAACAGGTCATCAGCAATCGGAGTATGGACAAAATGCGTTAAAAGTCCAAGTGCAATTGCCATATGCATATCGTGACCACAGGCATGCATGTAGCCTTCATGAAGTGATCGGAACGGATAAGAGGTCTCTTCTACGATCGGCAATCCATCCATATCGGTCCGCCAGGCAATCGTTCGTTTGGGAGCGGTACCTGCAATCCTGACGAGAATACCCGTACGCCAAAGCTTTATCGAAAGACGCTCTTGTGGGAGCGACTCCAGATAATCGAGTACATACTTTTGCGTCTTTACTTCTTGAAAGCCTGGCTCCGGAATTTGATGCAAGTCACGGCGTATCTGAGTAAATGTGAAAGTCTCCATCCCTTACGCCTCCTCCCGAATACCAGAGAGAGCAGTTAGATGACGAGTAAAAACGTCCAGAAAACGATCGACATCTGCTTTCGTAAGGGTCAGCGGCGGCAGCAGCCGAACGATCGTCTTTTGTGTCACGTCGACGAGAACACCTTCTTCGAGCAACTGTTGCTGTAAATGACTTGCCTCTTCTGGCGTTACACTAAGTGGAATCCCGACCATCATGCCTTTGCCGCGCAGTTCTTGCAACTGCTCACCAAGACGCTTCCGAAGCCCCTCCAGCTCATTCCAGAGGTAGTCGATCACTTCATCAACACTTGCCGCAAATGCAGGGTCTAAGAGCTCATCCATAACGGCATTCCCCAATGCGGCGGAAAGCGGTGAGGGAGCAAAGGTCGTTCCGTGATCGCCCGGTTTAAACTGATTCATGAGTTTTGGCCCGGCAATTACGCCACCAAGCGGTAAACCTCCGCCTACCCCTTTTGCAAACAAAATCAGGTCAGGCGTCACGTCAGTATGCTGATAAGCAAAAAGCTTCCCCGTACGTCCCATACCTGTCTGGATCTCGTCCATGGCAAACAGCATGCCTTCTTCCTGGCAGATCGCTGATACATCTTGCAGGAAAGTCTCCGAAAGTGGAAGCACACCGCCAGATCCAAGCACAGGCTCCATCAATACAGCAGCTGGCTTTACCTTCTGGCAAAGAGCCCGCAGTCCAGCCGTATCCTCTGCATCCAGCTCAAAGACAGAAAAAGCGGGCTGCGGGAAATCTTGATAGACATGTGCTTGTCTGGTCAAACGAACAGCCCCCAGTGTCCGACCGTGAAAGCTGTTACGAAGGACAACAATTCCCTCGCGTCCCGCTCCCTCGGTTTTTGTCCACTTGTGGATCAGTTTGATCGCAGCTTCTGTCGCCTCGGCCCCGGAGTTGGTAAAAAACACCTTGCCGGGGATCGTATGCTCGACCAGACGCTGCGCAAGACGAATGGCAGGCTGATTGAGAAAGACATTCGAAATGTGCAAAAACTGTTCCCCTTGCTCACGAAGGGCCTTTAGAATACGTGGATGAGAATGACCAAGCACATTCACGGCGAGTCCAGTAAACAAATCCAGATACTTTTTGCCATCTGTATCGTACAGGTAGTTGCCTTCTCCTTTGACGATAGCAATTGGCAAACGTTTGTACGTGGAGACGATATATTGTTCATCAAGCGAACGCCAATCCATGACCACACTCTCCCTTTAGAGCTGACGTAGTTCCTGTTTGATTTCTGTCTTGGAGCGAGTCTTGTCGTCGATTTGCTTGATAACACGCGCCGGCGTACCTGCAACTACTACATAAGGCGGTACGTCTTCGATTACTACGGCACCTGCTGCTACAACAGAACCTTTTCCTACACGAACACCTTCGAGAACGACAGCGTTGGCACCAATCACTACATCATCCTCGATCACAACAGGCTGTGCGGATGGTGGTTCGATAACACCGGCAATGACGGAACCCGCGCCGATGTGGCAGTTTTTGCCAATCGTTCCGCGTCCGCCAACTACTACATTCATATCAATCATCGTACCTTCGCCGATAACTGCACCGATATTAATCGAAGCACCCATCATAATAACAGCGTTGTTCCCAATCGTTACTTGGTCGCGAATGATTGCACCTGGCTCAATACGAGCTTGGATACCCTTGGTGTCCAAAAGCGGAATGGCAGAATTGCGGCGGTCGTTTTCTACCACATAGTCTTCGATCTTTTCAGCATGCTGCGCGAGTACAGGCTCGATTTCTTTCCACTCGCCAAATACGACACCTGTTCCTCCAGTAATAAATGCCTTTGCATTTGCTCCGAAGTCGATCCCTTCCAGATTACCCTTTACGTATACCTTTACTGGTGTTTTCTTTTCGCTTTTTTGAATAAACGCAATGATTTCGTTAGCATCCATCATGTTCACAGGTGAGTCCTCCTTTTAATTAAGAAACAAATAAATGAACCTCTGCACAAGGCCTGCTCACGGAGCAGCTCCGCAATTTGCGAATGATTTTTATCGCTTTTGGAAAGTAGAATTTCCTCCACGTAAAAAAAGCAATGAGTGCATTCGCTATCTCATTGCTTTCGATACTCCGCAAGCAAATCGTAAATAGCGCTCCACAAAAGGCTGACACCTTTCATGACAGGATGATCATTATTCACGAGCCACCCCAACCATTGCTATTCAGGGGAACAGCAGCAGCTTCGGCGCTTTAGCCTTTCCGTCTTTTCCCGTCCCCTACGGATATCGAAAAGATGTACTCTTCCTCGGCGCACCTCTATTTAGACCTTACTATGATAATTTCATTTAACTCTACCAAAATCAATCCGTTGTGGCAACTGCTTTGTGAAAACGAATATTTCATTGACAATGAGAATCATTTTCATCATTTTGTTTACGAGAATGATTTTCATTTCCTAAACTTGGAGGGGTGCGTTTTATGAATATTCTGGTTATTTACGCAAGCATGTCTGGAAATACACAAGAAATGGCTGAGGCTATCGCAGATGGTATCCGCTCTACTGGTGCTGCGCTAGTGATAAAAGAAATAATGGATACCCATGCAAAGGAACTTGAGTTATATGATGGGATCGCGCTCGGGGCTTATACGTGGGGCGATGGGGAGCTCCCAGACGAATGCCTGGATTTCTATGAAGAAATGAATGAAATTGATCTGAGCGCAAAAAAAGTCATCGTATTTGGCTCGTGCGATTCTGCTTATGAGCATGTCGGCGCGGCTGTTGACATTCTTCTGGAGAAAGCCCGTGAGCGTGGAGCCGAGACCCCGCTGGAGGGCCTGAAAATCGAGCTTACCCCTACCGCCAAAGAAGTAGAGACGTGCAAAGTATATGGTGTTTCTTTTGCGGAGCTTTTGGAAGTGTCTAGTTCGTAATTTTTTTGTTAATTACGCCTTTTCTAAAGAAGAGGATCATGATACACTATCGATCCACCAATTTACTTAAAGAGGATGTTCAAAAAGGATTGAACAAATCTCTTAAGGAGGATCGTGCGATGTCATTACATACGGATATGATTTATTTGCGCCCTCTTGAGCTGCAAGATGCAGCCAAGCTGCTAGAGCTTCGGCTGCGCAACCAAGACTTTCTAGCCCCTTTTGAGCCGATTCGCCCTGCCTCTCATCTGACACTGGAAGGTCAACAGCAACAGGTGGCCGATGCCGTGCGAGACTTCGAGGCTGGTACTGGCTTTGCTTTTGGCGTCTTTCTTTCCAAAAAAGATGAAATGATCGGGCGTGTCGCTTTGTCCAATGTCGCTCGCGGTGCTTGGCAGAATGCAACACTCGGCTACTTTATGGACAAAGATTGCAACGGAAAAGGCTATACCACATCTGCCGTAAATCTGGCTCTGCAATATGCCTTCTCGGATGCCAATCTACATCGGGTACAGGCAGCAGTGATGCCACGTAATCTTGCTTCGATTCGCGTGTTGGAAAAAAACGGATTCCGCCACGAGGGGTTGTCTCTGCGGTACTTGCAAATTTACGGCAAATGGGAAGATCATATTATCTTTGCCATTACTGCCGAAGACCGAGAGCGATTAAACCTCGTGACCATCTGATTGACGCAACCGCTCCAGGATTCGCCTTTTTTGGTACAGCATCATGCCAGCATGGGCGACATCCTGAACGGTTGAACGATTAATATACGCCCCGAACAAAATGCCTGCGATTGGCACCAATTGGAACAGTTTTTTCCACCCAAAATTCTCGGTGTAGGTCACGACTACTTCTCTCCAGCCCTGTAATTGGGCAATGACATCTTTTTCAGTAGCAGGATCGTCAAAGCGGGACAGCTCATCTAAAATCGCCTTTTTTCCCACTATATCAGACGAGGCAAATTGGAGGCACTTGACTACAAAGAGACGCTCTCGTTTTTCCTCAGGACGATAGCCATAGCTAAGCGCCATTTCTTGCAGAACCTTAAGTGATGTACCTAATAAGAGTGGTATATCCAGGGCTAATGTAAAAATGCCGCCAATGCCTGTAGTGGCACCTTGTACCGTTGCAAACGCCGCCCTTGACTCAGTAAGCTCGTTTGCTACTGAATTCATCTCAGCGAGCGGTAATTTGGCAATATCTTCTTTGCCGAAAAGTGCTTCTTTCCGTTCTGGTTTCCGGCTGCGAAAACGGCTGTAGACTGCCTCATCCGACACTAAATAGGTTCCACCGGTTTCAAGGAAGGCAGCCATTTCATCGACGGCTGTTCCAAGCTTTTCCCGCACAAACTTTGGCGTCATTTTATCCAGGAGGACAAACGGTAGCCTCCCCAGCTTTTCCCAAAACCACAAATCCTTCTGTTCCTTTTCCCATCGCTCCACTTCACGCAAAGCTTGCAGTAAAGACTCCCTAGACTCCATCCACCGTGCCCCTTTCCCGCTCCTTGTATTTATGATTTTTTTGGTTTCATCTGACACTGATTGCGAAGAATTTGCTTCACATACTCCTCTAGTTCCACGAGATTGGTGAAGCCTAAGAATTCCTCTATTTCTCTTACGATTCCGAGTTTGTCATGTTTCACTCTACCCTTTTCCATTTTGAAACCAAACTTCTCCAGGACGGCTTGCTGCTCTTTTGTCAAGTTCGCTTCCCTCCATTTTTTCCCCCATCCAAAGAAAAAACCCCCGCAAGCTATCGGGGGTTTGCGACCTCTCCCTATTTTACATCAATTGTCAGGGTGAGAATCTCTTCACTTTCATCAAAGCTTGTTTTCTTATTGTAAGACTTCTTGCTGGCAAACACTTGGCAGTTCGTGTAGCCCAGTGTGTTGGTAATTCGAATCGTGTACTCTCCTGGCTTGGAATCGTTACGTTCGATGATCTTATTTACATCCAACTCCTGAATACCTTCGTCATCTTCCTCGTAACGAGACCCTGGCTTGATGGTGGAAATTACTTTTCCATCGAACAATACTTCTGCTTTATTTTGCGAGGTCATCTGCATGGTATTCGGTGCTTGACTTGAACCAAAAGCGTTTTCTCCGTATGACCAAACGAGTTTTGGCATGTAGTAGTTGCGGCCGTCTAGCTTTATTTTTTTGGTTCCCGTTTTTTCTACGTAGGTGGACATCAGTTTAAGACCTTGCAAATCTTCCAAATCCTTACTTGAGTCCACAACGATATTTTGACCGTCATGGTACTCTTTGCCTTTTTTTGTGACTAAGCGCATCGGTGCCTGGGGCGGTGCTACACCTGAGTCACTTGGATCGCAAACAGGCGCGGAAGCAGATGGAGGTCGATCTTCGATGATTTGGATGTACCCACACCATGTTTGTTTAGGGTCCCGCTTGCCATAATAATTGATCTTGTAGCGTCCCGGTTTGTAGTCAGACAAATCTAAAGCGGTATGGTCCCAGTTTAGCTTGGACGCTTCTACGATCACATTGTCAATAGCCCATACACCTGGTCCTTCTTCATCGTCGATTTCCGTTCCATACTTAAAATGATTCGCTGCAGTCGCCAGCCAGATCTTGTAAATCGGATCTTGATAAATCTTGATTGTCGCATTCGATGAGTAAAGATCTTCGCGTTCAACATTCAGGGAGGAG
Organism: Brevibacillus sp. NRS-1366; assembly: GCF_050467985.1. NCBI lineage: Bacteria > Bacillati > Bacillota > Bacilli > Caryophanales > Paenibacillaceae > Brevibacillus > Brevibacillus sp. NRS-1366. Next base: position 11,793 of record NZ_JBITPN010000015.1, on the reverse strand, counting down.
CCTCTATTTTTTTGCGTCAGAATATCCATGGTAACTCGAGCATCTGCTGCTTCACATGCATTGGGAGCCCCGGGAATTTGGATTTGAACAGTCGTCGCGCTGCTCTTGCTCCCTGAGGAAGAATTGCCCGGTGTCGGCTCAAATGTGACTGTCAGGGTCATACCAGCAAGCATTTCCGGGATTACCACGTTAAAATGCTGAGAGTCAGATAGCGTTTGGCCCGTTCCATTCACCCACCAGCGGCCGGGGAACAACGAGAACAGCTCCACTTGACCGGGGGCTGCTGGAGCTGTTATCTTCTGATTATCAGAAAGCTTTTGTCCATTTGCATCGCTTCCCATATACAGATCTACCGTGCCCACCTGAATCGCATTTGTCCACACTGGCAAGCTGCCATCGTCTGGAGTGAAAATGAGCTCATACTGTCCTTGCATGAGATTACCAGACGTAAACGTTTTATCGGATATCGTTTTTATTTCTTTTCCATTTGTTTTGTTGATCAGTTTCCAAGTTCCGGATACCGTGCTGGTAAAGTTCTTGGTACCAAACATGCCGAAGATACCTGAAATACCACCCGAGGGGATCGATTCTCCCACCGCTTTGTTTCCTTCATAGATGTTCAGATTGGTTAGTGCTCCTACCTGAAAACGTACTTGCACAGTGCTTTTCTGTGCTTTAGCGTCCGTCACTACAAATGTTAACGTATGTAATCCAGATGACAACTGGGATGCTGGTATGGAAAACCGAGGTACGTCCCACTTCAATGCTGCTTGAGAGAAGCGCTTCTCGCCTGAAAGAGCTGGCAAGGGCACATTATCGAGCAAAACCTCGTGGCGATTCAGATTGGTTCCGCTTCCGTATGTCGTTTGTATCAAGTCAATATCGAGTGGTGTATCCGGCGGCAAAATGAACTCATCGTTTTTCACCCAATTCCATCCATTTGCATCCAGACCCGACACCTGATAACCGTTAAATACAATCATATCGTGAACCGGCTGCTGCGCGGGCTTTGATACTTGACTGTTCTGTTTCATCGCTGAAGTAGCCACTGCCCCTAATGCTGGCGAGACGGTAACACCTGATAGCAAGGTTCCCATCGCCATACACATTAGAAGTGCTGATACAACCCATTTTTTCACGTATTGTCCTCTCACTTTCTCTCTCTATTAAACTCACTCATCCGTTTTCATTCGACAAAATTGGCAAGATCTCCTTTTAATGAGAAGGGAGGAATTTGTTTCCTCATTCATCGCTATAGGAAGAATCTATAAAAATCAACATTGAAATAGATTGGACTTATAACCATTTTACTGGTAAAACATTTATTGAAGGGAGCGATTTGACATGAGTCAAACCAAACGATGGAATGCAGAACTGTATGACGATAAAATGAACTTCGTTTCTCATTATGGCAGAGGATTGGTTGATTGGCTACAGCCTGTTTCCTCCGAACGTATTTTGGATCTTGGCTGTGGAACGGGCGATTTGACTACCCAACTAGCTGAAACAGGTGCAAAAGTAGCAGGAATTGATTTTTCTGCCGACATGATTCGCACCGCAAGGCAAAAGTACCCACACTTGCCTTTTCATGTTGCAGATGCCCATACGTATCGCACCGAAGAGAGCTATGATGCCATTTTTTCCAATGCTGCATTGCATTGGATGAAAAAACCTGAAGAGGTCATCCGTACCGTTTGGCTTGCGCTGGCTCCTGGAGGTCGTTTCGTTGCCGAATTCGGTGGTAAAGGCAACTGCGACCAAGTCGTGAATGCACTTCGCATTGCATTACAACAAAAAGGAATCTCCGCTGATGAACGGATCCCTTGGTACTTTCCAAGCATCGCCGAGTACGCTATCCTTTTAGAAAAGCAAGGCTTTCGCGTCGTGTTAGCCTCTCACTTTGACCGTCCAACAACGATGCCCGATGGCGATTACGGTTTGCGTCATTGGCTGGATTCATTTTGCAGTCCCTTTTTTACTGATTTATCTCCTGACGAAATGGAGGAGGTTTGCCTCCATGTAACAGAATTATTGCGTCCCACCCTATTCCAAGAAGGAAAATGGATTGTCGATTACAAGCGAATTCGAATCATTGCCAAAAAGGAAAGCCCGAATACCTGTGGAAAGGAATGAAGCATTCTTGACCCAGATTGCTTGTTTACATGGTCACTTCTCCAACATATCCTTGATAACAGATGCCTTTGCCTTTGTGGAGACTGAATTGGTGCATTATGTCGATCCTGGCCTTCTTTTGCAAACGGAAGGAAAGAATACCATGACGGCAGAGCAATCACACGGCAAATTACTAGATCAATTAACCTGGATGCAAGCGAATCATCCAGACGCCATCGTCATCACCTGCACGCAATATGCAGCATGTATAACGGATGAAGATGAAGCAGCTTCCCCTTCACCGATCTTTACCATTGATCGACCCTTTTTTCACGAAATTGCCTATCGTGTAGAGCCACAAATCCTGCTGTTCTCTAATCCGGCAACCGTGACTCCCACCATGGATCGATTACGCAGCCATGCCCTGGCATGGGGAGTGGATCCAAAGATCGAGGTCCACGTCATGGAAGGAGCATTTGCCCTCCTCATGGAAAATAAGCAGGAAGCCTATCGTGAAGCGGTCTACAATGAGCTCGTCAGACTCTCAGAAGTCAACTCTGATATGCCTGTATCCGTTGCACAGCTTTCCATGGCTCCTGTGGCGAATCAATTTACCCAGAAGACCGGTATTCCCGTATCTCATCCTTTACTCCATTTAGTTTCGGAATTGATCCAGAAGCTCCATTTGGAGAAAAAAGAAGAAAGCATCGGCCAGACTCTATGAAATACGGCCCCACCTGCATATCCTACGAAGAGATGCAAGCGGGGCCGTGTTTATTTTAAGAAGTACAGAGGGTTACATGCCTTCACCGTTCATCATCAATACCTCTTCTCCTTCTTTTAAACCATCTACGATTTCTACAAAGTCTGTTCCTTCGACACCAATGGCAACTTCTTTTGGAGTAGGATCTCCCGTACCTGGATCTTTCACCATGACCGAGCCTTTCCCTTCCTCCAAAAACTCCACCGCATTGATCGGCAATCGTTTCACATTTTCCTTTTGCTCGACATAAATGTCACAATCACCTGTCATGCCATGCTTCATATCCTTCGTATCAGTCAATTCGATCTTGACTGCAAAGCGAACGGACTTGTCTTCTTTCGTTCCTTCTTTTGGAAGCTCAGTTACCTTGCCTTTAAACGGCTTGTTGCCAAATGCAGTTACAAAGACATCAACGCTCTGTCCCAGCTTAATGGCAGGAATGTCAATCTCATCGACCGCTGCCACAAAGTAGACAGATGTCGTGTCCATAATAACTACCGCAGGATCTCCCGAGCTCGGAGTTTCCCCTTCTTTTACATTCAGCTTGGTAATAACCCCGTTAATAGGTGCTTCTACTTGCTTTTTAGCGATTTCCCGTTTCTTCTGTTCCATCGTCAAGAGCGACTCTTTCAACAACAGCTCTTTTTCTTGCAGCTCCAAATCAGATGAAGTCATGTCCATTTTAAACAAAAGTTGACCTGCCTTGATGTCATCATCTTTCTCGACATTTACTTTGCCAATTTTTCCATGAGTACCTGCCAGAATTTCCATTTCATCTGGAAGCTCGAAAGGTGTAGCCATTTGACTTGCATACAGGGTGCCTTGAGCGTCCGTGTACTGTACTTCTCCTGTATCTCCTACGTAGAGTGCACCGGGTTTTTTAACGAGTACATCTACATTATGTACCCCGCCCACACCTTTTTCTTTTTTACCGACCAAGTCAATATCCGTTATGACTCCATCTACATAATACAGGGAGGTTGTAATGAAGACTTTAACTTGTTGGCCGACTCGGAACTGTTCTGCTTCATACGCACTGAATTTCCCGGAAATTTTCAGATAGTCGGTACTTGTCAGCTTGGCCACCACGGTATCAGGCGTTACTGGATCGCCTTCCTTTACCAGTACTTCTTTTACCTTCCCCGTCTTATCTGAATGAATGCTGTCCTTTTTATTTTTGAGTTCATTCAATTCTTTCTGTGCGCGAAGGATCGACAGTTCTTGCTTCTGGATCTCCAATTGAGCATCCGCACTATCTACGGTAAACAGCACATCTCCCTTTTTAACGGACTGCCCTTCTTTCACCAGCAGACGTTGCACTTTGCCGCTGATTTCTGGTTTTACTTCCTCTCGTGCTTTGGCTTCTACTGTCCCCGATGAAAAGATGACTTTTTTCACTTCGCCCATCTCGACTGTAGCTGTAGGAAAGGATGGCTTCTCCATAGGCATCTCTTCCGTAGCTGCGTCCTTGCCTTTGAAGTAGGAGTAGCCGTAATACCCCCCGCCACCAAGAACGACAACGACCGCCGCTATGATGATCCACTTTTTCTTTATCTTTATCTTTTTCTTTTCCATGTCTAGCTCCTCACATTTCTTTATTCAGTTCGAATCGCTTGCAGAGCACTTAAACGGGATGCTCGAATCGCTGGGAAAATACCCGCCAATAGACCGATGACAAACGAGAATCCAATTGCAAACAATGCCAGCCATCCCGGAATCACTGCCAGTTTGCTCGGTTCAGCCTCGGCTCCTCCTCGGCCGTATCCCATATTCAGGCCATCCAAAAGACCACCGGAAGCACCGAAATAGTTAACCAGCTCCACTGCTCCCCAAGCCATTCCTAGACCTGCCAAGCCGCCAATCAGCCCGATAAAACCCGATTCCATCAGGAAGAGCCAGCGGATATTGAGCACAGTTGCCCCGATTACCTTCATGATCCCGATCTCTTTTGTCCTCTCCAGAATCGACATGATCATCGTATTGACGATCCCGATTGTCGCAACCAGAAGCGAGATCGCAGCAATGCCTCCGAGAACCATTTGAATGACAAAGAAAAACTTATTAATGGTCTCAAGCTCTCGGGCAGGGGACCAGACTTCGTAGCCCTTTTCCTTCAGTGCCTTGACGACACTTTCAACCATCTCACGCGATTCGACCTTGACTGTCATCTGGTCAAATTGAAACGTATCCTTTTTAGCCTCTTCCCGTGTGCGCCGAGTAGACCCTTGGGAGTTCTCATCCCCTCTGCTGCGGTTCACCCAATCATTCAGCTCTTTCACGACACTAAGCGGCGCATACACTGCTGACGAGTAGCGGCGGTTCTCTGATTGTCTCAATTGGCCGACAACCCTTACCCGCACTTCCTTCTTCTCATACTTTGGTTCATCATCGATCCTGTATTCCCGCGTCAGCACAATGGTTGCAGCTTTATCAACGAGATTAAACGCGGCTGCTTGTCCTTGGCCCCCCATATCAGGAGGCATTTGAGACATCCCCCCCGGTCGGTTGGAGGCCGCATTTTGTCTGCGTGCATCCCGCTTTTCCTTTTCGACGTCGCGCATTTCCCTGGGGACATCGTAAGCTACAACGATTTCTTGCGGAGAGCCCGTCAAATAATTCCCTTTTTCCACATCATTCTTGCGATATTCAGCGGACTCGTTCACATCGACGCCAATCAGCTCTACATAGCCCTCTCGCCGTCCTACCTTGAGCTTGGCTTGTTCATACAGCCGCTTCATCGGCATCACAGCTTGTATCCCCGGTATTGTTTTTAACTCCTGAACAGCTTCCATGTTCAGCTTTTTACGCTCATCATCTGGAATCATCCGATCTTCTTCAGGGATGTAGTACATCGGCTCTACATCCATTTCGGTTAAATTGCCGAAGTTTTCCAAACTTTTTACGGCACTTTCTTTTAATCCTAAACTGAGTGCTATCATAGCAACGATAGCAGCCGTTCCGATCATGACACCAACCGAAGTAAGAGCTGTCCGCAGCTTCATGCGCCACAGGTTTCTCCAGACGATGCGAAAAGAATCGATTATCTTCACAATGTGTTCACCTCATACCCTCGCCTACGCTGGTCGCGTCCTTTTTTGTACGACCCGTCCGTCTTGCAAATAAATGACGCGGTCTGACTGTTCTGCTACTTCCTGCTCATGGGTAACGATGATGAACGTAGTCCCATTTTCCTTGTTCATTTCTCTCATTAAATTCAAGATTTCTTGCTCTGTCCGACTGTCCAGATTTCCTGTAGGCTCGTCAGCCAAAATAATACCAGGCTGATTTACCAGCGCCCGGGCGATACTCACCCGCTGCTGCTGTCCACCACTAAGCTCATTTGGCTTATGGTCCAGCCTTCCGTCGAGGCCTACCCGCTCTAATATCTGTGTAGCTTTTGCCCGGCGCTTCTTCACACCTTCTCCCGCAAAGATTAAAGGGAGCTCTACGTTTTCGAGTGCAGTCAAATTGGGAAGGAGATTGTAGGACTGGAATATAAAGCCCATGCTCTTCCGACGGAACAAGCACAATTGGTTCTCGTTGAAGCTGGAAATCTGTTCTCCGCTGACCATTACGCTGCCTTCCTCTGGCTTGGTCAAACCAGCGAGCAGGTTTAACAGCGTTGACTTACCTGAACCTGACGAGCCGCACAAAGCTACAAACTCGCCGCGATTAATGTGCAGGTTTATGTCAAACAGCACAGGTACCCTGATCTTGCCCGTTCCATAGCTGTGGTTGACATTTGTAACAGTCAGCTCTCCTGTTGTGTTAGCCATCTCTTTTTGCACCTCATTCATTCGAAAAAATGGAAATGATAGTAACTTCTCATACTATAGACGTAGGAAGAACTAAAACGTAACGCAAATCAGGAAACATTTTACGTTCACACAGATGCAACATGTTCTTCAAAATTATGTAACAATCCCGTAACCAATTGCTCCCATAAACCTGATATGATATAAGTGTCAAGAACATATGAGAGGGCAGATCAAAATGACCATCTACCGTTTTTTATTTGAAACCGCAACACGCCGATGGGTTGAAATCATCAAGGCTCCCAGCATGTTTGAAGCAGCGAAACAAGCAAAGCAGCTTGCTACCAAGCGATCCAAGTCGATGTCAACCACCATTTCCTTTTCTTTCCACCACGCTACTTCACGCTAAACGATATAAAACTTCCAGTATTTTTGAAACCGCTTTCTCCGCAACTGGAGGGGCGGTTTTTTTGAGATTTTTTTATTAATGGGGATATTAATATTATTGACACCATTGATTTTTTCCTCTTAATATAGAAGTAGACATGACAGTGCATGACAGTATAGTCCCGCACCCATTTTAGTGCGGCACAAAGGGAGATAATCGAGATGACCATTCGCAAAGCACTTACTATCGCAGGCTCTGACACTAGCGGCGGAGCAGGCCAACAGGCCGACCTCAAAACCTTCCAGGAGCTCGGCGTTTTCGGAATGACCGCGCTTACTGTCATTGTGGCTCAAGATCCACACAATGACTGGTTCCATGAAGTATTCCCTATCGACGTGGCAATCCTGGAGAAGCAAATCGAAACTGTTCTTTCGGGTATCGGTGTAGATGCCGTAAAAACAGGAATGCTCGGTACTACTGAGCTGGTTGAGCTGGCTACCCGCAAGATTGATCAATATCAATTGAAGAATGTCGTAGTAGACCCGGTAATGATCTGCAAAGGTGCCGATGAAGCACTCCATCCCGAAATCGCGATCAGTTTGCGCGAGGTACTTTTGCCACGTGCTACCGTTGCTACTCCCAATCTGTTCGAAGCGGGTATCCTGAGCCAAATGGGTGCCCTGAAGAGCGTCGATGATATGAAGGAAGCAGCGAAACGTATTCATGACTTTGGAACGGCGTATGTCGTTGTAAAAGGCGGCAGCAAATTGCAGAGCGGGAATGCCGTTGATGTTCTGTATGACGGTCAATCCTTTGAAGTATTGGAATCGGAGCGTTTCGAAACTTCTTTCACACACGGCGCAGGCTGCACATTTTCTGCTGCGATCTGTGCAGAGCTAGCAAAAGGAAACTCCGTACGCGAAGCAGTAGGCGTCGCCAAAGACTTCATCACGGAAGCTATTCGCCATTCCTTCCCGCTTAACAAATACGTTGGACCGACAAATCACGGTGCATACCGCTTGAGTAAACAAAAATAGGCTTTTCATACTGCCATGACGAAAAAACTCCTGACGTAAAACCGGGCTACTTCCGGTTCTGTCAGGAGTTTTTGTCATGACAACATTGAGCACAAAATTGAAATTTTTCCCCCACAGTGATGACTTTAAAGGGATGCGAGCAAATATGTTGCTACTTTCTCTTTCCCATCAAGCTTGCTTTTTCATTGCGAGTTCCGCCTTCATCGGGCGTGGTGCCGGCTTTTTTCTCATCGTGGTTGCGGTGAAGACAATCACTGATCCCCAAATGAACGCAAAACTGATCAAATGTGTGGTAGTGAACGGCTCATCAAACAAAAAAACCGCCATCAAGAGCGTAATCGTCGGCGAGAGATACTGCATAAATCCGATCATGTATAGAGGCAGGTTTTTCGCTGCCTGGGCAAACCAGTAGAGTGGCAGTGCCGTACACACACCTGCCAGTGTCAGCATGACGATCTGCCAGCTGTTCAGCAAAGTCACGGTTTCATTACCGCCGACCTGCAATGTAATCAAGTAACCCAATGCTATCGGAGCAACAAACAACGTCTCCCAGGCGAGCCCGATCATCGCATCAAGTTTCACTACTTTCTTTGCCAACCCGTACAACGCAAACGTCAGGGCCAGCGAGATTGCAATCCACGGCACTCGGCCATACTCAAAAGTGATGACGGACACACCGATTGTCGCCAATCCGAGAGCAACCCACTGTCCTGCGCGAAGCTTTTCCTTTAGAAATATGACCCCAAAGAGAACGCTGATCAATGGATTGATGTAGTAACCAAGACTCGTTTCCATGACATTTCCGTTATTTACTGCCCAAATATAGATGAGCCAGTTGACGCTGATGATCAGTGAACAAAGGATCAACGCCCCTTTTACTTTTGCCCCTGACATGGCCCCCCACATCTGTCGCAAGCGTTTGGTTACCATCAGCGCGATCGCAACGAACATAACCGACCAAACGATTCGATGAGCGAGAATTTCCCATGCGCCCATCGATTGAAACAACTTCCAATATAGCGGAAGCAATCCCCATGACATGTACGCTGCGATCGCGTACAGAATTCCGCGTCTCATTTTCTTGCCTCCCCATCGTTTCCCATCTTATTTCTGTAGTGTAACGGAATAATGAAAATCCGGCTATGTATTTATAGCCAAAATACTTTGCTCGTACACTTTTGTCCTCTACTAGAGTAGTGCAGTAGCAAGCTATCAAGTTAGCATATTATCATAGTAAAGCCTGCGGCAAAATTTCATTGTACCAATATTAACGCTATAGTACAATAGGTATTATTCTTCCGAGTTTAGTCATATGAAAGGATTTTTTACCAATGACATACTGGCGATCTGTAATTTTGGTTTTGATCGGGGCCTGCAGTTACGGCATTCTCTCGATTTTTATGAAGCATGGTTTTCAGGCCGGGTATACGCCCTATGAGCTAAGCGGAAGCCAGTTGATTTTTGGTGGCTTCATCATGATCATCATGGCTTCCTTTTTCTCACGCGAACGGTTTCGCTTCAAGCATTTGTGGATTTTGGCGCCTGTGAGCCTCATGATGGCATCTACTAGCATCTTTTACCATCAGTCCGTCAGCCGCGTCTCTGCTTCTCTCGCCATTGTATTACTGTTTCAGTTCACGTGGATCGGCGTGCTCCTGGAGTCTCTGGCTGATCGCAAATGGCCCACTCCCGAAAAGTGGGTATCTCTTCTTATGCTGGGGATTGGGACTGTCTTGGCTAGCGGCTTGGGTGAAACAGGTCTGCAAAATGTAAGCTTGTCAGGACTTATCTATGGGCTGTTGTCTGGCGCTACCTTTGCCTTCGTGATTTTCTTTAGTGGTCGCATCCTCCCACAAATGAATCCTTACCTGCGCAGCGCGATTACCATTAGCATGGCTGCCGTGATGCTCTCGATTGTTTATCCGCCGACCTTTCTGATAAATGGACAATTGTCCCATGGTCTATTGCCTTTGGCTCTGTGCGTCGCTATTTTTGGATCTGTCATTCCTATTTTTTGTTTGGCAGTTGGCGTTCCGCGGATTGGAAATGGACTGGCTACTATCCTCAGCGCAGTAGAATTGCCTGCCGTTGTACTCTTATCCAGCTTCGTCCTACAGGAGAATGTCACCCTCACGCAATGGGGTGGCGTGCTTATGATTTTGGCAGCAATTGGTGTTCCTCAAATCAAATGGCGCCAGCTCTTTGCTTCCTCACAACGACTGCAAAAAAGAAGCATGTAAGTCTGTTCTTCAAAACGAAAAAAGGCGTGTCGAACCTAATGGTTCTGGCACGTCTTTTTTATTGTCCTGCTAATTTGGATCTCTGTGCAGGAAGTTGTTTTTTTCCATAGAATTACAAATGGAAAAACTAGAAAATCTGTCAAGGAGGAGCTATCTAATGGAAAAGCGACATATCGTCTTGTTGCAACAGCTGCAAGATTATCGAGGTGAAACCCTGCATGCGATTGAAGGCTTAAATGAAGCATCCGCGAATATTGTTCCTGCCGGCTTCAACAACAACATCCGCTGGCACCTCGGCCATATCTACCTCGACCAATATTTGTGGATAACTCATTTAACCAAAGAAACCACCCCTATCCCTGCAGGGTTCAAGGAGTGGTTTGCCTACGGTACAAAGCCCGCTGACTGGCAAGCCCCACCGCCTTCTCTCACAACGCTTCGTCAATTGCTCGCTGAACAGCCACAGCAGATTCGAACCATGTACGGAGAACGACTTGAGGAAGAATTTCCTGCGACCGAATCCGGCATGTGTACAATCGCACAGGTGCTTGTCAGAACCATTTTTCATGAAGGCTTGCATTTGGCCAATATAACGGATATTCGCCGGTTCTTGCCTGACGTCTCTTGATTCAATAATGAGGAAAGTAAGCCACTCACTCCACAAATAGGAAATCATTCACCAAAAAAGCCCAGCAGTATCGCCTGATCAGGCTTCACTCTGAGCTTTATCATTGCTATATGATCAGCTATGTAGGTTGGTGCGGTCGGCGAGACTCGAACTCGCACGGGTCGCCCCGCCACCCCCTCAAGATGGTGTGTCTGCCAATTCCACCACGACCGCAAATGAATATGTTTGGGATTAATTATATGGGGCGATCGATGGGACTTGAACCCACGAGTGCCGGAGCCACAATCCGGTGCGTTAACCCCTTCGCCACGACCGCCATGTATTACTGAATCTTCTTTTGGTAGCGGCGGAGGGAATCGAACCCCCGACCTTTCGGGTATGAACCGAACGCTCTAACCAGCTGAGCTACACCGCCAAAAGCCTGATGGAGCGGGTGATGGGAATCGAACCCACGCGACCAGCTTGGAAGGCTGGAGTTCTACCATTGAACTACACCCGCAAAACAACTTGATTCTCGTTTCCCCGAGAAGTACGTGTACTGCCCTCTTCCCTTTTGGGGTAATTGGTGCGGTCGAGAGGACTTGAACCTCCACGGTGTTGCCACCACTAGAACCTGAATCTAGCGCGTCTGCCAATTCCGCCACGACCGCAATATCGACTAAAATGGTGGAGGCTGACGGGATCGAACCGCCGACCCTCTGCTTGTAAGGCAGATGCTCTCCCAGCTGAGCTAAGCCTCCAAATCAACCCCAAAAAGTGACGTGAAACTTTGTAGCAACACCGAGTACTTTTCGGGGGCCCCGACAACTTGAAAGATGATAAAAATCAACAATTCACTTTGTGGGGTAGTATGGTGACCCGTAGGGGATT
>NZ_JBITPN010000014.1:0-27267 GCF_050467985.1 Brevibacillus sp. NRS-1366 | reverse complement strand
TCCTCGCTATAATCAGCGCCACAAGCACGAGAATCAATAGTACGCCCGGGAAAGACTGCACTCCACTCTGTTCTAACAAAATTCCACCAGCAATACCTCCGCCGGCTATGGCCAGATTCCACACTGTCGTATTAATGGGCATCACGATATCAACCCCTTCTTCGCCACTGGCATCAGCCAGCGCAGTTTGCAATATCGTGGCTGCGCCGCCGAAGGTAAGCCCCCATATCGCAACAGCCGCATAAATGACCGACGCCGATGTTCCTCCCACCCATAGTGCAACAGATACTAGTGCAAAACCGAACAGACTGAGTAATACCATCAGGCGCAGCTTGTGGTCGATCAGCATTCCGACAATCCAAATGGAGACAAGAGCGGCTACTCCAAAGACCAGCAAAACAAGATCGACACGCTCTGCAAGTCCGAATCGCTCAAGAAACGGGGCAATATACGTGTATAAAATATTGTGAGCCAGCATCCAGGTGAAAACCACCATTAGAATCGGACGAATGCCCGGCAAAACAAACACCTGACTTACTGTCATTCTCTGCTCTGCTGACTGTCCGGGATAATCCGGCACTTTCCATAGCACCCAAACGATTAACATAAGAGTCAGAAGAGATATGAGCCCAAATACTGCGCGCCAACCGAACAGGTCACCGAGTAAAGTTCCTGCCGGCACTCCAAAGGTTAACGCAATCGGTGTTCCTACCATTGACACAGCAAGGGCGCGCCCCCTTAATGCTTCCGGAACCATGCGCCTCGCGTAACCGGCGATCATTCCCCAAGCAGCGCCGGCAGCTACACCGGCGAGAAATCGTACTACAAGCGTTAGAGTATAACTGGTCGACAAGGCGGTAGTCGTGTTGAAGACTAAAAATCCCGCAATAATGGCAATCAACAGCGGTCGACGTCGTACCCCTCCAGTAAACATAACAAATGGAATCGCCGCCACAACTGAGCCAATGGCATAGAAGGTTACGAGCTGCCCAGCCATCGCCTTCGTAATAAGCAGTCCTTCCCCAATTAACGGTAGTAACCCAGCTGGAATTGTTTCTGTAAGAATACAGATAAACCCTGTCATCGCAAGCGCCAGCAGCGCAAGCCAGGGAAATCGAGCAGGGATAATGTCTGATTGGGCCACATACTTGGAAGTTGAAATATGAGACAAATTACTTTCCTCCTTAGAACGAATTTAATTATGGATCGTTCGATCCATATATTAAAATTAATCAGAGTCCCTTGTCAAGGACTTCTGGATCGATTAGTATAAAATTAGTAAAGGAGGTCACCTTATGCCACGAACGGGACGCCCTCGCGCATTTAATCGTGACGAGGCGGTTGTTTCCGCGATGCTTCTTTTCTGGGAACACGGCTTTGAGTCCACTTCACTTGCTCAGTTACGCGCTGCGATGGGAAATATATCAGCTGCGAGTTTTTACGCGGCGTTCGAGTCTAAGGAAGCGCTATTCCGTGAAGCAGTGGATCTGTATATCTCTACTTATGGACAAGTTTCGGAAAGTTTCAGGGATAAAAGCTTGACACCTAAAGAAGCCATCGAGCAGGGATTACGTCGATCGGCACGAATGCAGACAGAGAGATCCCACCCTCTAGGTTGTCTATTGATTTTGTCCGCTGCAACCTGTTCCCCTGAGCTAGAACACATCCAGGAAATGATCTTCAAGGAGCGAGAAAAGGTCCGCGGATGGCAGAAAGATTGTATAGAACGGGCCATATCCAATGGTGAATTGCCCAATTCAACCGATATCTCCATGCTGGTTACCTTGTTTGATACCTTTCTTCGAGGGATTTCTTCACAAGCGAGGGACGGCATTCCGCTCGAGGCAATTGATGCTGCCATCACTCAGCTAATGAGTGTATGGAATGTGGTGTCTGTAAAGACAAGGGATCGGGGCAAGATTTGAGAGAAGACAAGTTAGGGGATTATCTATGGGACGGACCTTATAGTTCAAGATCTAGGAAAGCAGTTGCGGATAACTGCCCGTTAGTTTAATACTAAAAATCAAGAACAAATGATAACAAAGCCAAAACCAAAATAAAAAAGCACAGGAGGTATCCTGTGCTTTTTTTAGTCATTGTGACTAACTGTCTAAGTGCTTTCCACTTAAGCAGGAACTAACTTTATTGTCCAAGCACCAACTATATTGTCAAAACACTTACATTAATGTCCAGACACTAACTATAATGTCACTGAACATGCATTATTACCCAGACAGCTTTGATCATCAGATTTCGGAAATTTAACGACTCTAATGTAAATTTAGCAACTCTAATGTCAATTTAGTAACTCTAATGTAAATTTAGTAACTCTATTGTCACTGAACAGGAACAAATTTTTGTTCATGACAAACAAAGTTGCATACTATTAAGCGTTCAAACTTGCATTCTTACGCTTCGATTTCCACGAATTCGAAAATAAAGTTGCATACTGATGAAATACAGTGCGACAAACAAAGTTACATACTAAACATCAATAACGGCCAGTTTCCTGACGTCAAAAGTTCTTATCAAAAACAAAAAACACCATAATCGGTGTTTTTTGTGGTTTTTAAATTTAAAGTTTTGAAATTCGCCCATACGGGATTTTTAAAGTTAAGGAAATCATACCATGCTATCGTTAAAGCGTCAATACCTTTTTTACTTTTCCCAGGATTAATGTGCGATCAGTTTCCACATCGTAAATCGCTCTTTTTTCATTTATTCGTTGGGCATCGATGGAACGGATATCACTGAACTGTAGCCGAGTTGGTAAATCGTTCTCGAAATTTTTAATCTTAATATCCATTTCGAACTCTTCGTCAAGTGGTGCTGAATCCCCTTTGACTGAAGTGGTAGGAATAATTAATAATTTTAATCCGAAATCCTTCAGTATATAACATTGATGTCCATCGTAAAGTTCCTTTGGATAACCTCTTCTTAAGTTAAAATATGCTACCTGACCTTCTGTCGGTCTTTTTGATTCACTAATGTGATAAGTGGTAAGAGATGCATCTTTTTCGGGGTGTTTTTCAACTAAAGTGTTGTTAAAAAAATCAAGTTCTTTAACCCAAAACTTAAGTTGAATTGCAAAACCTGATGCATCATAATTTTTCATGTTTTCCATTATTCGAATAGCTTCTTCCATGTCATTTCTGATTGAACTTGTCGTTCCTACGCTTCTAGTATTCAAATTTTCCCCCTCCATTATTGTTATTATTCGACAACAATTTGGTAAAACCTTTGACATAACTCATCAAAAAAAAACAAAAAAGGCAACGCTTAAACGTTACCAATTATAATTGTTTGCTGAAACTGTCACTAAACGCTTAACCTTAGCGGATGCATCAGGTCTTATCCCAGCTCTGCGATTTAACTTCCATTCGGACACTTCTTCTCCGTCCCCTTGCATCCTATCTGCGATCCATTTCACTCGACGTAGTTGAAATGCCTCAGCATCTTCTACCACACTGTTGATATAGGCTGTAGTTTCAGGCAGCATTTCTTTTTTCTTTTGGAGTAGCGACAACCGATTTACTTTTTTACCAATGGCACTCACCGTGATTCGAGTGAGTTTATCCGCTCCTCTGTCCCACTCCTCAACCACTTTTTTCACGACTTCTACCATTTCAATATCACGCTTTTCCCAATCGACGCGATTGTTATTAACATGTACTTTCTTACGCCCTGTTGGAGAATTTCCTTTTAACCAATCCTTATCGTTTCGGTAAAGGAATGCGTATAAATCTGGTCGTAATCGTCTTAAGTCAGCTGTGGAAAGACTGGGATGCTTTTCTTGGAGGAACAACCACTCTTCTTTACTATTGGATACTTCCGATTCATCTACTTTTGTGAGTTCCCCTTGATGAAACCGGGGGTTATTCTTTCCTGATTCCAGCGTTTCGCCACTCCGAGAATATGGAACATTTAATAATGTGGCTTGCCTCTTCACTGTTTGTGGATCGCATTGAAGAATCTTCGCGATTCCTCTTAAAGTTTCTCCCTCCGAAATAAGTTCTTTTAACTTTCCCTTCCAAACATCTCCGAAGGCTTTTATTCGTCCGATTTTATATTGGTCATCTCTGCATTGATCTGGTCCTCTCCTTGAATACATAAAACCACAGTGGCATGTAAACGTACCAACAGGACGCTTGGTTTGATAACACCGTGTCACTTTCAACTCTACAACGGGCTTCCGATAATCTTGGCAAGTAGGATTCAAACATAGCCACGGCCCAACTCCGAAGGGTCTGAAACTTGTGCTCTCTTCGAAATAACTGGGTAATGTGTCTCCGAGGAACATTATGACGAGTATGTGCCTAATCGGATGAAAGGACTTTCGATGATGTTGAAAAATCATCGTTAACCAATCCCTTTCAATGTACTCGATTTGTGACTGCAAATATTGCAACGTTGCTTTTCCAAAAGTCCCCTGAAACGACCGATACAGTTTGCTTCTGTTTACAAAACCGCCGCTCGTGACAAAATTGTTTTCTGCAAGTTTTCTTTTGTATTGTTGCTGCAAATGGTTATCGTGTGTTTGCCGATATTGATCCAGCAACAGTTCATTCGCCATTTTGGCAAAGGTCAGTAAATGTTGAAAGCTTGTATCCCCCATGCTCACTGTCTTTTCCTTGCTCCGAGTGTTTTCTTCTGTAGCAATGATGTACTCATGCTGATTAGTCGCCTTTACTGAAACATCTGTCTCATACAATGGTATTTCGTGTTTGGGACAAACCATCACTCCTGGCAACTGATGTACACGGTGCCAGTACGTTTCTCCGTACTTCTCTCTATCCTCTTCACGGCATTCATGGCAATGCATGAGATATTCTTTTGGTATAATGCTACTCGCTGCAATACCTGCTGTTGTATGAACCCGATCACCGTATTCACTTTTCATCAGTTCCCTAACTTTCTCATATTGTTCACTTTGAAAAAAGGCTCCGAAATACGGGAACATAGTGTGATTATCGATGAGATAGTCTGCATTCACCATCGGGTTATTTATCCTTTCCGCTAACCGCTCAAGATTACACGGAAGATCTACAACAGAACGAATGGTCCTTTTCCCGAATAGTTCTTCCGTGGAGTGTTTCGGACTGATATTTCCCACTGCCATATGATATCTTGCTAAAATGCTGTATAACAATTCGTCTGAATATGGTGTCGGAAAGTTGTTTAACATGTTTGCCCCTCCTAGCTGATACTTTCCAGTGGCTGTTTAATGAATCCATGACTCATAAAATGCTCATACACTGATACTTTTTTCTTCTTGGCATCAGCTGCAATTAAGCAAAGAATGTTTGAATTTGCAGCTTCTTTCTTATCGACTCGTTTGCTCCTTTCATCTGTCTTTTCCTCGGTTTGCAATACCATCTTCATGGCTTCTTTCTTTGCTGACGGCAAATCCATTGAATCTCCATGATGTTGGATAACCTTCTTCGCGATGCGATGAGACATGTCATTTTCAATTTCCATCGATAGGAGAAAGAGTACAAGGTCTTGGAGCAAGGAATTGGTTTTCGCTTGACGCTTATTCTCCTGGATGGTTTTCTGTAATCGCACTTTTTCATGTAAATCAATGGAGGGCTTGTACATGTCAAACTGTTCATCCATATCAATGGGTTGAATGTCATCGTAGTTTGCCATCTCGCTGGGCATACCTGATCGTAGAGCGTTTAGCATAGGACGAACAAGTTGGAGATTTTCTTTGGCAACTTGCTTGATCAGTCGCTTTGTGATTTTTTCTTCTCCGGTACTAATCGCACGAAGCTGAGAAATCATAAAGATTTTTACGGCGATATCGATGATGCCCTGGCACTCCTCATACAAAAGCTCATTTAATTCTTCTGACAATGGTGTGAAGTTCGCTGTCCATTGGTAATCCCACATTCCCTCCACAAATAAGTCCCATGTTTCATCTTTCGGCATTTGGCTCCAAACCATGTCTCCCTGTCCGCTGCCACGTCTTGCTTGCCTAAACTGGCTTTGGAGAATGGAAATCGCCTTGTTCGTCCCCACCATGATGACTGGAACACCAATCGTATTTACGAGGGTCACAAAAAAATTCAGCATTTTTTCCGAACCACCACTTTTACTCATGCTAAGGTGCTGTATCTCATCGATGATCAGTACACCGATTGCATGAAGGTTAGCCAGATGCACCATGTGTTGCAAAAGGGTGTCTACGGTGTTTCCTTTTGATTTGTACTTGGTAAAGTATTTAGTGCCAAGCAATCGATCAAGCTCGGAAAAGAAGCCAATGCACAATCCTTTAATCGAACCATCGAAAGGACAGTCTAGTTTCAACCAAGGAATTTGTGTCATTTGAAAGATCTCACCCTTGTATGTGGTGTGCCGGATGAGCTGCGGATAAAAAGACAAAATCTGATTGAGGGCTGAGGACTTTCCGATCCCTGAAAATCCAATCATCGTAAAGCCGGTTGCTGTTCGTTTGACCGTTGTTTCATAACTTTCCAGAAACTTTCCTTGCTTAATGCTTTCATAGCTTTCTCGCATTTGTCTTGCCTGATGGGCATTCAATGGATTTCGTGAAATGTATCCTTGTCGAATGGAGCGAGAAATACGTTGTTCCAAATCAAGATGCTTTTCAAATGGTTGAAAATACTGAAACAGACGCTGAACACAATGATACCGATAACTCGCATCAAGCTCCCTCTCGCGTTCATCATAATTAGGGAAGACGGAGCAATAGTTAACTACCTCTTCCTCTGTTAGGATGGGTGGCAACGCTTCGATCAAAGGGTTACCACGAAACTCGGAAAGGATCTGGTCAGTATAAATGGCATCAACAATGGATTGCGTTGTGATTTTATACGGATGATTTGTTTGCTCCATTTTTCGTCAACTCCTTTTGTTTACGTCGAAGCAACTCAATTTTGCTTATTGGCTTATATTCTTCTGGCTCTGCATTCGTGATCGAAATAACGACTCCGTTATTGGTACTGTTCTCTTCATGCTTAGCCAGTAAGAATGCTTCCTCTTTTCGTCTCGCTTCTTTTTCAAAAGCTTTATTTTCGCGGATGCCTTTTGTTCTTTCGTTGTTGCTCATCGGGACTTTTTCCAACTTTGACTTCTCTTTCGCACCGTGGACGATGTGTTCAATTTGAGTGTCCAAATCGATTTTCTTTTGCATTTGCTCGTGAGCGTAATTTTGTTTTTCAAAGTCTTCATACGCATGGAGATATTCCACGTCATGAAGTGAACGCTCTCGATACCGTATTTGATGATCGAGCAACGTACATACTTCATAACTCTTTCCATCCTCACTCGGAAGATAGAGATGATCCATGTTTCGTGGATCAAAGGAAACCTTGATTCGCCAACTTTTTTCTCGAGCCTGTGGAAACCAGCCTTCACGCAAAGCTTTTTCGCACGAATACTTCATACCTTTAAAAACAATGCCTTTGTACGTCACACTTGCTGTTTCCTGAGGCAGTAGATGCAATTTCACTATATCCTCGGGATAGGAACGAAGCCGACCCGAACGATTTTTAATCCCCCAATTCCAAAGATCCTTTGGGATCAGATTGACCTCATCGATTATCATCATCTCATCTGCATTGTAATGCTTTAACCAATGATGATTGTTGTGGTACAGGGCACAGCGAATAATGATCTCGGTAAACTCATCTAAAGTTAGCTGAGCATCTAACCGATAATCTTTGTCGCCTCTTACTCTGACTTCTGTATCTACAACACCTGGTAAGAACGGTTTTACTTTTAAATTCGTCGTTCGGAAATGTTGCTCAATGATCCCTTTCCAGTCGGCACGATAGGGAGGGGTATTTTCAACTTTCATATGAAAAGCCGTAATCAGCCTTTCAATGTTGTATCCCTCTAATTCGCCACGATCAGCAAGTAACGTCTGGGGCAGGTGACTTGTATTCCATTCTTCCTGTGTAATGTCTACACCATATTTCTTACAGTATGAAACCTTGTCACTAGCCGAATTCGCAAGTGCCATCATTGCACCAATCCATGAAGGCCCCTCAAGTCCAACATAAATGCCTGTGATCATACGACTGAATACATCCATTACGGCATATACGACTGGTCTTCCGATGATCCAATTTCGGTTATAGTTGCTGACAAGATAAACATCAGCAATTGTCGCATCGATTTGGAATTTCGAGCCCGGACCATACATCTCTCCTAGTGAGGTGCCCAAGATCGCTCGGTTTTCCAATTCATATTTCCGGTTACCTTTGCGACTCCGATGTTTTTGCTCCACGCTATACGCCTTTTGGTACCAATATTGAAATTGACGATATGTCGGTAGTTGACCTTTGTCTTTTAATATTGCTTTTTTAACGCCATTCTCAAAAACGTGATCTTCAGCAAAATAGCTTTTCAACATTATTTCATATACAAAAGACAACGGATTCTTTTTCGTCGTATGATAGAATTTTTTGACGCAAACATGAAAGATCTGTTTAATATCGTTATCAACATTGATACCTTTGCCAAGAAAACTTTCGTATTTTCGTGGATGACCAGTCTTTTTGTTGCTCAGAGTTCTTTCCTTCCCGCGACCACCTGAATTTCGGTAGTCTGGCAGTAAGGCATTCTTTACTTTCCCCCGCTGCCAATATTGTCTTAAATAGTTGTAAATCAAGCCCTTGATCTTACCTGTTTCATCTTGTGTTTTCTGAACCAAAGGTCCTCTCTTTTGCTTGTCATAAATTTCGGGTTCCATACAAGCAATTTTTTGGATTGCACCCCATCTTTCATCACGTACATCCTTTTGTTTTTTCTGAATCTGATCTTCACTTTGGTAAACAAAGCTGAATGGATCATCAGTTACGATTTGGAGTAGCTTTTGGTCTAACATTTCTTCCAAATCAGACATCTTACGTTTCACGGGTAATGCATTCTTGTTTGTAATATCAATGGTGTAACAAATGACATATCCATCGTCGATCCAAAGGATACGTTCCGAAACATCAATTCCATTTGCTTCTTGAAAAGATACAATCTCGTTTATAAAAAACATCTACACCACTCCTTTCACGAGTTCTTTCCCGATTCCAATAATGATGTCGTCGACGAATAAATGGGTGTGTATGGGTTTATTCATATCGACAATCACTTCCTTAACGGCGACAAGGTGTTTGAACAGCTCGAGTCCCATTCCATCTTCCAATCCGTATCTCATATCAAATTCGGAGAAAATCTCGATCAAAGATACGCCTTTTGTTAGTAAACTGTATTTAAGATGCTGCGATAGCGATTGATAGGCAGAGTTGGATATTTGTTCGTGGAGGAAAAAGGATGAGTGTAACCATTCAATGTTGTTCACTAGAATGCTTGGGATTTCTTTTTCAGTCACAATCCCCCAATCTACTCCATGGTTACTCCAATACTCCCTTTCTATTTCGAACTTCTCAATGATCCGATCATTCTCCAACTGGGCAGAAGGTTTAATCGTTCTTGCGAGGAGTTTGGTACTTCCTGCTGTCTTTACCGTCAATAAAAAATCTGTTGTCATAACAATTGGCACACCCGTTGTTGGGTCTGTTGGATGTTTAACGTTTTTCTCTTCGGCAATATTCATTGTGTCTATGCGATGGAGCGGGTACTGCTCGCGAATATCAATAATGGCGTTATCCCATTCACACGTATAAAAATAATCTCTTTCCAGCTTCGAGAGAAAATGATGAATACGATGTGTTTTCCATCCTGCTGCTCTCGTTACGAGACCATTCGAGGGGAAGTCTTGAATGGTAATCCATGGCTTGTATTTTGTACCTTCCCCTTGGCCACGACCCTCTTTTTCCAATTGTTGTATCCGTTTTTCGGTTAAATCTGTTCTTCTTTTTGCCATTCCTCTGATTACCCCCTTTTTGCGAATCTCGATTTCGTTACACATATTAAGCTCTTGGTAGCAACAGTGCACTGGTAAAGCTACCCGAAGGGCAAGGAAATCAAAAACCTCAAAAAAATGATAATCACCATATTTTCATTAATTTTTTGCAAGTAATTGAAATAATGTTGGGTCAGGGTTATTACCTTTTTATTTTATTAACGATTCTTGCGTTGTTTTAAAACAACGTATATTGGATATTATTAACAATAAATGTTGTTTAAAAACAACATTTTAGGGATAAAAAAAAGAAATGTTGGCTTTTTTCAACATTTCTGATCAAAATTCCTATTTTTTGATTAAATCATTTAACGCTTGAAGCCTTTGGATGGTTATTTCTTCATCTTCTGTGATGCAGCCTTCCACTAAAGCAATAAATAATGATTTAAGCTCTTTGATTACAAGATCGTTTTCATAATATTTCTCTAATTTGGCAACTGGTATATCGTTTGTAAGTTTCAGCATTAAATCCCGCCAGTTCTTTCCCTTATTAAAGCTCCCCGAAAAGAAAGCATTCTTTGCACCGTCGGGATACATTGTATCCAATGCTTCGATGAAACCCTCGAAATATTTAATTTTAGTTTCTTTTCCTTTTGTGAAATTATCAATGTATTCTTCTATTTCAGCTGGTCGAACAGAGTTACTGATTTTCCCTTTGCCAAGTAGAATTCTTTTTGTTTCTTTTGCGAGTTTTTCTTTTTCGGTTCGACTTAGAGAACTGAACGCTTTTCTTATATTCTCAATGTACAAAGACGATCATCCTTTGCCAAAAGAGTGATACATGCACTTTCGATACAGAATGGCGTTTGTCCTCTAAGGGTAATTAAAAGGGAGGAAAATAATCCCCCCCTCTCACGTTTTACCTTTTTGATTTAAAATACCGTATACATGTTCGCCCATATATTCCTCTAGTTGTCCGCGAAACAGATCATCTTCAAGCACTTTACCGAAGAAAATTTGGTTTTTCTCAAATCCTTCCACAACATATTCCATGAAGCGTTTTCGAAACCCCAAAATAAAATCATCATATGGATTATTCTTTGCTTGAGTCCGAAGTGTTACATCTTCTGTGGCTATATCAACGATTTGTTGAATGTTTAATTTTTCATGCTCACCAAATTCGGTTCCATTTTTTGAGTTTAATCGCTCAAGTATTATCGTAAGTGGATCTTTTGGGGGTTCCTCGTTCGATTTGCCGCCACTGACAGAGATCGAAACCGTGTAATCCTCGCCATCTTCATTAAGAGTAATGCTTCCATCGCTTTTCTTTTTAACAGAATAATACTCCAACACAACCTTGTCCTCTAAATTAATTTTGTCTCCTGATTTTAGTGCCATTTTCTTCAACAAATACCGGAGGTAGACGAACAACTTGTGCAGATCAATATCTTGAAAGGGTGTGATCTGTAAGACGAACATATAAATGCTATTAAACTTTCTGGCTTTGCTGACGAAATCACGTTTCTCTTCTTCTGTTAGATTTGAATACCGAATAATTGCCGAATCGATAAAGTTATTGGATAACTCCGTATCACGTTTACTTTGCTTTTCTTTGTAGATAATTTCTACAAATTTATCGATTTCATCATTGCGGAGAATCATATAGTTGTCTAATTCTTGTTGAATGCTGTAAAGCTCATTCGGTTCGATATCACCTTCTAACACTGCTTCCTCATAATAAGGTTCGAATGATTTTCTAATGTCTTCTGGCTCGTTAACAAAATCCAAGATGAATGTGTTTTCTTTGCCAGGATAAGTTCGATTAAGACGTGATAACGTTTGAACTGCTTTTAATCCAGTTAGCTTTTTATCTACGAACATTGTATGTAGTTTAGGTTGGTCAAATCCCGTTTGATATTTTTCGGCAACTAATAATACCTGATATTCGTCGTTATCGAATTTTTTTGGCAGTTGCTTTTCGGGGAAGCCGTTCATCTCATTCTCTGCATATTCATTTCCATGATCCTTAACTGTTCCAGAAAATGCAACAAGAGCTTTCATATCTTTGTAACCTTTGTTCTTGATGTACTTGTCAAACGCAAGTTTGTATCGAACCGCATGTAAACGTGAAGCTGTTACTACCATGGCTTTTGCTTGTCCGTTCAACTTTTTTCTTGTAATTTTCCGAAAATGTTCAATGATGATCTCTGTTTTTTGATCGATGTTATGAGGGTGTAAACTAACAAAACGCGATATCGCTTTTGTTGCTTTGGCACTATCGAATTCTGGGTCTTCCTCGATCCTTTTTGCAATTCTGAAATAGGTTTTATATGTTACATAATTTTTTAATACATCAAGGATGAATTCCTCTTGTATCGCCTGCTTCATGCTGTAAAGGTGGAACGGACGCGGTTTCCCTCCTTCATCTTCTGTGCCGAACATCTTTAACGTGCTGCCCTTCGGTGTAGCTGTAAAAGCAAAGAAACTAATATTCGGTTGTTTTCCAACACGAGTAATTTCCGCTAAGATCTTCTCTTCCGTGTCTGTTTCATTCGCTTCTGATTCTTCGTCCAGTTTCTGTGCTTCTTCTAGCGTTAAGCTAGTAGTGAGTGCAGCCATGTTCTTCCCACTTGTTGATGAGTGTGCTTCATCAATGATGATTGCATAACTTTTTTCTTTTAATGTACTAAGTTTATCCAAAATATACGGGAATTTTTGAATGGTTGTAATGATAATTTTTGTGCCCTTATTTAAAGATTCAGCTAATTGACTTGAGTCTTCTTCGATTTTTGTAACCATTCCTGCTTTGTGTTCCAATTGATACACGGCTTTTTGTAATTGTTTATCAAGAACCTTACGATCTGTTACAACGATAACTCCATCAAAAACAGAATCATTATCATCGTTATGTAATGTTGCCAATCGATGTGATAACCACGAAATCGTATTTGTCTTTCCACTTCCAGCACTATGTTGTATGAGGTATGATTGCCCTGAGCCAAAATCCTTTGCATGTAATAGCACCTTTTTAACAGCGTCACGTTGATGATAACGAGGGAAAATAAGCGTCTCTTTTATTTTGATATTCCCGTCATCATCCTCTTCTTCATCTACCTTCAAATAAACGAACTTATCAAGGATCTCTAATAAGCTATCACGAGTTAGCACATCTTCCCATATATAATGCGTTTTAAGCTTCCCTTCAACTGGAGGATTACCTTTCCCCTTGTTATATCCTTTATTAAAGGGGAGGAAAAAAGTTTTCGTATCGTTTAATCTTGTTGTCATAAAGGCTTCGTTTGTGTCCATAGCAAAACAGGCGATGACACGTTGCTTGAAACGGAAAAGGATATCTTTTCCACTTCGCTCATACATCCATTGCTGTTTTGCATCCTGGACATCTTGACCAGTAAATTCATTCTTTAATTCGAATGCCAAAACAGGCAAACCGTTTAGAAATATTACTAGGTCAATACGTTCATCCTCTTTATGAACAAGTTCTTCAGTAACAGAAAGTCGATTTTGGTTATAGAGAGCAATTAAATCTTTATTTAATGTAGTAGGTGGTCGAAAATACGACAAGTGTAACTGTACACCATAATCTTTGATCCCATGACGGAGTACATCAACCATTCCACGCCGTTTTAATTCATTATCTAACCGAAACAAAATTTTTTGCTTGTATTGCCCTTTATAAATATCCTTTAATTTTTCTAATGGTTTGGCTTGTGTACTCTCAAGGAATAGAAATAATTGAGTTTCGTCCACAGCATATTGACCGTTATAATCTTGGTTTTTCCCTTCCGTATAACCATTCACAGTGGTCAAGTATTCCCTGACCACTGTTTGAAACGCTCGTTCTTTTAATGCATTTGGTGTAATTATCACATTGTCACCTCCTGGTTGTTTTCGGCATAATTACGGACATCTATTTTTCCAGTTACTGCTTCATATATGAGTGATTTTTTATAAGTTTCGAGGTCTATAATGAGTTGTTGTATTCGGTTAATTAGATTGTCGATAAGTAAACACTTATTATCAAGGAAATCTGCTATTTGTTGTTGTTCTTCCAGAGAAGGCAATATAACCGGAAGTTTTTTCAATAACTCTTGACTTAATGAAGCTCTTGTAACAATGTTCATTTCTTTCACGAAATATTTCCTATGGATTTCACTTCTAAAATAATATTTTGAGTAGTTCGCTAACAAATCATTTGTCCTCGGTCTAAACCTAATCAGAAAACCTGCAAAAGTTGCTTCTTCAATTGTTTCTAAACAAGTTGATGTAAATCCGATTTCTTCGATTGTTTCTGATGTTCTTGTGAAGAATACATCTCCTCTTTTCACTGAATAAATATATCTATCCGAACGAGTAGAATTAACCAACCCAACAACTTCTTTTGGTAGCTCAATATTTTTATAGACGTCTCCATAACTTACAAAAGGATACCCAAATCCAAAATCATCCGAAGATTTGCTAATTCCGTTTTGTAAATCCCCTAATAATCCCAATCTCTTTATATCCCAATGTTCGGGTATTTCCCCAATCCACTCAACTCCAGTATCTTTCATTTTTGGGTGTAATTCTAATCCTCGAGACACTGTTTCAGCGATTAGAGCTTGACGATATTTTTTAAGCGAATCAATTTGATTATTTTTTTGCCGAATAATGCGATTAATTTTATCTAAATTATCGTCTAGAAACTTCGCAATTATTTGTTGTTCTATATCTGAAGGAATAGGAATGAGCATTTTTGTAATTTGATCGGGCTGTACCCTCTGATGGCTATATGTTGTAGATTTAACTAAAGAATTTAAGTAAGTTGAAACCCCAATGTTTGACAACATATAATACAAAAATTTATTTGTCACACTCGTGGGGAATATTGGTACAAATTCTGTTGAACAGATGGTTAACATATCATGTTTTTCTGTTAGTGCAATTGTGCTTTTTCTTGGATTCAGTTTGGAAATAACAACTTCTCCGCCCACTAATAGAAATTTATTGCTATCGATATTTTCACCCTGCTCTATTCGACCCTTCCCGGTTAATTGAACATTAGGGATATCGTAATAAAAAACTTCCTTATTTGCGAAGCTTTTGACTGCTATGTTCTTTGCAGTTTTTCTGGTTACATGTTCTACTCTGGCGAGTTGCCAGTGAAGTGGCATATCCCCAACCCACTCGACCCTGCTATCTTTATACTCTTTGTAAGGTTTATAGTTCATTACAACAGCACCTTCTTTAGTAACTCTTGAATGCTTTCTTCTAATTCGATAATATTTTGTTTTAGAACAGCAGTTCCTTCCAACTGGTCGTATTTATAGAAGTGTCTAGTAAACGGAATATCGTAGCCAATTTTTGTTTTACTTTCATCGATCCAAGCATCAGGTACATGAGGAATCACTTCACGATTAAAATACTCATAAATATTTTCTTCTATAGGAACAATTTCTGTATCTCGAATCGTTGCATCTGCCTCCATCTTTCCTTTATTATCTTTACAAATATCCGCTGTTTCATCTCGTTCTGATAATCCCATATAGATTGCTTTCCACAAACCTGTTTTTACTTCTGAAATATTTTTAAATAAAGGCTTCAAGGCATTCAAAAAGTCTTCTCGATTTTTGTATAATTTTTCAGAAACATTATTGTTTAAAATCTCAATAATATTATTTTGGAGCACTTTCCCTTCTTCCCATGCCTTCAACTTCTTAACATCAGCAGTTTTTTTGTCTTTTTTACGAACTAACTCCATATATGCTTCTTCATCATACAATTTTGCAAATGCGGTCTCGTTATATAGATTTTCGATACGACTAGGCGATATCATAAAGTTCAGTTGTAGAGGTCGTTCAATCGTTATTTTATTGTAGCCAAAGTCCTTTAAATCAAAAATTTTGCTATGCCCATTTTCCTTAAATTCACCATAAATACGAGATATTTCAGCAATTTGAGTTTCCGTAATCTCATTACGTTTATTTCCGAGGCTTTTACGCATTTTTGCATAAAAACTAGTTGCATCAACCAGTTGAATTTTCCCTTTACGCACAGTTCCCTTTCTTAAGTCATCATTTTTACGATTTGATAATATCCAAATATAAGTTGCAATTCCTGTGTTATAAAATAACTGGTCTGGCAATGCTACGATACCTTCTAATAAATCTTCTTCAATAATCCAACGTCGAATTTCACTTTCTCCACTTCCGGCATCACCAGTGAATAATGGAGAACCATTGAAGATAATTGCCATACGACTGCCCTTTTCATCACGTTTCATTTTTGATACCATGTGTTGCAAAAATAAAAGGGAACCGTCTGATGTTCGAGGTAACCCCGCACCGTATCGGCCATTTTTTCCTTTCTCTTCATGCTCCTCTATAATACTCTCCCCATAATGTTTCCAATCAACCCCGAAAGGTGGATTCATTAATGCATATCTTACTTGCAACCCCTTGTGTCCGTCAGAATCGGTTAAAGAATTGCCAAAAGCAATATGACCTGCATTTTGCCCTTTGATAAGCAAATCCGCACACGCTATCGCATAAGACTTCGGATTAAATTCTTGCCCAAATACCTCCACTTGTGTGTTTGGATTTAACTCTTGAATAAAACGAGTCGCTTCTGATAACATTCCCCCCGTCCCACAAGCGAAGTCTCCGATTTGAACGATTTTCCCTTCTTGCATTAACTCAGATTGATCTTCGTTTAGAATGAGGTTCACCATCAATTTGATCACTTCACGTGGCGTATAGTGGTCACCAGCCTCGGCATTTTCTGAGAAACGGCGAATAAATTCTTCAAAAATGTATCCCATCTGTATGTTTGAAACGCGGTTTATACTTAAATCAATCCCAGCGAATAGTTGCATCACGTTATATAATAAATTGTGTTCATCCATCTTCTCAATTTGCTTATCAAACTCGAATCGTTCAAAGATAATACGGATATTAGCAGAAAAGCCTTGTATGTAATTACGGAGGTTCGCTGCAATATTGTCAGGATCTTTTAAGAGCGTTTGAAAATCAAATTTGCTTGTATTGTTGAAATCGTAGCCAGTAATCTTATTTAATATGGCATCATGTTTGATGGTTTTTGCTTTTTCTACTACTTGTTCTTTTGATGGTTCTAGCAAACAGTCAAAACGACGTAATACACAAAGCGGCAATACTACTTCTTGATATTCCTCTTTTTTATATGGACCTCGCAAGATTTCGGCATTTTTCCATATAAAGTTAATAAATTCATTGTTTTGTGCCTGGCTCATTCTTAACACTCCTTTAATCAATCCAAAACTATACATTGGCTTCGATCTAATTGTATCGAAACCTCTTTGTTTTTTCATCATAGATTGCGCAATTACATAACAAAAGGCATGGTATTTAAACCATGCCTTTTGTATGAATACTTTACTAAACTCAGTATGCGACTTTGTTGTTCGGTATCAAACTTTATTGTTTAGTATGCGACTTTGTTGTCGAGTATTCAACTTTGTTGTCTTTCAACAATTTTCCGTTAACCCTATCCCCTCTTACTCCACCGTCACACTCTTCGCCAAATTCCGTGGTTTATCCACATCAAGGCCACGAGCGACGGATGCGTAGTAAGCGAGCAATTGCAATGGAATGACGGTCAGAATCGGGGTGAGCATTGGCAGTGTGGTTGGCATGTAAATGACCTCATCCACACTCTTGATCAGATCGTAGTTGCCTTCAGTAGCAAAGCCGAGCACGTGTGCGCCGCGGGCTTTTACTTCCACGATGTTGCTCACCATTTTTTCGTAGATGTCTGGTTGCGTTGCGAGTGCGACTACAGGTACACCATCTTCAATCAGCGCAAGAGTACCGTGTTTCAGCTCACCAGCAGGGTACGCCTCAGAGTGAATATAAGAGATTTCCTTCAGTTTCAGAGAGCCTTCCAGCGATACAGCATAATCAAGACTGCGGCCGATGAAGAACAGGCTGCTTACCCCTTTGGTGCTGTCTGCAAAATGACGCACCTGGTCGGCATCCTCCAGCATGGAGGCGATTTTGGCAGGGATCTCCTCGAGATGCTCCACGACTTCGGCAACCTCACCTGCTGTCAGTGTGCCTTTTACCTGTGCCAAATACAGGCTGAACAGATAGAGGGCTACGACCTGAGAGGTGTACGCTTTTGTGGAGGCTACGGCTACTTCTGGACCTGCCCAAGTGAAGAGCACTTCGTCGGACTCGCGAGCTACGGAGCTGCCTACCACATTGGTGATAGCCATTACTTTCACGTTGCTCTTTTTCGCCTCGCGCAGCGCAGCCAGCGTATCGGCTGTTTCACCGGATTGGCTGATCACGATCATCAGCGTCTTGTCGGTGTAGATCGGGTCGCGATAGCGAAACTCGGAAGCGACTGCTACTTCAACCGGTACACGGGTCCATTTTTCGATAACGTCTTTACCCACCAGACCTGCATGCATAGAAGTACCACAAGCGACGATGTAAATGCGATCGTACAACGCCAGCTCGGCATCACTCATTTTTAACTCAGGCAAGATGACACGCTTTTGCTCCTGGTCAATCCGCGCGCCCATCGTATCGCGAATAGCTTGTGGCTGCTCATGAATTTCTTTGAGCATAAAGGAATCGTATCCGCCCTTTTCCGCTTGCACCAGATCCCACTCGACATGGAACAGATCCCGCTCGATTTTTTCCCCGGTCTCTGCGTCCATCAGTTCCACGCCGTCACGTGTAAGTACAGCCATTTCGCCTTCGTTCAAAATGTATACATCACGCGTATGCTCCAAAATAGCAGGGATGTCCGAACCGATAAAGCTCTCGCCATTGCCTACCCCAACAACCAGCGGGCTAGCCAATCGGATCGCTACAAGCTTATCTGGCTCGTGCTCGGTCATGATTCCGAGTGCATAGGCACCACGCATGCGTTGTACAGCTCTGCGTGCTGTCGAAACGATATCCCCATCGTACATGTCAGCAAGCAGGTGAGCGATGACTTCTGTATCCGTCTCAGAGGTGAAAGTATAGCCTTTTGCCAAAAGCTCCTCTTTTAGCGGCAAAAAGTTTTCAATGATTCCGTTGTGAACAACAGCAAAGGATGACTTCGCATCAGTGTGAGGGTGGGAGTTCTCGTTAGACGGTTTTCCGTGGGTCGCCCAACGCGTATGTCCAATTCCCATAAATCCACTCAGTGGCTGCGCCTCTAGACGCTCTTCCAGCACAGCTAGACGTCCCTGTGCTTTATCCAGCTCCAATCCTCTCTCGTTCACAACAGCAATCCCTGCTGAGTCGTAACCACGGTACTCCAGCTTACGAAGTCCTCCGATGACGATATCTTGCGCTTGTTTATCTCCAATATATCCTACGATTCCGCACATAACTGAATGGTCCCCTTCCATATCGACGGGGACACAACCCAATGCCAATGGTACGGGGGTGTGCCCCCGCCATTCCATGTTTTTATCTATTTACGATTTTTCGTCCATGGTCAGTAAAAGTATCACACGCACGGTTTTGTCCACCAGATCACCCTGATGTTTTGTCCATGCACTCTGCGGCAGTGATACTGCTGCCGGGAGGTATCCGCCGAATCCTTCGATAAACCTCCACCTCGTCCACTGGGCTCCATGTCGGGCAGCCACAGTGCTGGCGCTTATCAACGTTTGCTCATTTTTGTACGATTTTCTCCTCTTCTCCCCCCGCATCCCCTCCTTTACCGTTCTCACGTTTGTGCAGATGCACATGAACACTGTACCACAGTTAGCTGCATGCGACAATATTCTTCGTCATTTACAAGTATGCAAAAGGGAGTAGCATCGCACCACTCCCCTTGCATTATTTTTTACACGAGTTCTTGTTTGACAACGTCCACGATCCGATGAACCAGTCCCTCTAACTGAGAGGCGTCTGGACCTTCTGCCATGACACGTACGATGGGCTCTGTTCCAGATGGGCGTACCAGCACGCGACCATTGCCAGCCAGCTCTTCTTCTACTTCACGAATCGCTTGCTCGATAGCCGCATTGCCGCTGAGCTTGGACTTGTCCTCAACACGTACATTGATCAAAAGCTGCGGGTACTTGACCATCACCTGCTTCAGTTCGGACAAAGGTTTGCCGGACTCCTTGATGATGTTTAGGAGCTGCAAGCCTGTCAACAGACCATCTCCTGTTGTATTGTAATCCAGGAAGACGATATGACCGGATTGCTCACCACCGAGGTTGTAACCGCCGCGCAGCATCTCTTCTACCACGTAGCGATCCCCGACAGCCGTCTTTGTAGTATTGATGGAGCATTCCTCCATCCCTTTGAAAAAGCCCATGTTCGCCATGACTGTCGTTACGATTGTATTGTTGTTCAGCTTCCCTTTTGCTTTGAGGGCACGCGCACAAATCGCCATAATGTAATCGCCGTCGATGATTTCTCCATTCTCGTCCACTGCGATACAACGATCAGCGTCCCCGTCAAAAGAAAGACCAAGGTCTGCCTTATGCTTTAGTACTTCCTCCTGTACGCGCTCAGGATGCGTAGAGCCGCATTGTTCATTGATGTTGACGCCATTTGGGTTGGCCCCAATTGTAAAAACCTCTGCATCCACATCAGCAAACAGACGGGCTGCAAGTGAAGAGACTGCCCCATTCGCGCAATCAAGCACGACTTTCAAGCCGTCAAATCGTTCGGTAACAGTACTTTTCAAGTGAGAGAGATACTTTTGTCCTCCCTCTAAAAATTCCAGTACAGTACCGATTTGTTCTCCTGTCGGTCTAGGCAAAGTATCCTCAGCCGCGTCCAAGTATTGTTCCACTTCTGCTTCTACTTCGTCGGACAGTTTAAAACCGTTGCTGCCGAAGAACTTGATTCCGTTATCCGGAAACGGATTGTGGGAGGCCGAAATCATGACACCCGCATCTGCACCGAGTGCACGCGTGAGATACGCGACACCTGAGGTAGAGATGACACCCAACCTGACCACTTCTGCTCCAACCGATAGCAAGCCCGCCAAAAGGGCGTTTTCCAGCATTTGCCCGGAAATGCGCGTATCACGCCCAATCACCACTTTTGGTTTACCTTCTTGCTTGTGTCTGGTGAGAACGTAGCCGCCAACGCGTCCGATTTTAAATGCCATCTCGGGTGTCAGCTGCGTATTTGCCACTCCACGTACACCGTCTGTTCCGAAATACTTCCCCATGTTTGTCCCTCATTTCCTTCCTTGTGCACACAACAGCTTATGTCTACCTTTGCTTGTTCGTGATTTCAATTGTGACCTTCTTCGGTGCGCTCGCTGAGGTCTTGATGTAATCCGGCTGATTGAAAATGTAGTTCAAAGCGACTTCATATACACCAGCGGGCATGTTGCTGACATCTGCTACGACCTGCAAGTCTTCCTGTCTTAATTGACTGAGTACTTGTTCCGCACCTATTACATCAAAGTTGATTGTAGACATTTCCTGACCATCAGTGGACAACACCTTTGCCTGCATGCCCTCTGATAATCCGCTAATGCGAATAGGGATCTTCTCAAGATGCTTGCCTGTGGACTGAACTACTTTTAGCGATACCTTTAAATACTCCGGCTCCACCTTCACGATGTTATCCATTATCGGTATCTTTAGCTCCAATAGACGATCTGATGTAATGTTGCTAAGATCAATTTCCGGTCCGGGATAAGTGGTCGCTTTCATGGCGTCAATCACTTCTTTTGGCCCGAACACGGTAACCTCATCCACATTCATATCCACACTAGCCAAACTATAGCCATTTGGCATTTCATTCGTCAAGTTTAATTTGATCGGTACCTTAACGAACGGGCTTGTTACCGGGATATTTACTTCTACCGTGAGCGGTACAACATCGGCCCCTTGAATCACATTCCCCGACTTGTCCACCACTTTAAGAGGCACCGTAGTCTTAATCGCCGATGTAGCTCCTTCCAGATCGACAGAAGCCTTTACAGCAGCCACTTTGTCCACCTGACTTTCAGGGACCCGTACAAGCGCACGGAACGGCTTTACAATCGGCTCTCCGGCCGTATAGCCGGGCGCTACCTGTCCCAGCATTTCCACATTGACTTCTCGTTCCACCGTCTTTTTCTCTTCCAACGTAATTTCAACGATGTTCGGGATAATCCCGACCTTCACTTCATCCGGAAACCCCTTATATTGGACTGGTACACGATGCGTCCCTTTTCCTAAATTGGTCGCATCGACGTATACTTCCATGGAATCAGCCGGGAAGAAGTTGTGCTTGTAAAAAGGGTTATTGCTCTCAAGCGCCACTTTAACCGTTCGCTGCTGTTTTACTACCTGAAAACGGTCCGTATCGTACTTGACATGCAGGGTAACCCCGTCAATAAAAACTGGCTGACTCGCTTCTGGGGTGGTCGTCTGCTCTGTTTCCAGGTTGACCACCATCCACATCATAACAGCCAAAAGCAGTGCGACAGCACGTGCAAACCAATGACTGTTTAACCATTTATCCATGTTTTCGCCTCCATTGCCAACGACTTCCCATGGATTTGCCCTTTGACAGAGGCTGGAGCTGTTCTGTCAGCATCTCTGCCAGTTGCGTCTCCGTCAGATTGCGATTCATTGCACCATGAGCGGCAAAGGACACCTGGCCAGTCTCCTCGGATACGATAATCGACATGCCATCAGAAACCTCGCTCACCCCGATTGCAGCACGGTGGCGCGTCCCCAGCTCCTTGGAGATGGAATTGTTTTCAGACAGCGGGAGATAGCAGGCAGCAGCCAGGATAACGTCTTTACGCATGATGACTGCCCCGTCATGCAATGGCGTGTTCGGAATGAAAATATTGATCAACAGCTCCGAGCTCACGCGCCCATTAATCGCAATACCCGTCTCCACATAGTCGTTAAGACCCGTTTCACGCTCAATGACGATCAGTGCCCCAATCCGCCGCTTGGCCATGTATGTGACTGATTTGCACACCTCTTGCACCAAACGATTCACCACATCATCATCTTGAATGGTGCTGGAACGGGAAAAAAGTTTGCCACGCCCCAGTTGCTCCAGGGCACGCCGCAATTCCGGTTGAAAAATGATGACAACCGCCAGTACCCCAAAGGTAAAGGCTTGTGACATCAGCCAATGCAACGTAGTCAACTGGAAGTACTTGCTGAGGAGCCAGGTGATTACGATAACCATAATCCCCTTTAGCAATTGTACAGCACGCGTACCGCGTATAAGCATGATTATTTTATAAATCACGTATGTAACGAGTAGAATATCCGTTCCATACCGTAATAAGTCGCCATAGTCCATCGATATCATAACGAAGCCCCCATATCTCGCTCCATCTAAGGTAAGTCAGCCTATCTCCTGTGGAAAAAGCACGGCTCCACTGCCGTGCTGTTGATAGCTGTACTCTCTATTTTCTCTTATGGCAAGACTGGAAGCAAGTCATTTCCAATATTTTTCACCTCATACCAGATCCAATCGAAAATGGCTTCGATGGACTCGGTATTACCCACTACCTGGGCAGTGGATGCCACAAATACTTTTCCTTCAATGGCAACTACATTTCCATGTACCTGTCCTTGTACTTCCACGTTGCCGTTTCGCACCACCAAATCCCCGTCAATGCTGGTGCCTGCAGGTACCACTACGACATTACGCTCGCGATCTATTTTCAGCTTATCCATATTAGAAGAGGATACTTGCAAAATGTCATTCCGATCAAACCAATTCGCACATAAACTGCCGGTCATCAAAAAGAAAAAGACTGCTGCCGCTGTAAGGAACGGATGATTCCGCAGCCAGCTTGATAACAGGTTTTTCTTTGTCGGAGCAGGCAATTGCGCAAGAACACGCGCCGTAAAATCAGAAGAAACATGAACATGCGAAGCACTTTGTACAAAAGCGATGGCCCGCTGCAACTCGTGCATATGCTGGCGGCAGCTCACACAGGACTTCATATGTGTTTGCAAATGCTGATTGGTAAGTTCATCAGTGTCCCCATCCAGATATTCATGGATGAGGATAATCAATTCCCGGCATTCCATCGTGATTTTCTCCTTTCTCACATCAATCGCAACTTGCTGCGTAAAGCTTCACGTCCGCGATGTATCCGCGTCTTGATAGTTGTAATGGGCAGCTTTACGATATCACTGATCTCCTGTAAGGAAAGATCCTCAATATAGCGCAGGATCATAATCGAGCGATATTTGGGCTGTAGATGGGACAGCGCGTCCTGAACCGTCTCCTGCAGCTCCTGCGTCACGACTTTTTCCTCCGGCGTTCTCTCGCTAGAGGATAAACGCGAATACCAGTCCATTCCCTGTCCTGGTTCGGTTTCTTCATCCAATGAAAAGTCAGGTCGTTTCTTACGGCCACGGTCGATACACAAATTGGTCGCAATCCGGTAAATCCATGTGGAGAACTTGTAGCTGTCATCGTATGAATGCAAATTTGCATATACACGCAAAAAAGTCTCCTGCGCGATATCCTCTGCATCCTGGCGATTTCCCACCATACGATACGCTAGCTGGAATATCTTGTCTTTATAAATTTCGATTAACTCGGCAAAAGCTTCACGGTCTCCACGCTTTGCCCGCTGGGTTAATCGTTTCTCTACAAAATCCATGCGATCCTCCCCACAATACCGTAATCCTATATACGGATGATACTGCAAATGGTTTCGTAAAAAAGCGTGTTTGTGCAGATAATTTGTTGGGAAACAGAGGAATAAGAGTACTCGTTTCCTCTATATATTAGTGATGGCAGCTCTTTTATTATGATGCTGTAAAGGAGAGAGCGAGAAATGTCAAAAAAAGATGTTCTCCTCCAGATTGAACAGTTGCGTAAAGAACTGAACGATCAGTATAAGGAACAGCCATCCATTACTCCTAAACTAATCGAATTAAGTGTACAGCTCGACCATCTATTGAACAAGCTGCATCTCCATCCTTAGAATGTACTGCTTTCTCCCACCAATGTAAAGATGCGGAAACGTAAGAAAGCCTCTATCGGGGACTACTCAAGGAGGAGCGACCACGTTTTAGTGGAAAGATTTACCGAAGCAATGCCGGAAGCGAACGCTAGGCACCTTGTCATGCGCTCCTGCATTTTATAAGCGTGCCGTTTATTAATTCCTACACGTAAAAAAAGAGAGGCCATATTCTGCCTCTCTTTTTATCTTGGAATCTAAGAAAATTTTTTACAAAAGCTTATCCCCAAAAACTGAACTCATTAATGCTACCGCCACCCGAGCTGTCATGTTTTCACGATCAAGAATCGGATTTACCTCGACAAACTCAGCAGAGCAGAGGATGTCTGCATCAGCCAGCATCTCCAGCGATACGTGCCCTTCACGATACGAGATACCCCCGATAACCGGTGTTCCTACTCCTGGAGCATCGTGCGGATCAAGACCGTCCAGGTCTAGACTCAAATGCACGCCATCCGTGTTCTTAGATACATGTGCAATTGCTTCATCCATCACACGAGCCATACCCAATTTATCAATTTCATGCATCGTGAATACTTTCATGCCAATGCGCTTAATCAGCTCACGTTCACCACTATCAAGATCGCGTGCACCGATGACAACGACATTTTCAGGCTTCAGCTTTGGTGAAAAACCGCCGATATTTGTTAGGCGCTCATGACCATATCCCAAGCTGGCTGCTAGTGGCATTCCATGAATGTTGCCCGATGGTGAAGTGGAACCAGTATTTAAGTCCCCATGTGCATCGAACCAGATAACCCCTAAATTCTTCACATGCTTGGCTACACCTGCCACCGTACCGAGAGCAATGCTGTGATCTCCTCCCAATACAAGCGGAAAACGTCCTTCTTGCATGATATCGCTTACAACATCTGCTAGCTTTGCATTGGCTTCCACTACTTCATCCAAATATTTATGGTTTTCCGTTTCAGTAAAACGATGAGGACGTGTAACAAAAATGTCTCCTCTATCTTCAATATTCAATCCCATTTTTTCCAAACGGGCTACGACTCCCGCATAGCGGATCGCACTTGGTCCCATATCTACGCCACGACGATCTGCTCCAAGATCCATTGGTACGCCAACAATGCTAATGTTTTTGTTCATAATAAGTGCCGTCCTTCCTTTAGCTCATTCTAGCTTCTACGCTTTTATTGTAGCCTTGGATAGGGAAATGACTCAACTCGACAGGAATTTGCATAAAAAAACTACACCCCAGGACTTTCAGCATAGGAGTGATCGCGATTCAGCTGAAGGTTTTTATGTACACAGGAGCGTTTATGCAAGGTGCCTTTCGGGCTATAGATTACGTCCGCTTGTCTGCACAATAAAAAACGAGCAACCTTAAAGGCTACTCGTTTGTCTCATGTTCAATGGAGCGGGTGATGGGAATCGAACCCACGCGACCAGCTTGGAAGGCTGGAGTTCTACCATTGAACTACACCCGCAAAGAAAAGCGAAACCCAACAACAAATGTAGGGCTAAAACTGGTCGGGAAGACAGGATTCGAACCTGCGACCCCTTGGTCCCAAGCCAAGTACTCTACCAAGCTGAGCTACTTCCCGATATTGCTTTTCTTTTTTGTGTTGAAGTGGCGTGCCCTGAGAGATTCGAACTCCCGACCTTTTGATTCGTAGTCAAACGCTCTATCCAGCTGAGCTAAGGGCACATTTTATTTTCTATAATTCCCCGAAAAGTTCAAATACGCTGCAAAGCAAATCTTCACTTTTTGGGTAAATACTGGTGAGCCATGAAGGACTCGAACCTTCGACCCTCTGATTAAAAGTCAGATGCTCTACCAACTGAGCTAATGGCTCGCAAAATGGCTGGGGTACTAGGATTTGAACCTAGGAATGACGGAGTCAAAGTCCGTTGCCTTACCGCTTGGCTATACCCCAAAAATAAAAAATGGTGGGGAGAGACGGATTCGAACCGCCGAACCCGGAGGGAGCAGATTTACAGTCTGCCGTGTTTAGCCACTTCACTATCTCCCCATTTTTTATTCATAAGTGGTGGAGGCTGACGGGATCGAACCGCCGACCCTCTGCTTGTAAGGCAGATGCTCTCCCAGCTGAGCTAAGCCTCCAGATGCCCCACAAATGAGCTGATGATTTTTATCATCTTTCAAGTTGTCGGGTCCCCCGAAAAGTACTCAGTGTTGCTACAAAGCTACTTCACTTTTGGGGGTATCTAGGTGACCCGTAGGGGATTCGAACCCCTGTATGACAGCGTGAAAGGCTGCTGTGTTAAACCGCTTCACCAACGGGCCATTATAAAATACGGATAAAATTTCTGGTGCTCCCGACAGGAATCGAACCTGCGACCTCTTCCTTACCATGGAAACGCTCTACCGACTGAGCTACAGGAGCATAATATGGCTCCTCGGGACGGACTCGAACCGCCGACCGATCGGTTAACAGCCGATTGCTCTACCAACTGAGCTACCGAGGAATATTGAAGGTCATTCCTTCAAAACTGAATCTGCATGA
>NZ_JBITPN010000013.1:0-138258 GCF_050467985.1 Brevibacillus sp. NRS-1366 | reverse complement strand
ACAGGAATGCTTTCTTACACGCAAAAAAACAAGAGCCTGCAAACGGGCTCTTGTTACACAAGTACGGACGCTTCCTTTTTTACTCCATCTGATAATCGTACTGCTTCAACACCCACTTGGGCAGTTCCATCCGCGCAGTCATCAAAGGATCGACGACCTGACAGATCCGTAAATCACCGATCAGCGACAAAAGCATTCCCGCCTCTTCATTCGGCAGCCCAACCTTCTCCACCAAGAAACGGTGCATATGGACGGTCGCCATCTTCGCCGCCTCATCCAGAGTTTGGGCAGAAGCAATCGTCATCACATGCTCGCCTTCACTCAGCATCGGCAGGGGCAGGTGCGTACCTTTGATCACCGCAATATCTACGGTTACTTCACCCGGTATCTCTAACCCGCAAATAACAATCTCACCATCTGCCATAACGGCATGCAAATCCCCCATCGACAATAGAGCGCCAGGGACATTCACAGGTAAATAAAGCACGGCCCCCTTGACGATCCGCTTGCAATCCATATTGCCGCCATGATCTCCAGGTGTGCCCGTAGAGATTTCTTCCGTGGCGGGAGCCGTACCAATCACCCCGATCATCGGTCTTACGTCGAACTGCAATTTTTCATTGAAC
The DNA here is from genome assembly GCF_050467985.1 of Brevibacillus sp. NRS-1366. NCBI lineage: Bacteria > Bacillati > Bacillota > Bacilli > Caryophanales > Paenibacillaceae > Brevibacillus > Brevibacillus sp. NRS-1366. Next base: position 137,632 of record NZ_JBITPN010000013.1, on the reverse strand, counting down.
TGCACCTTGCCATCTCGGATAGGGATGACTTTTGTTTTTTCTTCGCTAAAAAACTGACCAAGAACTCCCAAATTCGGGGCAACCGTCATTACACCCTGATCAGCAATTTGAATATCGACAATCTCCACCCGCAAAATATCACCGGGCTCAGCATCCTCTACATATAACGGTCCAGTCGCCGGGTTGATCAAATCCCAGCCAACGGAGCTAAACAGCTGGTCTTCCCGCTGAATTTGATTGCTAAAGCAGTCACACGTTTCAAAAACGACTCGATTGCCAGAGTGAATCCGCGCTACAGGCTCATTATGCGGTGACATTTTGAGAATGACCTGTTCCTTTGCAATTTTCAATTTTCATCCCTCCAGGAAAAGGTAAAATGGCTCCAACAGATTATAGTCCTACTCTTTGGAAAAATCAATTAATTGTCACTTTCGATCTCTTGTTTGACAATCAACTCACAAAGCTTAGCCAATCCAGCTTCCATAAGCGGAGAAGAATATCCTCCGTAGGAACCTGGATCTTGCGCGGCCAGCTCTGTCGCACGGCGAAGCTCTCGCTGGCTACCTTGGAGCTCCCTTTGCAGCGTCCGCGATTCCTTCGAAGGTAGCCTGCGCTAACAAATGAAAGCCGCTAGTAGTTTTGTTTAGACAAGACTACTAACGGCTTTTTACTTATTTCTTATAAACTAGTTGGCCGCCTATATAGGTTTCTTCTGCTGCGATCTGATCAATTAGCTTCTCCCTCTTATTTATGAAATCGATCCAATACCGTGAAAAAGTCCTTGAGAAATTGATGAAACAGCTTCTCTGTCGGCAGTAGTTGCCGTTCTGTCGGAATAATGACACCTACCGTTCGTGTCACCCGAGGCTCGATGACGGGCACTTTCACCGTGGAACGCGGGATGCTGTCAAACAATGTGATTTCCGGAATAAGCGTCACACCGAGACCTGCCGCAACCAATCCTTTGATCGCGTCAATATCATCTCCCTCGAAGGACACCTTGGGGTAAAAGCCTAGCTGCTGACAAGCATTCACGACAATTTCACGCAGTACATACCCCTCGGGAAACAAGATAAACGATTCATTGCGCAGCTGTCCCAATTCCAGTGCCGGCTTGTCGGCGAGCGGGTGGCTAGTCGGCAAAAGGGCAACGATATGCTCCAAAAATAAAATATCACCCTTGATCCTTTTCTCGTCTTTTGGCAACGGGCCGAGCAGCGCCATGTTGATATCGCCTTTTTTTACAGCATCAATCAAATAATGATACGAGCCTTGCTTCAGCAAAAAGTTTACAGATGGGTACTGATTTCGAAAAGCAGAGATAGCTGTTGGCAGTGTATACGAAGCCAAACTACTCGGAAATCCAATGCGAATGGTCCCTTTATTCGGGTCGAGGCACTCCTCGATCTCTCTCTTTGCATTATCTATGACCGTCATAGCTTGCTGGATATGCTCCAGAAACATGCTTCCGATCGGTGTTAATTTCACATTCCGACCTTCGCGGATGAACAAATCGACCCCTAATTCCGCTTCCAAATTCACAATCTGCCGGCTCACAGCAGATTGGGCTACGTGCAGGACGACTGCAGCCTCGGTTACATGCTCTCGCTTGGCAACCTCAATAAAGTATTGAATTTGGCGCAATTCCACGGACTTCACTTCCCTTTTTTGCATTCATCTATTTTCGGCATGATTCTGATCTAATTTTCATATTGTTTCGATTAATTTTCAATAATAAAATACATCCAAGTAACTAAATATACATCGTCTTTCACAGTCTAATTGACTTTATATACAGAGTACCAAAGGGAGAGTGGAGAAGTTGAGTAAAATGGCTACGATACAAGAGATTGAACAAGACCACCTGCAAGCTGCAAAAGAATACGTCCACGATGTTTATGAAGCGGTAAAAAAACGCAATCCAGGTGAATATGAGTTTCATCAAGCGATTAAAGAAATATTTGATTCTCTCGTGCCTGTATTTGCTAAGAAACCGAAGTACATGGAGCACGGCATCCTGGAGAGCATCTCTGAACCAGAGCGGATGATTACCTTTCGTGTACCGTGGGTCGACGATCAAGGCAAAGTAAGAGTAAACCGTGGATTCCGCGTACAATTTAACAGTGCGATCGGCCCTTACAAGGGTGGCATCCGTTTTCATCCTTCTGTTAACGGCAGCATCATCAAGTTTTTAGGCTTTGAGCAGATTTTCAAAAACTCGCTAACCGGCCAGCCCATCGGAGGCGGCAAAGGGGGATCTGATTTCGACCCGAAAGGAAAATCTGACGGAGAAATCATGCGTTTCACCCAAAGCTTTCTCACAGAACTGTACAGATATATCGGACCTGATGTTGATGTACCAGCCGGAGATATCGGGGTAGGTGCACGCGAGGTCGGATTTATGTTCGGACAGTATAAACGAATTCGCGGCGGCTTTGAGGCCGGCGTCTTCACAGGCAAAGGACTGGGGTATGGCGGAAGCTTGGCGCGAACTGAGGCAACAGGCTATGGGGCCGTCTACTTTGTCCAAGAAATGCTCAAAGACAAAGGGCTCAGCTTTAAAGGAAAAACAGTGGTAGTATCCGGTTCTGGCAATGTTTCCATCTACGCCATGGAAAAAGCGATACAATTAGGGGCTAGTGTTGTGGCGTGCAGTGATTCCAACGGCTATATTTTCGACAAAAACGGAATCAATCTGGAGACAGTGAAAAGACTGAAAGAAGTGGAACGCAAAAGAATTCAGGAGTATGTCAAAGAGCATCCTCATGCAGAATTCCATGCTGGTTGCACAGGAATTTGGGCGATCCCCTGTGACATCGCCCTGCCATGCGCTACCCAGAACGAAATTAACCTCGACTCTGCCAAAATCTTGATTGCCAATGGTGTAAAAGCAATTGGTGAAGGAGCCAACATGCCTTCCACGCTGGAAGCCATTGATTTATTCCTGGCAAATGACGTTCTATTTGGACCAGGAAAAGCTGCCAATGCAGGCGGGGTCTCCGTCTCTGCTTTGGAAATGGCACAAAACAGCATGCGACTGTCCTGGACATTTGAAGAAGTAGATGCCAAATTACACGAAATCATGACAAACATCTATCGAAACAGCGTAAAAGCGGCTGAGGAGTATGGCTATCCAGGAAATCTGGTGATCGGCGCCAATATTGCTGGATTCATTAAAGTGGCCGATGCCATGATTGCCCAAGGCGTCGTGTAACAGGAAAACCACCTTTCGCAAAGGTGGTTTTCCATTCTTCAATATAAAAGAGGGGCGTCTTAGCCGCACTCCAGGTCACGCAATAATCTTTGTTTTCTTGGCATTCTCTGTCGACTTCTTGATCAGCCCACTGAGTGGACGCTTCAACACTAGGGCCACAAACAGACTCAGTCCGATAAATCCGACCAGGCATAAGATGTCACGAAGTGCTGTTTCCCAAAAAATCCCGCCCACCCCTTCCCGCAACAAACTAATTGCATACGTGAATGGCATGAATGGATTGAGCGCCTGGAAAAATGGCGCTGTCATACTGATTGGAAACGTACCGCCCGAACTGGAAAATTGGAACACCATGAAGATGATCGCGATGCCTTTTCCTACATTGCCAAAAACGGACAACAGCGTATACGTAATCGTGACGAATACGATGCTGACCAGCATCGCGAAAAGTACAAACGGTACCTGATCCGCGACATAGGCACCGAGGATGTAAATATCCCCCAGCGTGACACACAGCGCCTGCAAAAGCCCAATCGTCACGAACGTCCCCAGACGGCCCAAGTATAATTGATAAGGCTTGTAACGCCCGTCTGGATTTTCCGCATCTGGCTTTAATAAAGAGATCAACAAGGTAGCGCCTACCCACAAGGACAATACGCCATAAAACGGCGACATGGCCGAACCGTAGTTGGGGATCGGGTATTTCCGGTTTTCCTTGATTTGTACTGGACTTGCCAGGAACTCGCTTTCTTTCTTGATATCGCCGCGAAGCAGCTTCGCTAGATCGGCAAAATGGTTGTTGGCTTCTACTTCTCTCAGCTTGTCGGCTGCCTGTCCAATCGCTTTTTCCAGCTTGGGCAGATCATCACGAACCAATGCAGCGACCGTGTGGACTCCTGTTTCCACCTCTGGGAGCTTGTAGCGTACAAAATCTGCTAGCTTGGTTAGCTCTTTTTCCGCCTGAGGCAGGTCATTCTTGATAAAGGCTGCCGCTTCATCGAGTTTTTTTCCGATTGTAGGAAGGTTTTCCCGCAGGAAGGGCGCAGCCACCGTGATCGCCTTTTCGAAAGCAGCGGCATTGGTCTGTAGCGCCTGTGCTAACTCATGGATCCTCGTGCGAATTTGCGGCATATCCCCTTGGATCCGCTGCAATTCCGCCACACCTAATTCCAATCCGCTTTTTGTATCGGCAAGAATAGCTTCAATATCCGGCAGTCTCTCGGTCAGCTTTTGAAGATTCGCAGAAGCATCACCCGTGAGCTGCTTCATTTTCTCAATGCCTTCCTGAATCCGTGGCACGATTTCACTGTCGTAACGGGAGAGAATATCCCCCAGTGCTGCACTCGTCTCTTTTGAGAGCTGTCCGAGACGCTCCACCAAATCTTTAGCCGGTGTCTTGCCGCTTTCCAAAGCGTCTGCAATCGTACCCAGTATTTCGATTTGGCGTATCACTTTTTGCTGGATCACTTGCAGCCGTTCCAGTTGATGGTTTAGCGGCTGTCCTGGAATGTAGTTGTTTATTCGCCCCAATAGAGACGATGTGCGCTCCAGCAATTGTTCCACATGGGAGAGTCTGTCGCTTGCAGCACGTACTTCTTCTGCTGTAGGCAATTGAGCGGGATTGATCTGCAGCAGCTTTTCTGTGAGCGACGTGACAGAATCAGCAGCTTGCTGCGCCAATACTAGATTTTGCTTGAGTAAGGGAGCAATCGTTTCGAATGCGCCGTCATGCGTCGTCAAGAAATCATTGATCTGATCAGAGACAGCTTTACCTTTCTCTGCCAGATCGGCAATTTTGGGCAACGCATTCTGAGCAGCAGAAACAATCTCAATTGCCTGCTTTGCCTTTTCCGTTGCCTGAGTCACTGCATTTGCAACCTTGTCGAAGTTTTGATCGAGCTCCTGGATTCGCGCCACTGCTTGTCGTATCACTGGCAGCTTGTCCTCAAGCGATATAATGACAGAGGCAGCTTCACTGATGCGTGGCCAGTTTTGTTGGATATGAAGCACGTGTCCTGCCGCCTGATTGATCTCAGGAATCCTTTTCTCCACTTCGAGAATGATCTGCGCTTTGTCATGAATCTCGGGAAGCTTCTTCTCCAGCTCCAGTACCTTTTGTCCTGCCGCACGAATCTCAGGCAGCTTGCTCTCGAGTGTAAAGATGCCGCTCTCGACTTTGCGAATGGTCGGTAGCTGCTCCTCGATCTGAATGCCAATCTCCGTCAGCTTCGTTAGCAAAGCTGTGCTGACCGCCTCTGTAAAGTTCTCGTTGATCTGCTTCGTGATGGCAGACACACCCGATGAGGTGATCTTCGGTGCAACCGCATTTACTTTTTCATTCACTGTGTAGATTACTTCGGGCCGATCCAGATTGCCGTTGATAATGCCCGTGATTTTCGAAGAAAAATCGGGCGGGATCAAAATGCTGGCATAATAATCGCCTCGATCGATGCCCCTCTCGGCTTGTTCCTTGGTAACGAACGTCCATCCGAGCTTCTCGTTGTTCTGCAAGCTTTTGATTAGCTCGTCTCCGATGTTAATCTGCTTATCGGCAACGATCGTACCTTGGTCCTCGCTCGTCACGGCCACTTTGACGCCTTGCGTATTCGCGTATGGGTCCCAAACCGATTTGATGTTGACCCAGTCATATAAGCAGGGGAGAAGAATGATTGCGATAATCAGAAAAATCCCCGTTGGTACTTTGAAAATATTGAGCCAATCCGTTTTGTAAATCTGCCATATGGAACGCATACAATTACCACCTGATATATAGGAATAGGAAAGCATTGATACGAATGCTTGATACTTTCATGACAGTTTACCATAAAAGAAAATAGGCTGGAAGGAAGTGGCTTCTTGTAGCATGATCCTAGGGTGATGATTTTATGAAAAACCGTCCAAACCGGTTGTAGATGAACGAAAAACCCCCGCTCTTGTAAGGTAAGAACCGGGGCTTTGATGTTGTTATTCTCAGGGTCAAGGTTTGACCACCTGCTTCCTGCCCTATACCTTGAATTTCCCCACTACTTGCTGAAGGTCTTCGGCCATTTTAGTCAATGACGAAGCAGAAGATGCAATTTCCTCCATCGAAGCCAGTTGTTCTTCCGCAGAAGACGATACATTTTGCGATTCAGACGCTACGAGTTTTGATCCCGCTGAAATTTCTTCAATGGAATGTACGACTTGCTGGGTACTCGCTGATATTTGCTGGGAAGCTGCTGATATTTCCTGGACCTGTCCAGACACCTCGTCTATGTTTCGCTTAATTTCCTCAAACAACAGTCCAGTGGCATGAACGACTTGTGTTCCTTCATCGACTTCTTTCACTCCAGCTTCCATCGATTCAACCACTTTCTGGGTATGATGTTTGATCATTGTCACCAATTGCGCAATTTGTCCTGCCGATTGCGTCGATTGCTCCGCTAGTTTACGGACCTCGTCTGCCACCACTGAAAACCCGCGACCTTGTTCTCCTGCTCTCGCCGCTTCTATGGCGGCATTTAATGCTAAAAGATTCGTTTGTGCAGATATCTCAGAAATGACTTCCACGATATGTTCAATTTCCTTCGAATTCTCTTCCATTTCCGTTACGGATTCCGCTAAATGGTTCATTGTTTGGTGGATCGAATCCATTTGCTTCACTGTCGATTGTATCGCTTGATTCCCTTCTAGCGCTTTTTGCGAAGTTTGTACAGACAGATTAGAAGTAAATTGAGCGCTCGATGCAATTTGTTGTACCCCTGATGACATTTCGTTAATCGCTATAACACTTTCACTCACGCTGCGTGATTGCATTTCAGTACTAGCCGTAACTTCTTGGATGGTCAACGTAATCGTTTCAGATGCTTGACTAGATTGTCCCGCGCTGGCCGTTAGCTCTTCGGAGGACATCGCCACGTGTTCTGAACTGATATTAATTTGCCGTACCAACTCACGAAGATTGTCCGTCATTTGATTGAATGATACCGCAAGACTCCCGATTTCATCTTTATTTTTTACGCGAAGCTGCTCTGCTGTTAAATCACCGGATGCGATTTGCTCTGCAATCCTGGCCATAGCGACGATAGGCTTGGACATCATTCGCGAACTAACGTAGCCAATCACTATCGCTAAAATAAAGGCAGCAATGCTAAGCACGGCGACGTTCGTAATCGCAGTATTAACAATCTCTGTATTTCTTATATTCCCTTCTTCCATGGATTGCAGTTGAAATGCAGCCAGCTTCTCTGCTTGTGGGTCAAGCTTTCTTCCAAAGTCCAAGACTTCACGCTTATAATAATCCATTATCTTGTCATCCGGTTCATTGTTCTTTACCATCGTAAGTAATGGATCAAATTTTTGTTTGTACTCTTGGTTCATCACTTGTAGTTCCTGTAACCCTGTTTGCAACTCTTCAATTTGAGATAACGAAACGGTCTCACTAATCAGACGCGTTACCATATCGTAAGAAGTTTGTAAGTCGTCTAAAAACTTTTGGTCTCCTGTCAGCAAATATCCACGTAACCTACTATTTTCTTTCGCAGCCTCCGCTTGTATTTTTTGAACATTTGACAAGATCACTGCTCGTCTTTCAATCAAATCTGTATATCCTACATCAATTTTTTGAAGGTAATACGATGAAATACCACTTGTAATCACCAAAAGAAGCGCGACGACTAAAAAAGCCCCTATCAACTTCTTTCCAATAGTCAAATTCACGATGAACACCCCTATTCATTTGTTTGTCCAATCTAATATGTAAGCGCTTCTTGGAAGTACACAACAAAAAAACCCCTTTCCAATAAAAGGAGTTCTGAAACAGATCAAAAAGCTCACATCTGTCGTCGGTAACTGGCTGACATCATGTCTCCTTCGTACATCTTAGCCCCTATAGCTTTGCGTCTCCACTTTTCAATGGATTTGCCCTTTCGAATGGAAGGTTTATGTATGAAATTAATGAGTCGAACCCATTTTTCAAATGATAGGTACTACAAATAAGCAAGGAGCCCTAGTAATTGAATGAGAGAGAATAGGAGCATCGACATATTTCGCCAACAACCACCATGATTGTAGTAGGATAGACATGAAAAGTCAACATTTGTCTATTATTACATATCAAAGGCAAGTTGGATTAATTTTACAATAAATGTAAATTTATGATGATTCGTAAACAAAAAACCGCGGGGTACAGTGCATATTCCCGCGTTCTCTCTTTCAGTTATTTGCTTGCGTGCACATTTGCTGCACTTCCGCTTGTTTCTTTTTGATAAAATCGACGAACAGTTGAAACAGCTTCAATTGCTCCTGATCACTCTGAAACATCATTTCCGGATGCCACTGGACAGCGACTAAAAACGGGTATTTCGTATGCACGATCGCTTCGATAATGCCGTCCTCTGCGATCGCAGCTACTTCCAAACCGTCCCAGAAGCAGTCTACCTCTCGATTATACTATCATATGGAAAAATCCTCTTCCTCCCTTCTTTTTTAACTGACTATATTTTTAAAATAACGATAGATTTGCTCTAATCTTTTCACTTGCTTTCCATTCGGATTCTCCATATTTCCGAACTCGAAAAACTTCACTTTTTTCATTCCTACATATTGAAAAACAGCTCTTTTCATGAGCATTTTATGAGCGTTATTCAGGAAAAACAAAGGATAATGCGTAGGTCCCTTCATGACGGAAATACATACGACCGATTTTCCTTTTAAAAGTCCCTCTGGCAGCAAACCTCCTGTATCCCTGTAGGCAAAATTGGAAGCAAACATTTGGTCAATGTAACCCATGAGCATGGCAGGAGGTCTTCCCCACCAAATCGGGTAAACCAAAACAATCTTATCCGCCCACATGATTTGATTTCGATACTTTTCAAGCTTGGGATCGCGGTGCATATCTCTTCTTCGTTTTTCTTTATTAAAAACCAGCAGTGGATCAAATCCTTCCTCATACAAGTCCAAGACCTGAATCTCCTTGATAGCGGGATTCTCATGACTACCTTTGAGAACCTTTTCCAAAAACGAATAGCTCAAGCTATTGTGGTTGGGATGGGTGTAAATTACCAGCAGCTTCATAGTCGCACCTCTTTAGTTGTCATTTGATAAGTAAATCATATCACCTCAGAATTTAATTATCAATTGATAATTGTTTTTTGATAATTTTTTTGTTATCTTCTCAGAAAGAGGTGTTGACTGTGGACAAAAACGATCTTTTTTATAAATTTGTAGCCTTTACGGCTTCTGTTCATCGCGTCACTCATGAGTTAACCAAAAATGTTAAGCCTGATATGATTACACCGTTGCAATATAGCCTGCTTGAAAATGTCAAGGTGAGTCAGCCTGTCACTCCTAGTCAGATCAGCGATTGCTTGCATATCTCCATGCCGAATACGAGCCGTGAGCTGCGAAAACTGATCGAAAAAAACCTGATTGAAAAGGTAGAAGATAGCGAAGATCGCAGAAAACAATACATCTGTCTCTCGAAAAATGGGGAAATCATCATAAATGAAGCTTTTGCCTCTATTGAATCCCGGTTCCTAAGCCGCATTCAAAATGCTTCTCCTGAGGATTTGGAGGAAATGAGTCGTGCACTGGATGTACTTCACTCGAAAGTATTTTATTAGTCGAATAAAAACCCGAAGCTGGGCTCCGGGCTTTTTTACATAGCGGATATTTGCAAGCATAAGGCTTTACCGCGTTGCAATATTCAGTTCCTCTATTACTTTTTTCAATCCAGCTACCGTGTTATCCGACGGGCTTACAAGCGGAACGGCTACATCTCCTGTCGGAATCCCGATGAGGCTCATTGCTGTTTTCAGCGGACCAGGATTTCCTTCTTTGTAGAGGGCCTTCATCGCCGGGAAGAACTTGCTGTGCAATTGAACCGCTTCATCGTATTGCTTTTCTTGCACCAATTCGTATACCTTCACCCAAACCTCCGGTAAAAAATTGGAGCTGGCAGTGATTGCTCCCGGTGCACCGAGAATGAAGGAATAGACGGCACGATAGTCTTCCCCGCAAAGTACGGAAATTTTATCTCCAACGGTGTTCATAAGCTCGATCACATCACCAATGTCATGCGTGCACACTTTCATGCCGACGATGTTCGGGATTTCGGCGACCAATGCCTGCACCACGTCAGTGTTCATGTTGATTCCTGTTTTGTACGGAATGTTGTAAAGCATGATCGGCATATCAACGGCTTGATCCAGCTTTTTGAAGTATTGCATGAAGCCTTCCTTGGTGGGATTCACGTAGTATGGAGTTACGACCATGATGGAATCTGCACCTGCTTGTTTGGCATACAGCCCCATTTCGATGCAATCACCAAGTCCCGGAGAAAGCACGCCTACGACTACAGGCACCTTGCCATTCACTTCTTTCATCGCAATGTCGATGACTTGTTTTCGCTGCGTCATGCTGAGCGCACAATACTCTCCGGTTCCTCCCAGTACGAGCAAGGAATGAATGCCATTTTGCAATTGATCCTGAATCACACGTTTCAGGCCTTGCTCATCTACCAAGCCCTTTTCATCGATCGGGGTAACCAAAGCTGTCATGATCCCTCTGTATCTCATCTCGTACGCACTCCTTTTTTTCTCTTGTTTTTATTGAAAGGCTCGGGCGTTTGCCAAAACCTTTGGATTGACCAGACTGGAAGGCATTTTTCCTTGCAGCACCTTGCCTACTTCTAGCGTGATCGATTCCGAGCATCTGTCTTTTGCTTCGAGCGTATCTCCGCCAAAGTGAGGCGTAAAAATCACATTCTCAAGTGAAAGCAACGGATCATTCGGGTTCGGTGGCTCTTGCTCCAGCACGTCCAAACCAGCCCCTGCAATCTTGTTGTTCTTGAGGGCCTCGTAGAGAGCGGCCTGATCGATGAGCGGACCTCTGCCGAGATTGATGATAGAGGCCGTAGGTTTCATCAAATCAAACTGCTGGGTGGAAAACATGTGATGGGTTCCCTTTGTCAAAGGCGCATGCAAGGAAATGAAGTCACTTCGCGAGAGTACAGAATCCACGTCGTCTACCTTCGTCACACCGTACAGCTTCATATCCGAAGCAGAGACAAAGGGATCAAAACCAAGAATGTGCATGTTGAATGCTTTTGCCTTTTTCGCCAGCTCCTGCCCGATTTTCCCCATTCCCACGATCAAGAGTGTCTTTGCGTTAATCTCCATCGGATAAAAAACTTCACGGAAGCTCCATTCACCGCTGCGTACCTTGTGATCACTGATTCGCAGTTTGCGACTGAGCACCAGAATATTCATGATGGCATGTTCAGCCACAGATACGTAGTTGGAGAATGGCGCGTTCAGCACCATGACCCCATTTTCCGTCGCCGCCTGCACATCAATCGTATCCAGCCCTACCCCATGCATGCCCACTACCTCTAAAGTTGGGCACTGTTCGATGATATTTCTCGTGATGTGTTCGACTCGTACGATAACGGCACTTGCCTCACTCGAACGGATAGTCTCAATCAGCGTATCTTCTGCGCCATTTGGTGCCATGACCACATCGAAGTTGCTTTTCAGATACTCGACCCCGACTGGACGAATGGTAGGTTCGATTAGGACGACTGTCTTTTTCATCGTGTTCTCCTCACTTAAATCATCAGACATGTAATACTAGGTATACTGAGTTCGATTAAAAAAAAGGGGTTTACTTTGTTCGTCTTGCGATAATTTTAGGCTGAGTAAACAAGTTCAAATAGTCACTTCCGCCCGCTTTTGAATCGGTCCCCGACATATTGAATCCGCCAAACGGGTGAACACCGACAAGAGCCCCAGTACATTTTCGGTTGATGTACAGATTTCCGCAGTGCATTTTTGCTTCTGCATAAGCGATCCGTTCTTCATCCTGCGAGAAAAAGGACCCCGTCAATCCATACTCTGTATGGTTAAACAACGCAATGGCTTCTTGATAATCCTTTGCTTTTCCGATCGCCAGTACAGGTCCAAAAATTTCTTCCTGCATAATCCGAGCCTGGCCAGATACATCGGCAAAGACCGTTGGTTGAATGTAGTATCCGTTACCAGGAGCCTTGCCGCCTCCTGCCAAAAGCTTGCCTTCCTGCTTGCCGATTTCGATATACGACAGGATTCTCTCATAGGCTTTCTTGTCACTCACCGGCCCGACTGCAAAGTTCTCTTCCGGCAAACCGATCAAGAGCTTTTCCGTCTGTTCCACTACGGCTTTCACGACTTGATCGTACACGGCTTCCACCACAAATGCCCGCGAGCCGGCTGAGCATTTTTGCCCCTGGAATCCAAATGCTGATGCGACGATAGCTGAAGCCGCTTCCGAGATGTCGGCAGTCTCATCGACCACGATCCCGTCCTTGCCCCCCATCTCTGCGATGACGCGCTTGATCCAGATTTGCCCTTTCGCCGTCTCTGCTGCCAAGCGGTTGATGTGCAGACCCACTTCTTTGGAACCGGTAAAGCTGATAAAGCGCGTTTTGGGATGAGCGGTCAGGTAGTCCCCTACTTCTGCACTGCTGCCAGGAATGAAATGGATCACCCCGGGTGGCAGTCCCACTTCCTCCATCAGCGCCACAAATTTGTAAGCGATGACTGGTGTCAAAGAAGATGGCTTGAGTAAAACCGTATTTCCCGAGACAATTGCCGCTGTCGTCATCCCCACTGTAATCGCGAGTGGGAAATTCCATGGCGGAATCACAATCCCTACACCCAGCGGAATGTATTCCTGCCGATTTATCTCCCCTGCAATCTGAACAAGCGGACGTTCCTGATCGATTTGGCTCAATCGAATCATTTCACGTGCGTAAAACTCCATGAAATCAATCGCTTCACATGTATCTGCATCTGCTTCCGCCCAATTCTTTCCGGACTCCAAAACCATGACTGCCGAAAATTCATGCTTGCGTTTCCGCATCAATGCCGCTGCCTGAAACAAATATTCCGCACGCTGGCGCGGGGACACCCTTTTCCATTCTTCAAATGTCGTCAGCCCGGCTTGCATCGCAGTCTCTGCCATTTCTCTGTTTGCCATGCTCACACGTCCGACTACTTGATCCACGTTACCCGGATTGATCGAAACGATTTTGTCCTCGGTCATGATCTTCTCGCTGCCAATGATCAGCGGATACTCTTTGCCCAGCGCAGCCTTTGCCTGCTGTAGCGCAGCTTCCATGGCACTGCGATTTTCCGGACGGCTAAAATCGGCAAATGCTTCGTTGGTAAACGCAGATATGATTTCTTCTCGTACCATGACTCTTCTCCTCGCTTTCTCTATCTCTATCTGACTTACAAAACCTTCGATAAAAATGCTTTCGTTCGCTCATGTTTCGGGTTTACAAAGATATCTTCCGGTTTTCCATCCTCGACGATTTTTCCACCGTCTACGTAAATGACCCGGTCCGCCACTTCCCTGGCAAATCCCATCTCATGGGTGACAATCACCATGGTCATGCCTTCCTTGGCCAGCTGCTTCATGACAAGCAGCACCTCGCCCACCATCTCCGGGTCAAGCGCAGAGGTTGGTTCGTCAAACAGCATCACATGCGGTTCCATCGCCAGTGCCCGTGCGATCGCCACGCGTTGTTGCTGTCCGCCGGAGAGCATACGCGGGTAGGCATCCGCCTTTTCCGAGAGACCTACTTTTTTCAGCAGTTCCCTTGCCAGTGTTTCCGCTTCTTCCTTGGACTTCTTTTTTAATTTCATCGGGCCAAGCTGAATGTTCTGCAAGACGGTCATATGAGGAAACAGATTAAACTGTTGGAACACCATCCCCATTTTCTGGCGAAGCTTGTCGATGTCGACCTCTTTGCTCACGATGTTTTCGCCTTCTACCATGATCTCGCCGGAGGTCGGCTCTTCAAGAAGATTGAGACATCTCAAAAACGTACTCTTCCCTGATCCGGATGAGCCGATTACACAAACCACTTCTTGGCGCTCGATATGTGTGTCTATGCCTTTCAATACTTCTAAGTTCCCAAAAGACTTGTAGAGGTTTTTGACTGTAATCATGAGACCGAAAATCTCCTTTCCAGCCTTGTCGACATAAAGGAAACCGCGTAGATGAGGATAAAGTAGAACACTCCTACCACAGTCAGGATTTCAAACGCTCGGAAATTCATGGCGTAGATCGATTGTCCTTCCATGGTCAACTCGGCAACACCGATTACGGAAAGCATCGAGGTATCCTTGATGGCATGGGTAAACTGATTGACGAAAGCAGGAATCATCCGTCGTACAGCCTGCGGCAGAATAATCAGGGCCATCGTACGGCCATAAGAAAACCCGAGTGATCTGCCTGCCTCCATCTGCCCTTTGTCAATAGACTGAATTCCCCCACGAAAGATTTCAGTCATGTATGCCCCGATGTTTAAGCTAATCGCGATGATTCCTGCCGTAAATGCCGACAGCTTCATATCGAATACGGATGGTATGGCAAAATAGATGAACAGGATTTGAATCAATAGCGGTGTCCCTCGAATGACGTTGACGTAACTAGCAGCTATGAACCGCAGCACGGAATTTTTGGACATGCGCATAAAACCGGCTGCAAGCCCGATAAACAGCGCGATTACATTGGAAATGATCGAAATGACAATCGTCATGTACAACCCCTGCGATAAATACGGCAATGCTTCGCGGATGATGTTCCATGTATCCAACCCTCAGAACCTCCTTTTTTTCTGTAATGAAGGCGTGTCCCAAAACACATCCTTTCATTGCTGTCACTTAAGGTTTTGCCCCAAACCATGCTTCATAGATTTTGTCGTACTCGCCATTTTCTTTCAGCTTCTTCAAGCCCTCATTCAGCTTGTTTTTGAGCTCTTCATTTCCTTTGGTGATCGCAAAAGCGCTTTCATCTGTGGTCAAGTAATCTCCGACAACCCGGAATTTTTGGTTGTCACCGTCAAGCTTCATTCGGTAATCATTCGTTGGAGAGTTCATGACAAGCGCATCAGCATTTCCGGTTTCTACAGCGAGATAGACGGCATCTGTCTCTTTCAACGGGCTTGTGGTTGCCCCGTATTTTTCAGCCAGTTCCTTGGCCGTTACCAACGTCGTAGACCCTTGAGTTGCTACAATTGTGCGGCCTTTCAAATCCTCATAGCTCTTTATATCACTGTCATTTTTGACCACAAGCACTAGCCCGGAAGTCAGGTACGTATCAGTGAAATCAACGACTTGCTTGCGTTCTTCACGTATGAGTACAGATGTCGCGAGATCTACCTGCTTCGCCTGCAAAGCGGGGATAAAACCGTCGAATTTCATTTCCTTGTATTCGGGCTCCAGTTTTTCAATCTTTGCAATCGCTGTCAACAAATCGATTTCAAAACCTACCAGTTGCCCGTCTTTTTTATAGGTGAGTGGTGGATAGTTGTTTAATGCGGCTACAGAAACCTTGGTACCTCCTGAACTGCTTGCCTGCCCGTCCGTTGCACTGTTTGAACCACAACCCGCAAGCGCAAGAGCTAGAAGACCAGTTGCAGCAGCTAACACAGAGAATCTTTTTATTTTTTTCAATATGATCAAACCCCTTCTTCTGATAGTTTCCTGCAGAGCGCACGCAAACACCCGATGATCACTTGACTACACTGTTTTTTCCCATTCACCCCACTGTAAGAAAATTGAAAACTCAAAAGTTTTTAATCTTATTGAATGGTTAGATATTAACTTATGTAACAAACACTTGTCAACCAAATATAATACTAAGTATTCATTGTTTGTTCTCCGTCATTTTGACCCTGATGTATATAACGAAAACGGCAAAAAACCCTTGGCAAGGGACTTAGGGGCATGATCCATCCATCCCATGTCCACTGAAAAGGGCTGCGCTTTGGTTGTTGTTTACATTTACTTATGACTAGAATTTATAATGAGCGATATATTTCCATGTATCCGTATTAATATTAAACACATTCACTTCAATTGGCGTTTTGTTCTCCATGTAGCAAATACGCGTTCCCCTCAGCAGTGCCGAGGCGTTGGGCAGTTGCAAGGCTCCAGCAATATAGGGATCAGCTATGACTGCTTCTATTTCATCCTCCACCTCTATATAATCGATATCTGCTTTGTCCTTCAACAGCTGCTGCACGGAAGAAAAGGTGTCGTTCTCCTCAAATACCGCAAGCGGGACGATCGGGCGAATATAGTGTTCCATGTAAATAATCGGTTTGCCGTTCAAATAGCGAATCCGTGAAAGATAGATCAGCTCTTCGTGTTCTCCCAAGCCTAAAAGGCTGGAATACGGTGGTTTTACCACTTTCTTTTGCTCAATTGTTCGTGCGGAGATTTTCTCCCACTCGGTCGAATAATGATTGCGGAAACCAGACATCAGCGTCCATGTTTCTTTTGGCTTCAGATTCGCTACAAATGAGCCCTTCCCTTGCACCCGATAAATATATCCGTCATTTTCAAGCTGCTTTAGAGCCTGTCTGACAGGTGTACGGCTTACTTTAAAACGTTTTTCCAATTCCATTTCAGAAGGCAACAAACTCCCGATCGGATAGGTTGTGTCCATAATTTTCTCTTGGATAGTATCGTAAATCACTTGATATGCTGGCTTCGCATGATTCATCGTTCTACCCCCCTATACATACATTTTACTCCTACATGCTACCAGCATCTGATACGTTGGCCGCGCAATAAGCAGTACTTAGTATTATAACTATATCGGTGAAAGGAGTCAAACTTGTACCTGAATGAACGAATTTGACCATCAACAAGTACGGAAAATCAGGGCTATCCATAAAAAGGTGGATGTCCAAAAGTCATTTCCTACATGACCATTAAGGCATCCGCCGAATATTCCCCTTATATCTTTTTCACAAACTCTGATTTTAGCTTCATCGCTCCAAAGCCATCTATTTTACAATCAATATCATGATCCCCATCAACCAACCGGATGTTTTTAACTTTTGTCCCTATTTTCAAGACCGAGGAAGAGCCTTTTACTTTAAGGTCCTTGATTACGGAAACAGTGTCTCCATCGTTTAGGATATTTCCATTTGCATCTTTAACAATCTTTTGATCTCCACTCTTGTCGGTATCTGCTTGTAAGGTCCACTCATGACCACATTCAGGGCAAACCAGGGAGCTTTCTTGTTCGTACGTGTATTCCGAATTACATTTTGGGCAGTTTGGCAAAGTAGACATGATTTCTATTCCTCCATCCGTTATTGCTAATTTTAACATATACGATTTATTTTACAATTTTCCTAGTCATCATTTGTCCCGTTAGGACTTCGGACAGTTTCCATTGTTTGCTGTTACTTTCCTGCTGTCATCCACACAATATCTTCACCAAGCTTAGATACCCAGGCTTGAGGGGCATCTTCATCACATAAAATGACACTTATTTTCTCTAACGGCACAATCTTACCAAAGGCCTCGATTCCGATTTTGGACTGATCCGCTAATACTATTACTTCCTTCGATACTTTGATCATTTTCTTCGATATGAGGCATTCAGTCAGTTTACATCGGCCGCGAATGGCCCTCGCGAATTCCAGAATCGTCGTTCCGACCCCCATTACGATGGTATCGCCATCCTGTACTAACTCTGCGGCTATTTTCGCGATCTTCTGCTTAGCCTCCATCTGAAACTGCTGGTTTATCTGTCCGATTTCCGGAACACATGATCAGGCTGTCAGCGCTGCCTCTTCGGATCGTTTACGATGGATGATGCGAGAAATCGTGATGGAAAGCTCGTATAGGGCAACCCAGGGGCACGATGACCACTTCATCGGACACGAGATCAGGCGGCGTAAGATTCATTTCTTGGTTCATGGTAAACTACCCTCCTACTTTCCTAAAGAACAGAGAAAAAGGTAGTGCGAACGAGCGCACCACCTCCCAATATGACTTGTTCAATTGACTCGCTTTACGTTCTCTTCGTTGCTGCGGGAGGAGTTCTCAAACGCCTGTTTGTCTTTTTTATCCTCTTCGTCTTCCTTGGTCAGGTCTTTGGCTGCCGACTTGAATTCCGTCAGCGTGCGCCCGAACGCCCGCCCAATCTCTGGCAGCTTGGATGGACCAAAAATCACTAGAGCGATAACTAGGATCAAAATCAAACCTGGTATCCCAATGCTTGATAGCATGTACGTTTCAATCCCTTCAGTGAATTTTTGTATTCCCAAAATCGAGTTATGGAAGTAGGGAAGTCTTCCTAAAGAACACCTTATCTTTTCACTTTTTCTTTTTTCTTGTCTTCCTCTAATGGTGCGGGATCAATACTTTGGTCATCAGCTGTTAAGTCGATGCCATAGTCCTTAGCAAAAACCATGTGGGTTTCTACGAGAACGTCATCTGTATTTTCATCTAGATTGAATATTCTGGCGCCACGCAGCCTATTCCTTTCTTCTCCTTCAAGGCCGTAGGTACCGAATCCGGTGTTACCGGCATAGCCAAGCAAGATCCCATAATAATTACCTACGTAGGTATTCACATGGTCATGGCCACAAAAGACGCCCTTGACATCGCCTCTCTCCAGCATTGCCGAAAACATGCCGCTGTTGATCGGGCCGACGGACTCGGTTTCGTTTCTCTCTCCTACAATATTATGCTTTTTCACGGCATTTGCATGGTGATCATCCGTCCGACCATCTACGCTTGCGTACCACATAAATCTGTGCTCCCAGAGAGGGATATGAATGAACATGAGTGAGGGAACCTTATAGTCGAACTGCTTCTCTAGCTTCTTGGAGGTCTCATAATACCAACTTACTTGATCAAAACGTAGCCAATCCCAAGTAGGATATCCTTTAAAATCCTGATCGGCAATTTTTTTTGGCGCATACCTTCCGCTGTCAAGCAGCCAGAGGTTGAAAGCCGCCTTCTTTTTCTTGGAATTCTGAATAAGCAGGTTCATGTTACCAGTCCCGGTAATGCCTTTCACCCCGGGCGTATTCAAATTGTATTTATAAGACATATAGATTTCGAGCATGTCTTTCTCATCAAGGCCGCTATTCGGGGTAGAATCTTCATCGTGATTTCCGTAAGTAATGGCCCACTTTATACCCCTTTGTTCCATCGGTTGGGCAACATTGTTGATGGCCTGTCTCATTTCAAGAGGTGTATCACAGCCTCCGGTAATATTGTCCCCGTTAAGCACAACAAAATCGGGCTTCTCATCATCAAGCACTTTTTCCATGAGCTCCACAGTTCGGCGATCGATACGTTCATCATCTTGTGTATCGTTAAACTGTACGACCTTGAACTTTCCATCCGAATTAAATTGAAGCTTGAAATTGTCTTTTGCTTCAGCATGGGCTGTGTTGACTAATAAATCAGCTGGAATTCCAGCGGATCCAAGTGTTAATGCAAGTGTAGTCGCTCCTCCAAGTTTCATGAAATCCCGTCTGTTCAACCCTTTTTGTGAATCTTGGTTACTCATAAAATACCCTCCTTCGTCTTTTGGAAATTTTTGTGTGATTTGTTGAGAGTTTTTCGGGTTTTACTATTTGTGATTATATAAACCAAACTTTAACCAACAATAAACACATCGTGTATCTTTTATTAAGAACTTGTTATTCATAGTAATGGGGTTTCCTTGGTGATTGCTTTAGCAGGCACAGCTGCCGTTTTCGAAGATGATGTTTCCTCATCAGCTGATGCGGTTTTAGTGGAGCAGGTTTATCGGGGGTTCGGATTGGTAGGGGAGACCCGAAATCGTTTAAAGCCCCGCCAAAGGATTGGCGGAGCTAATTTTTTCGATCATAAAAACTCTAGAAAAAAGCGCTTTTCGTTACTCTTCAAACTTGAACTTAGACAGCGCGTCCTTCAGCGCCGAGTTTAGCCCCTCGTTCGTATCCTTTTCCTGCCCATTCAGATACTTGGCTACCTCTTTCTTCGAAACCTTGCTGCCCTTTTCCTTGTCCCTGCGTTCCTGGAACGTTTTCAGTTTCTCCCGATGCCCACAAACGCAAACGAAGGTCTGTCCTTCTCCCTCGCCGCGCAGCTCCAATCTTTTATGGCATTGCGGACATCTGGCATTCGTCTGCTTGGCGATACCTTTTCGGTAGCCACATTCCCGATCCTGGCAGACCATCATCTTACCGCGCTTCCCGTTGACCTCCAGCAGAAACTTATTGCACTCGGGGCATCTGCTTCTCGTCAGATTATCATGCCTGAATGTCTTGTCGCTGTTTTTGATTTCGTGGACAACCGCTTTTGCGTAGGTTTTCATTTCACCGATGAACGTCTGCTTATTCAAGCTCCCTTTGGCGATTGCACCGAGCTTCTGCTCCCACTGTGCAGTCAGTGTTGGCGACTGCATTTCATCAGGAACAAGCTCCAGCAGCTGCTTTCCTTTTGCCGTGACGAAAATATGCTTTCCTCGCTTCTCGAAAAGGAAGCTGTTAAATAGCTTCTCAATAACATCAGCTCGGGTCGCCACAGTGCCGAGTCCGCCCGTCTCTCCAATGGTTTTGATCAGCTCTTTACTCTCGCTGGCCATATATTTCGCCGGGTTTTCCATTGCCGTCAAGAGACTTGCTTCCGTGAAAGGCTCTGGCGGCTTCGTCTCCCCATTGGTTTGGGACACGGATATGAGGGATAGACGATCTCCTTTTGTAATCGTAGGCAGTAACTGCTCTGTTACGCCATCTTTTGTGTCGTCTTCCTCCACATCGTGGTCGTACACTTCCCTCCAGCCTTGCGCGAGGACGGTTTTGCCTCTGGCGATGAACAGCTCCGATCCTACTTTTACCTGAATCGTCGTTTGCTCAAATTCAAAGGCAGGCAACAGAACAGCTAGGAAGCGCTTCACCACGAGATCAAATATCTTTCGTTCCCGATCGTTCAGATCCCCTAGAAAAACAGATTGCTCTGTCGGGATGATCGCATGGTGGTCGGACACCTTGCTGTCGTCGACGAAGGATTTGTTTGCTTTGATCGGAGAGCGCAGCAGCTTGGCAGCGAATGGCGCATACGGCTTCATCTGCACAGCCTTGATCCTATCTGGCAGCGTTTCTACGATATCGGCAGAAAGATAGCGGGAATCGGTCCGCGGGTATGTCACTACCTTGTGGTGCTCATAGAGACCTTGCATGATGGAAAGCGTCTCTTTTGCCGAATAGCCAAACAGTCTGTTGGCATCCCTTTGCAGCTCGGTCAAATCGTATAGCTGTGGGGCAAACTTCTTTTTGTGAGCCTTGGCAACCTCGATGACTTCAGCGCTTTTTTCCTGTTTGAGCGACGCCAAAAGCTGATCGGCCTTCTCCTTGGAAAAGGTTCTAACATCCTTTGTCCGCTGATCCTGCCATTGTAGCTGGATCGGTCCCTGTGCCACGGCGCTCAATCCGTAAAATGGCTTGGGTGTGAAGCGCCGAATCTCTTCTTCTCTGCCTGCAACGATTGCCAGTGTAGGAGTCTGGACGCGACCGCACGATAGCTGAGCATTATGCTTGCACGTCAGAGCACGGGTAGCATTAATCCCTACCAGCCAATCAGCCTCTGCACGAGCCGCAGCGGAGGCAAACAGATTCTCGTATGCCTTGCCGTCTTTCAGATTACGGAAGCCCTCCCTGATCGCTTTGTCGGTGACAGAAGATATCCAGAGACGCTTGATCGGCTTGTTTACATGAGCCATTTCGATAATCCAGCGAGCGACAAGCTCTCCTTCTCGCCCTGCATCGGTCGCAATCACGATCTCTTTTACATCGTTTCGCTTCATCTGTTGTTTTACGGTGTGAAACTGCTTATTGCTTTCCTTGATAACAACCAATCGAAGTGGAGACGGCATAATCGGCAAATCCTCGATTTTCCACGAGCTGTATTGCTGCCCGTACGCTTCAGGATCTGCCAACGTGACGAGATGCCCCAGAGCCCACGTCACAATATATTTCTCTCCTTCAAAAAAACCGTTCCCTTTTTTCTGACACTGCAATACTTTCGCTATGTCCCGCCCAACGGAAGGCTTTTCCGCCAGTACAAGTGTTTTACTCATCTATGACACCCTTTCAAACCATCTAACGATCAATAGTTCCATTCTAAACAAAAAAAACGATCAAGGGGTAGTTTGCACGATATCGCTACGCACCGCTTTTTTTCATTTTGTTCATCTCAGCGAGCGTCATTTCATTCAACTGCCTGATAAACGCAAGAATCACAAGCATCTCCTGCTCGCTGTATTGCGACATAAGCTTGAGCGTGGATTGCATGACAGAATCGAACAAGGTAGATATTTGGGTCGCGTTTTCTGGTGCTGCTTTGACGACAACACGTCTTCGATCGTTGGGATCCTTGTCTCGCACTACATACCCTGCCTCTTCCAAGCGGTCGATCACACTTGTAACTGCTCCTGTTGTCAAACCTGTTAATTGAGACAGTTGGCCGGCTGTTACCGGACCCGTACGATTCAGGAAATCCAGGCATTTGTGATCTGTCGCATTGAGGCCCAATTTTTCAGAAATGAGTTGATGAAACATAACAGCACGTGCACTGTTTTGGCGCAATTCTTGGAGCAAAGCCTGCTGAGATGCAGTGAGGTCTTGAAATACAGATGGAAAATCGTCTCTTGACATAAGGAAACCTCCGGCTTATGATCAAAATACCTTAATTAATCAAGATATTAAACTTACAAAGATGCTTTATGAATTAAGATTTTATCTTTAACAGTATAACACAGCGCGCAAGCACAGCCAAACCATTTCACTATGAAAGGATCGATTCTCATGGCAAATCAAGAAGATCTGAAGGACATCCACGCCTTATTTACAAAGTTAAGCGACTCTTGGAATCGCGGCGATGGAACAGCTTATGGCGACTGCTTTACGGAGGATGCCGATTACGTGACATTTATGGGGCAGCATCTAAAAGGCAGGAAGCAAATCGCAGACGTCCATCAATGGCTATTCAACGGTCCGCTGAAAGGCTCCGTTATGGAATCTAGTGTTTCTACCGAACTTCGACCGCGCTTTATTGCATCCGATGTGGCCATTGTTCATGCCACCGGGGAAGTCCGATTGGCTGATCCTTCCCAGAATACGAACGACAGAGGATCGATTAATACGAATGTGATTGTGAAACAAAACGGGGAATGGAAGCTGACCGCTTTCCATAATTGTCGCATCCAGGAAATCCCGGGGAGAAACCGTTAGTCGATCGCAGCTCGTAGCATCTCCAAACCATTCGCTGGTCCCTTTCCTGATCTGGGAAAGGCTTGTTTTTTTAGAAGACAGAGTATTTTTTCACGAAAAAAAAACCTTACACCGAGAATGACGTAAGATTTATCTGCTTTGCTGACATATGTTTGTTTCAATAGATAGTCATCAGCGATGCAGTTGCATCTAATTAATTTCTTGTAAAGGGAAATTCGGATTGATATCTCATTCAATTTAATGTTAAATGTAAGTATCTTTTATTACCAAATACAACCATTTTATAATGGTTTTTTCCAATCAATTGCTGCTATTTGAAAAGGGTAAGCAATCAGACGCTAACCTCGTTAGGACATGCACATCATTTCGCTTTAATTCCGTGGGGAGCAGATAGCCAGCTTGTAGAAGGCGATGGGGAATTTTTTTGTTTAGGGGTACTTTGGTCATGAAAAAGAAATGGATAACGCTTGGTAGCCTTGTATTTGCCATTCTAATATCTTTTTTTGCTATAAAACATGAAATAAACACCAAAAGAGAGTTAAAGGAATATTTGCATATAACAGCTACAGCTTATAATAATGGAGAAAATGATAATGACGGGGTTTCTTTAGTATTGTTCCGTTATTCGATTGCGGATAATAAAATGGCGGAGTTATTTAAAATTCCGATAGATGCTGGATATCCCGTAGCTTTTGCAGATATTCGAAACAACAAAGCGTATTTTAGCAATAGTATCAGCGGTGACGAGTCTGATAATTTGTATGAATATGATTTACAAACTTCTGCTAGCAAACAATTAACCTCAGGTAAGTTTCTTTTTAATGATATGTTTATCGTAGATGATAAAATGTTTGTAAATGTTGCACCGCAATATGCAACGGTTACACAACCCGCCATTTTTGATCTGAAGACGAAGCAGTTTACTTATCTGAATCCAAATGACGATGATACGTGGTACCAATCATTGTCCTATAACTATTCTACGAAAAAATTACTGAGCCTCACCACTTCCGATTCTGTCATGAGAAGCTATAATGTTGTGGCGGTTACCCATATCAGACCCAAGACTTTATATTTGATGGATGTCAATCTTGGAAATTACGAGCCGATATACCATACAGACCAATTTGAAATCAGACTTACTCGGCAACTTGATGCAAATAGAATTTTAATGACAACCGATCCTCATATGGGTTCGTCTGAGCCCCGAACATTGAAAATGTTGAACATAGACAGTAAAGAGGTAATAGACTTTGATGTTCCAGGTATTAAAGAAGTAAAGTCTTTTTACCCGAGGGATCATGCAGAAGGTTTGTTTATTTTAGGAATGGATTACAATAATCAATACGGTCTTTTTTATTATGATATGGTGAAAAAGAATGTGAGTAATGTATTTGAAAATGATAAGCTTCCAAAGGATCATCGTAGTATAGTAGATTTCGTTTATAGTATAGATTAAATCTCTGCCATGTGTGGTGGGGATTTTGTGGATATCAAAAGCTAAAAAACAAGCCGACCTATAAGGCCGGCTTGCTGCTATTTACAGTAAGGCTTTCCTTTTTCATATGGTCTGAATCGTTCCTTCGCGAATAAACATGACCTCATGCAAGAAAATCAAACGGATACATACTACAAATAACGAAGACGATTTCGGCCCAATAAAACAGGGGCTGCAACGGACTGCCCCCTGCAATCTGTTACAACCCCCAAACTGTACTGACACGGTTTTTAGGCGGCCACTACATTTGCCTGTACCCTTAGTAGAATAATTCCCGTGGGGGCACTTTTGTCAAAGCGATCAAAGCTCAGCCGCTGACATATGTTTTAAAGCCTTCCACTGCTTCGGCCAAATCTTTGGGGCCAAGCGGTTTGACACTGTTTAACTGGTGGGCTCCATACGCCAGGTGGGCAACCTCTTCGATGGCTTCTGCCCGTCTGAAAGCGTCCTTTAACGTCTCCCCAACGGCAATCACGCCATGATTGGCCAATAGCACACCGTTGTTGTCACCCAAGGTATTTACCGCGTGCAGGGCGAGCTCCTCCGATCCATATCGTGCATACGGCGCTACTGCAATTTCATTGCCGATATCCGCCGCCGTATAATGGACGATTGGAATCGGAAGATGGGCGCAGGCAAACATTGTCGCGTAAGTCGAATGTGTGTGAACAATCGCTTTGATTCTGCTGTTGTGCTTGTAGATATAACTGTGCATCGGCGTTTCGGATGAAGGCTTCCGCTTGCCTGCGATAACGTCCCCAGATACAAGGTCAACTTCCAAAATGTCCTGTTCTTCCATTTCCTCATACGGCAGTGCGGATGGCGTAATATACATCGTATCGCCTATTTTTACGCTGATATTCCCTGCTGTTCCAACTACCAGACCATTTTTCTCCAACATTTTTGCATAATGAACGATGTCTTTTTTTACCTGCATGTGATCACTCCCGATCCATTTCTATCGTTCGTTTATCTTGCTTCTAAACGCGCTCCATTTTTGATACAAGGTGTGCAAATGTTCATTGTTCGTAGGTGCAAAGGTTTGCAGTACGGATTTGCACGGATTCTCTATTTGCAGAGCTTCATTGCAAATGATGACACTGCCGGCTATAGAGGCTTGCATATACTCTTGCTTAATGCGAATTTCCTTTTGCAATAAATTTGCCAGCAGCTGGGGCAAAACTTTTCCTTGAAAACCTCCGCCGCACCCCAAAACAAAGTTCTTTTCGCTGGGGGAAATGTCCAATAGCACGTCAAAATTGTGCTTAATGGAACAAGCGATATCAAAAACGATGGCAAAAACAAAATCTGCGGCTGTCAGGTCCTGATGTGCCGGTGCGTCTAACAAGAAGCCTCCTTTTGACAAAGGAAGGTTTTTGTCAAACACCAGTGTTCCAAAAGAAGCCACACAAGTGGGGTTTTGTAGTTTTAGCACTTCGTCTTCGATTTCGGCGTAGTCTTTATCAGGGAAAAAGACTTTCTTCAAGCGTTGGTAGTTCAGACCTGATACGCCCGCATTTGTCTCGATCACAAATTTATTGGGGTCGACGTAGCGATTTCCCCAGCAGCGCGCCGAATGGTCCACTGTATAGCTGTCCACGACTTTTATGATCGGCGTAGTGGTGCCGGAAACTATGACAATATCGCCTACTTCAGGCTGTGTTCCTTTGACCGCCAGTTGCGTATCCGCCCCGCCGACAATAAATAACGTCTCTGGTGAAAGCTGCAGTTCTTTCGCCAGCTCGGGCTTGATTTTCCCTAGTACGGATCCGCTCTCCCTGATTTCAGGCAACCAGTCGTATTCAATGCCATACAGATGGCAAAGCTCTTTTGACCACTTGCCTTGACCTACATCAAATAAAGATGTTTCCGAGGCCTGTGACGGCTCATACACGAGATTTCCGGTGCACTCGTATCCAATCCAGTCACTGATACTCGTAAAGGCAGCTGTTTTTTCCCAGATATGATGCTGCCTTTCCTTTACGCCACGTAGTTTCAGGGCCGAAAAAAGTGTACTGATCCAGCGGCCTGTAAGTCCGTATACCTTTTCGAAATCCTTGATGTCGCTCTCCCACTCTAATCCGCGGTTGTCAATATTCGGGAATCCAATTAATGAATGACCTTGACTGTCCAACAAGACAATTCCTTGTCTTTGGCTTGTGGATGAGATCGCCAAAATCTCTACATCAGCTGTTTTTTTCAGCACCTGTTTCATTAACTGAACGGTGTCTTCCCACATTTGCTGTGATTGAAAAAAGTGGTTGTCGGGAAAATCAGCGTCTTTTTGGTACTGGATGACCGAACTCTCCAATGCCAACACTTCACCAAAAATCGAAGCTACCCCGACAGAGGCGTTCCCCGTGCTTATGTCAACAATTAGGTACCCTTTTTTCATAACGGATTTCACCCCTATTGATTGGGAGCTAATAATCTCCTGTTGAAAATGTTTTGCTGGCTTTGGTGTTTCACCCACTTAATCAAGCTTTCATTCATAATGACAGAGTGATGATCTTCCACTTCATAGCTGGCTCCTGCGGTATGGGGAGTTGCCAAAACATTCGGCAGTTGAATCATCTCATAATCGCGCTGGCTAGGTGGCTCTTGATCAAACACGTCCAGGATGGCGCCTCTGATTTGATTGCTTTTCAACAAGTTCAACAGACTTTCATTGTCAACAACGGCAGCCCGTGCCGTATTGACAAAGATCGCTTCTCGTTTCATCCGATTTAACAAATCTGCGGAAATCATTCCTTTTGTCTGATCATTTACTGGCAAATGGATAGAAACGATATCACTTTGTTCAAATATTTCTTCTAAGCCAAGCCGCTTGTAACCGACGGACTCGGCCTCAATAAACGGATCGTAATACTGGATGGCGCAAGGAAAGTGTTTGATCATGTTGGCAATTTTTTGTGGAACTGCCCCGAATCCCACAAATCCGACTGTTTTCCCCGCCAGTTCATTCCCTTTAAAGTTCAGGTAGGCACTAAATGATTCGCCTTCCCAATTTTCCTCCTCTAACCATTTCGTGCTTGGAATGGTATGCCTCATAAATGAAATGACGTTGCCAATAAACAATTCTGCAACCGCCTGGGCATTGCGGGCAGGTGTGTGAAATACCGGGATTCCCTGATTAGAAGCTGCGTCCACATCCACATTGACAGGGTTCGCTCTGCATACCCCAATGAATTTTAACTTGGGATGGCCGGCAATCACTTTTTTCGTCACGTCGTCCAATTCTGTGATCAGTCCATCAGCATCAGTCTCTTTTAATAACGCTAATAATTCCTCTTCAAAAAACTCTCTCCCGTGTTCCTTCCAGGATAAATGTTTGACTTCGCCAAATTCCTCTTTCAACTGCTGCAGGCACTCTTTGTTGTAAGGAGCAGTCACTAAGATATTCATTTATACATCTCCTATTCTTCTACCAGCAAGTGAGCAGTCTCCTCATCGGTCAATAAAATATTGACGATCCGCCCCTTTAATGCGCCTAAAATGGCATGTCTCTTATTCTCGCCGTACGCCATTCCGACTCTGGTAGGAATTCTCATAAAATCCAGGGGTGAGGCGCCAATCACCCTCTCGGAAATTTCAGGCATCGTGAAATCCCCGTTTTCATTGAAAAAATGCAGATTTACATCCCCTACGCTCTTATGTTTAAGCTTTTCACTCGTCAATCCTTTGACAAAGTTTGAGCTTACGATAGTTGACTCGGGTTCGGTATTCCCAATACCCACAATTGCAATATCCACATTGCGGATTTCTTGATAACTATTCCTAATATTTTCGTCCCTCAACAAAACATCTCTGATCTCCTTACTCTCCACAATGGTGGGAGCAGGCAAAAAGAATGGTTTAGCATCTATCGCATACGCCCAGGTTTGGATAAGGGACGAGGCCGGGATTTCGTTTTCCTTTGTTCCCGCACTCCCACATAGCTGAACCAGCTTTAATTGAGGTCGCGGTTCGCACAAGTGCATGACTTGACCCACAGAATACATGGTTCTTCCCCAGCTTAATCCTACCGAACCTTGAAAAGGTAAAATGCTGTTTAAATAATTCACTACAGTTGTTTCAAAAGAGTATCCCTGATGCCGTTTTACTACGACGGCATCTTTTAATTTATACTGCATGACCAGTTTCGCTTCTAAATCGCTTTTTCTTGCGTTATCTGTCTTTGACTGAATATGGAATTGTACAATTCCCTCCTCCCTTGCTTCGTTTAAAAAACGAGCAACTGAAGACCTGCCGATGTCCAATTGTTCTGCAATCTCTTTTTGGGTTAAACCAAGGACATAGTACATCTTGGCAATTCTCTCCAAAAAACTCCTCTCGGACATTTGTTCATTTTCGATACTTTTTCTCATATTTTCATCCTCCATTATACATACCAATAATCTGTTTGCAACCATCATTGTGTTTTGGGAAACAGCAAACCACAACTAAAAACCCCAATTTTATTGTCATTTTTTAAGAGTTATCAAAAAATATTTGATATTCTACAATCCCCTTGCTAAAATCCACCTATAGACATTATATCTAATTTTGAGCAAATGTCCAAAATGGTATAAGCGATTTACTTCACGGAAGGAGGCCTGTACAAAAAAACGTTCCTCACCAAGTATTACTGCAAATGAAAACGCTTTAAAGAAAGGAGCTATCACAAGCATGACAACAATCAGCGGAAAAGGAAAGTTTCTACAATCCATTGGAATACCCCCCAGTTTGATTTGGGGATATCTTGGAATCATCATTTTCATGATGGGGGACGGAATCGAACAAGGATGGCTAAGTCCTTATTTGATTGAACACGGATTTTCCATTCAGCAATCTGCTTCCTTGTTTTCAGTATACGGGATCACCATTGCCATATCATCCTGGTTCTCCGGCGTACTGGTTGAAATGTATGGCCCCCGAAAGGCTATGATGATCGGATTGATCTGCTACCTTTTGGGCTCCGTCGCCTTTATTCATTGGGGGCTTCAAAACTTTTCCCTGCAGTTGATGATCCCTTTTTACGCTTTGAGAGGATTTGGCTACCCTCTGTTTGCCTATTCCTTTTTGGTGTGGATTTCCTACAGGAGTCCAAAAGAGAAATTAGGGGCCGCTGTCGGTTGGTTTTGGTTTGTCTTTTCAGGGGGACTCTTTGTCCTTGGTGCTTATTTTTCAAGCTGGGGCATTAATGCCATTGGACATATCAATACGCTATGGACTTCTGTCCTGTGGGCACTGCTCGGAGCTTTCTTCGCTTTGGTGTTAAATCGCGATAAGGTAGAGGTGACCAAGAAGGATAGCGACACTGGTAAAGTCGCGGAACTCATGAAGGGGTTGCTCATTGTCAAACGCGAGCCAAAGGTGCTGATCGGCGGCTTTGTACGTGTGATTAACACAACAGCCGTTTTCGCGTTCCCCGTGTTTTTGCCTATGTACATGGAGAATCATGGCTTTTCCACGACACAATGGCTGCAAATTTGGGGGTCTATCTTTACCAGCAACATTATCTTTAATCTATTGTTCGGTTTTATCGGTGATAAACTTGGTTGGAGAAACACCATTATGTGGTTTGGTGGTGTAGGGTGCGGGATTACAACACTGCTGCTGTATTATGTTCCCCAATTTGCACCGGGCAATGTCGCAATTCTCTCGATATTGGGGCTTTTATGGGGAGCTCTGCTGGCCGGTTATGTTCCTTTATCAGCGCTTGTTCCTTCTTTGGTCAAAGAGGATAAAGGCGCGGCCATGTCGATTTTAAATTTAGGAGCCGGCCTGCCGACATTTATTGGTCCCGCTCTCGTTGGTTTGCTAATCGGTTTTGTTGGGGAAACAGGGATCGTCTGGGTGTTGGCCATCCTGTATTTTGTGGGAGCCTACCTTACGAAATTCCTGACAATTGATGAAAACTGATTACATTGACGTCTTCTGCTAGTAAGTGGACATTCAAGACTCATTCCTCTATCCATGTCGAGTAAAATCTGTGCAGCGCTTTATTTTGGATACAGTAAAACAGCAGGCGAGGAAAATTCGCCTGCTGAACTACTAAACGCTATCAACTCTTCCAAACATTCGCATCTGCACTCAAACAAGATATTCTGCCATAATCTGCTCGATATCGAATGGAGTAACCCCTTCTTCCACCGAAAATACCGCATCGGCCTGGTCTACAGTAGCCGCCGTCTCCCCTCGTGCCTTGGCATGGAGCGAGAATAATTCGTACAGGTCCGGTTTCCGCAACGCTGTCATGGCTTTGCCCATCAAGACCATGCCCCTCTGGTTCCCTTCTACATTATTGTAGTAGTGAGGATATCGCGTCAGAGCCAGATCTGTCCAGATGACCGTGCGTTCTACCAGATCCAGGATGACAGGAATGGCAATCTGCGTATCGGCCGTGACATCGATTTTATTGACAACCGTCGAAGGCTCGAATATCTCGCCAGAACCGGGTTTCTTGCGCATCATCCAGCCCGAAAAGCACTCCGGCAAGTTGCAGTACGGTTGATTCGTGTAGGAATGGAGGGTGGTTACAATATAACGACCGCCATAACCGACAATAGAAGGAATGTGCAGATCAATGAATTCGCATGCTCCTTTAGGAGCCGACACGATATCTCCGCTATGGACGGCTTGGTATTTAGAGGATCGCAGATTGGTATAAGAAATATGCTCAACATACTGCCAGTTGTGATCATACATGACAGCGGACAGATCAATATCTACACGGCCTGTAGGCTTGCCATCAACGTTCCCCTCTTTCCACCAGCTGAAAAAACGAATCGTATCCCCCTCCGTCATCGGCAAACGGCTTCCCCGAACAATCGTACGCAGGGCTTTGCTTGCTGATCTCTGGGAGAAAGGCACATGATAGTTCTTCAATCGTTCATCTATATAGGTCCTCCCCAACGGGGGCAATGCGGAGAACCTCTGTATTAGCGCCTCTTCGCATAATCGGACGATGTCTTGGCATGCCGCTTCATTGATATCAGGGAGTGTATGGGGAACGGCAAAGGCTTTGGCAACATTTCCTTTCGGGAAAAAGACGCGGAGCTCATGCGGCTCATGACGGCGGGCAAAATGATTTTGCACTTGCAGCAATACAGGCGTCGATACCTGATTTGCGACTTCGCCAAACGCCAGCACGACATACTCCGTGGATTCGGTTGACCGTAATAACTTATCCAATCTTCGTGCAAATTCACCCGGGCGCTGCATCAACAGATCGAGCAAATTCCAGACCTGACGATATTGGAATGCGAGTTCAACGCTTCCGTTAAAGGTCGTATATGGCTTGTTATTGCGTAAAATATCAAATGCTTCCTCACAACGCCTAAATCGCTCTTTGTATTCAAAAGGATGCAGGATTTCGCCTAATCGAATCCAGCGCTCCTTGTATCTCAGCATATCCTCCGTGATGGGATGGCACTGTTCCAAAAGTCCAAGCAACAGCCGTCTCTCGCGCCGCTTAAATTTACGAAAACGCGTCGCTTCTGCCAGACTGACATCGCCATCAGACCAAGCCACGGCCAGACGCAGGACATCGGTTGCGGTTTTAAAGTATTGTCCGATCAGCTTCACATTGGCCTTGTTGTGCTTCAATAAGGAAGCAGCCACGAATCCTACATTCTCCTTAAACGGAATCTCGGCCGGGAGAATCGCTTCCAATTCATCCGGTTCAGCGTCTTCTATAGCGGCATCAATATCCTCCCGGTCCGTAGCCGAGATGGAAGTCTTGGCTTGAATCAACCGGCGTATCATGGCATGGAATTCCGCTTTGCTTCCAAGATCAATGACTTTCAGGTTTACCTCATCCAGCAATGGAGGTCTGTCTGCAGCGTCATACTCAGGCAAATCCAAAGTAAGATAATGATAAATGGCATTCAGATAAAGCTCCGCATCATGCTCCTGCATCACCTGCATCGGGAAACCGGGATACATCGGTTGGTATTCCACATGAGCCCCTACCAGCACCCTTAAATCGGCAGCCAGTTGACGATAAAACGCTTCGAACTGCTCCTTGGATAAGGTTCGCACTGCCCGCATCAATCGATGGGAAAACGTAAATCCGAGATATTCGATATTTTTCATGGCTGTTGCCAAGTAAGCTTCCGGGAGTCGATCCGACCCTTTTCCTTGGCTCACAATTCGTTTGTTCGCTCTTCGCAAATAGATAGTGTTGATCATCATAAAAGAGTCCAGGAAAGCCATATCCCTACTGTCGTTTGGAAAAATACTATAGAAGGAAGGAATATGATAGCCTGGACGCCTCCTCTCGTTAAGAGACATCCTTCTGGAAAGCTGCGACCCTAGTTCGCCAAATGAAGTAGAAGGAAGGATCGCAATAGCCTGAAGGTTCGGGGGTTCAAAGCCGATGACCCTGAACTCTCGATGGACTAATAATCACATACTTCTCCATGTGCGAACAGGGCGCAAGTATTACGACTTTGGAAAATATAAACAATTCGGCCCTTATTCGAATAAAAAAAGCGACTGCCGCAGGCGCCGGCAATCGCTTGGTTGATGAGCATTAAACGTATGGAAAGCCGCTACTCGCCGAACCCCCCCTCAAGAAACTTGATGAGGTACAACTCAGGCTGCGCGAAGAACTCAGGAAAGCTGCACAGATCCGCATACTCCTGATGCTCCACGTCATAACAGCCAATCAGACCTTTTTTCTTTGGATTCCATACGAGCTGCAGATCGGAGTAATTGTCGATATCGGCTGACAGGCGCAGCAGTTTTTGCCGGCCTACTTTCATCTCGACTGTATCGGTCAATGTGAAAAAGTCGATATATCCGATATCATACTCATTTTGCGAAAGCTCCAGGCGCAGGCTGTTCCCGGTAAGAAAACGGACGAGCTCATCGGTCAATTTATATTTTTTCAGCTCGTACTTTTTGTTCTCTATGTCGTGAAATTCAGCCGGCTCCAGCGCTTTCAAATAATCTGCCATGACTTTATCCTTATTGCTGACCGCAATCGTATACGGTCGCTCGCCGCCCTTCTCAGCCAAAGTAACGTCCGCGCCGCGTTCAATCAAGTATTGGACCATGGCGAGATTGCCCATGCGAGTTGCTACTGTGAGCGGTGTCGCCAGATACGGATAGACCATATCCGGTTTATTGTAATTGATGTCCACCCCTTGATCGAGCAAATACGCAACGGTCTTACGGTCATGATCCGACACAGCCTGGCGCAGTACAGCACCGCCATGCAGCTTTATATCCAATCCCAGCTCCTGAATCAGCGGGATATTGCTTTTGTTGCCATAATAGGCTTGTGAATATGCGCCGGAGCCCACTTGATTGAGCTTGTCCAGCTTGACGCCGTGCTCTGCAAGGTAGCGAACGATATCTTCCTTGCAATAGCGAACTGCTCGCAAAAAAGCCGGATTCTTCTCCACATTCAGGTTGACGCCATGTTCTACCAGCAGCTTAACCACATCCAGTCTCTCCGATATAAGCGACAGATCCAATGGGCTTAACGTGATGTGTTTGCTCAGCACGATGCCTTCCTCGACATCCCAGCCTGCTGCCAAGGCAGCCTGCAAAGCCGGAATATTTCCTTGGTAAATGTGCATCGCAATTTCCGGCAGCTCCTCGAATCTCCCGATATCTTTCAGTTTGATCATCGATTACCCACTCCTGTTCAATGTGTACGGAACATCCAAGCATCCAGCCGAAGCTGCATGAATTGTATAAAATGTTCCACATGCATCATAGACTTATGTTTTTGGGTGAACTTATACATGTAATGCAGGATCATTTTACCATTTCCCGTCAGGGTTGGAAGCGAGGTGTATACCATTGACCTTACGGGATGTCCTTTGCCCTCCGCTGCGCTTTGAATTGACGGGTGGAAACCTACAGGCACGTTTTTTTTTAAAGATCTTAAGAAAATCTTTACTGTTTTCTGGCGTAAGTGCTAATAACTTTTCAATAAGATAATGCCAGCAAACAATAAAGTACATAAAGGAGCTAAAATGTATGATGCTGGCTAAAACCTTTATGAAATCCAAGACCATCGATAAATGGCTTTTCCTGAAAAAATTCTTCCAGAATCCCCGTGACGTCGGGAGCATCATCCCAAGCTCGAACAGCTTAACGCAAAAAATGATGGAACACGTACCCTGGAATCATGTACACACCCTAGTCGAGCTGGGGGCGGGAACAGGGGTATTCACCCAAGCAATCTATGATCTGATTCGTCCAGATGCAAAAGTCGCCGTCTTTGAGAAAGAAGAGGAGATGAGAGAATTACTTAAACGCGAGTTCGACGGATTCCATATGTTCACCAATGCGCTAGAGCTTAAGGACAGCTTAAGCAGCATCGGGGTAGCCCATGCAGATTGTATTGTCTCAGGACTTCCCTTCGCCAACTTTTCCCGATCCGATCGGGAGAAGATCATCCGGCAAGTTTGCGAGACGTTATGCGAAGGTGGGCTGTTTATTACATTCCAATACTCGCTTCAGATGAAAACCATGTTACAGGCCGCTTTCAACGAGGTAAGCATCTCACTTGTACCGTGGAACATTCCGCCTGCCTTCGTCTATATATGCAAAAAATCCTAAAAATTACACGCACGTCTTGTTCCGAAATGGCACACGGGACTTGGCTGCTTTAACCTCAATGCGTACTCCCCTTCATTTTTCAACCACTCATTTTGATTTTGAGCTTTTTCTTTCGTTCATTATAAAATGGGAGGAGACACCATTAGTATTCATACCCTGCTCGATGCCACTCATCACTTCGGTTATTTCGCGCTCTTCTTCTCAGTGTGTCTGAGCATAATCGGGATGCCGATACCAGATGAAGTGGTTGTCATGACTCAGCGCCGTAGTTATTCAAAAGATTCCAAAAGAGAAGAAGGTGTGTTCCGAATGAGAAACGAGAAAGGAGCCCACGTACTAATCATTGACGATGAGCCCGAAATCCGTGAAATTGTAAAAATTTTTCTAATCAATGAGGGGTACGGGGTCATGGAAGCCGAAGATGGGGCCGCAGGCTTGGAGTTGCTTCGGAAAGAGGCATTCGATCTAGTCATTCTGGATGTGATGATGCCTAAGCTCAACGGGATTCAGACCTGCATTCAAATTCGGAAAACCCAGAATATCCCTATTATCATGCTCTCAGCCAAAAATGAAGACATGGACAAAATATTAGGCTTAACGAGCGGAGCGGACGATTATTTATCCAAGCCGTTTAACCCTTTGGAACTTGTCGCCCGGGTCAAATCGCAGCTGCGTCGAGTCCGGATGAGCGAGACGCAGGATAAGCAACAGCCGCTGGAGTTTATCATTGGAGATTTGGTCCTGAATATTCCGCGCCACCAGGTAACGATCAAAAGCAAGGAAATTTCTCTTACGCCGCTGGAGTTCGATATTCTGGTGCTGCTCGCGACTCACCGGGGACAAGTATTCAGTGTGGACAAAATTTACGAAACGATCTGGAAGGACCCCGTGATGCAATCCGACAAGACGGTAATGGTGCATATCCGGAATCTCCGCGAAAAACTCAAGGACAATCCCCGTGAGCCCAAATATATTAAAACCGTCTGGGGAGTAGGTTATAAAATTGATTAAACTCAAAAGACCCGATTGGATCAAAAGTCTGCGGGTAAAACTGGTGCTGGCTTTCGGAGCCATTCTCGTGCTCACGACGATGTTGAGCCTGCTCTTTGATTATGTGACGCGAGAATCGCGTAAAGTCAATTTCACAAGCTTTGAAACAAGCAAACAGAATGTCAAACAGCAGTTGAGCGAAATTGAGCGACAGTTGCCTGGGCTCTCCGGTCCGGAGGAGATCAATCCGTTGCTGAAGCGCGAGAGTGAGGCAAGCAGGCTGCGCATTCTGCTGTCCGATATGCAAGGAACGATCGTCTATCATTCCCCATCGATTACAGAGGATAAGATTGATTTGTACCAAATTATCTATGAGCAGAAGGAGACGGAAAATCAGCCTGAGCCCGGCAAAATATATACGGCGATTACACCTATCCAATATCAGGATCGGAAGCTGTTTCTTGCCGTGTCGGGGCCGCTCTTCCCAGAACAAGGTTACGTATATGAGAATCCTCCTCTGTACAGCTTGCTTGTGTTTTTGCTGTTATTCCTGCTCCTGTTTTATTTGTTTACCTATAGCAAAATGAAAGAAATCCGGACCATGAGCATAGGAGTCCAGCAAATTGCCGAGGGCAAGCTATCCATACGCCTGCCGGTCAAAAGCAAGGATGAACTCGGGACGCTCACAGCAAGCATCAACGAGATGGCGGGACAGCTTGAGGAGATGATCGCCAAAGAGCGGCTGGCCGAACAAACCAAGAGCGAGCTTATCACGAACATATCTCATGATTTGAGGACTCCTTTGACGAGTATTATCGGCTATTTAACCGTCCTGATTGAACATCCAAAGACAGGTGACGTGTTGAAGCCTTACGTTAACAGTGCACTGAACAAATCCAACCAGCTTAAAAAATTAATTGACGATTTATTCGAGTACACGCGGCTGACAAGCAATCAGGTGACTTTGGCCAAAAGTCGGGTCAATCTGGTCGGAATGCTGGATCAGATCACCCTGGAATTCCTTCCGCTCGCTGAGCAGCATCAGGTCCGTGTGAACAGTACGCTGCCCGACCGGAAAGTGGAGGTATGTATCGATGCAGACAAAATCGTCCGGGCCATCGATAACTTGTTAACCAATGCGCTTAAATTCAGTGTAAAACCGGGCAACATCGATATCGTACTGCATGCTGAATACCCGTGGGCCATACTGTCCATCGCCAACACGGGATTAGTCATTACGCCCGAGCAGGAGAAAAGACTGTTCGATCGATTCTATAAAGCCGACGAATCGAGGAATGATCACCGGATGCCGCACGGGTCGGGCCTCGGCCTTTCGATTGCCCAGAGCATCGTGCAGCTGCACGAAGGAGATATCTGGCTGCACCGAACCGGACCCTATTATGAATTTTTTATGCGGATTCCTTTGCCCGTCTCACATTAAGCCCTCTTCCGCAACAATATAAATTTGTTGCAAGATGCTCCAACGAACACGATGTTTATAACTTTGCTGCATCATCTTACTGGGTTGTCCTTAACGCTATGGGGCAAGTACCCGAGCTCTCCTGTCAGCCTAACTCTGCAAAAATTCGTCCAAACTAATTTTACGCAATTTCATAATCCGCACCGATGTTCTTTAGTTGGTCCTCTATCCTCAGCGATAGCCTGTTGCTGCTCATCGTTAAGAGATGTAAATTTAGTCATATACTTGAAAAATATGCTTTTCATTTTCCTCTCCTTTCCTCTCGTACATTAAACTATTATCGTTAGTCTCATCATATCTGAATCTCTTGTATATCATAAACCTGCATGTTATAAATTTGTGATACAGTTTACCCCGCTGGCAGTATCGGAAAGGTAACTAAAAAAAGCCAGCCTAAATTGACTGGCTTCCCATATTCATTTACTACCGCATTACAGGCAAAGCTAAACGGCCTTTAGTCCCATGGAATTCAGGACGAAGGCCGCTTATCTCATTTTTATTCTTTTACGATCTACTTGACGAGGGCCAGTTCACTTTTTAGACCAAGCGTCCGCGCTGTTGAAGTATGAATCTCGTCTAACAGCTCTGGATTCTCCATGAGTGACACGCCATAAGAAGGAATCATTTCTTTTATTTTCGGTTCCCACGCTTGTACATGTTGCGGGAAGCATTTTTTCATTACCTCAATCATGACAGAAACGGCAGTAGAAGCACCCGGAGAAGCACCTAGTAAAGCTGCAATCGAGCCATCAGCAGCAGTAATCACTTCCGTACCAAATTGAAGTGTTCCTTTGCCACCTGCTTCTGTATCTTTGATAACTTGGACACGCTGACCCGCTACGACTAAATCCCAATCCTCGCTTTTCGCGTTCGGGATAAACTCGCGTAACTCTTCCATGCGCTGTTCTTTCGATAGCATCACTTGCTGAATCAGGTATTTAGTCAATGACATCTCTTTTGCGCCTGCCGCCAACATCGTTAAGACATTATTCGGTTTTACAGAAGTGACTAAATCCAACATGGAACCGGTTTTTAAGAACTTTGGTGAAAAACCGGCAAATGGGCCAAATAGTAACGATTTTTTATTGTCGATATACCGTGTGTCAAGATGCGGAACAGACATTGGCGGAGCCCCAACCTTAGCTTTACCGTATACTTTTGCATGATGTTGCTCTACAACATCCGGATTTTTACACACCATAAATATTCCGCTTACCGGGAATCCACCAATATGCTTCCCTTCAGGTATACCGGATTTTTGCAGTAAATGCAGGCTTCCGCCTCCGCCTCCGATAAAGACGAATTTTGCCGTATGGCGTTCGACGACACCGCTACCCAGATTCTTCACTTTCAATTCCCACGAACCGTCGCCAGTACGTTTCATATTTTCAACACAATGTTCGTAGTGTATATCAACGTTTTTACTCTTTAAGTGGTCAAACAACATGCGTGTTAAAGCGCCAAAGTTGACATCCGTTCCAGAGTCGATTTTGGTTGCCGCAATAGGTTCATTCGATGTACGGTCTGTCATAACAAGCGGAAGCCATTCCATCAGTTTTTCAGGGTCATCAGAGAATTCCATACCTTGAAACAGAGGATTTTTTGACATCGCTTCAAAACGTTTCTTTAAAAACGATACATCCGTTTCCCCTTGTACTAAGCTCATATGAGGCAATGGCATGATAAAGTCCTGCGGATTGCTTATCAGCTTGTTGTTTACAAGATAAGACCAAAACTGCATGGAAACCTGAAACTGTTCATTAATTTTAATAGCTTTGCCAATATCTACAGATCCATCTGGTTTTTCGCTTGTGTAGTTAAGCTCACACAGTGCAGCATGCCCCGTTCCCGCATTATTCCATTCGTTAGAGCTTTCCTCTCCTGCTTTTGAAAGCTTCTCAAACACAGTAATCTTCCAGTCAGGTACTAATTCTTTCAGCAGTGACCCTAAAGTCGCACTCATGATTCCGGCACCAATTAAGATAACGTCTGTTTTAGTTTGTCTGTTACTCATTTTTACCGTCCTAACTCGCTGGGATTTGGAGAAAAGATGCAGGCGGCTCCCGATCTGGCCCCTTTGCAAGTCAGGGTGCTACCTAGTACACACCTTTTCTGGATCAATGATAACCTGAATATAGTGTAACACTTTTATTTATAGAATGAAATGTTTGCTATTATATGACAGATATATGCTGTTTAAAAGCAGGTGAATTTCAAAAATGACATACTATTGCAGTTAAAAAGTAGGAAACTGTCCACAAAACCCCTGGAACACACAATAACCAAGGCCTTAACCCGACTGCTTGCAGGGGGTGTGACTTTCGTTTACCGTTCCAGTGAATAGACACCCTTCAGGTTCCTTAGCTGCGCTGTACTAGTTTATTTTTGGACACGAAAAATGACCCACTTTTAGGCAGTAGGTTTTTCCATTTTCATTTGCCGCTATATCCCTGAATACGGCCTTTGTATGTGACACACAAGAATATGGAACATGAATTTCTCCACACCATCCTACGTTCTCCTGCAGAATCAACAACAACGTGGAGCCACCAGGTTTAAATTTTGGTTTGCCGATCATCCCCAATAAACTATACTCACAAAAGACCCTAAAAAAAGCAATCTTAACAGTAAAAATCAGCCTGAGAGCAGTAAATACAGATGTTCTCAGGGGGTGAAAGACATGTCTAGCGTCTTCGAAGACTGTCTACTATCAAGTATAACATTATGATGGAAAAGGTGATATACTACCTTCTTAATTTAAAAAGATATAGTTGATTCTAATAAATCTAAAAACCATTTTCTCCTGCCATCCTGTTTACCATCACTTGTGGTACAGATCTCCCTGCTGTTTGTAACGGCAAGTTTTTTGTCCATTATTCTATATGAAAGTAGGACACTCAATCTGACCGAGTGTCCCATTAATAACCTTAGTTACTCACAAACGCAGGCTTAATTAATTCCTCAATGTTTCTATTCTGGTCATTATAAAATTCGCCTCGTCCGTCAAGTTTTATGATCCTTCTAATCGAGGCGAGGCCTACGATCGGCCCCGGTGAGGAAGCTAACGGTTCGCTGGATAGGCAGTAATGCAAAGATCATCCCCCGCCTGCCGAATGGAGTGGATATGAACGTCCAATGCATCATGCATCATCTCGACATCTACACCGCTGTACGGAGTCAAGGAGTTCCGTCCCCCCAATATTTTGGAAGCGATGTAGATTATCCATTTGTCGATCAGGCCTGCCCGCAAGAAAGAACCGTTCACTTCGCTTCCGCCTTCCACCAACAGATCGGTTATCCCCCTTTTGTATAAGATATCGGCCAATGTATGGAGGTCAAGACCGCCACCCACGGTCGGAACAAACAGAATGTCCACCCCTTGCTCCCTC
This sequence comes from Brevibacillus sp. NRS-1366, assembly GCF_050467985.1. NCBI lineage: Bacteria > Bacillati > Bacillota > Bacilli > Caryophanales > Paenibacillaceae > Brevibacillus > Brevibacillus sp. NRS-1366. Next base: position 96,439 of record NZ_JBITPN010000013.1, on the reverse strand, counting down.
AACTCACGCGCCTTATCCGGATTCGCTCCTTCTTTCGCCACAACCCATGTCTTTGCTTCGGAACAATCAGCTACATGGGCTGTTGGGGGCAACCGCAATTGCGAATCTAGGATGACCCGGATGGGATGCTTCCGGTTTCCTGGCAAACGGGCTGTGAGTTGGGGGTTGTCCAACAATACCGTTCCAATGCCGACCAGAATCGCATCAACCTCACTACGCAATTGATGAACCTCAGAGCGCGCCCGTTCCCCCGTTATCCATTGTGAGTGACCCGTATGCGCAGCGAGCTTCCCGTCAAGTGTCATCGCAACCTTCGAAATAATGAACGGCCGTCGTTTCGTCATATTATGTACGAATCGTTCATTGAGTAGTTCGGCTTCCTCCTTGAGTATGCCTACTTCCACTTCGATCCCATGCCGCCGGAGCATTTGAAGGCCACGTCCAGCCACCAGCGGATTCGGGTCCTCCATAGCCACCACTACCCGACTGACTCCAGAGTTGCAAACGAGCTTTGCGCAAGGAGGGGTTTTTCCGAAATGAGAGCAAGGTTCCAGCGTGACGTACAGCGTAGCTCCTTTGCCATGTTCGCCTGCCATGCGAAAAGCGTGCACTTCGGCATGGGGGTCTCCCGCCTTAAGATGGGCGCCTGTGCCGACAATTTGCCCCTCTTTGACCAAAACGGCACCGACGACTGGATTCGGTGACGTCTTTCCTCTGCATGTTGCCGCCAAATCAAGGGCGATCTTCATGAAATGCTCGTCCATCTTCATTGTATCTTCACTCGCCCCTGATTATCAGTGTTCGGCATTTTGCACCCATGCTTCGGAAGGGAAATGGCCTGATTTGGCGATTTTCGTTTCCAAATAACTCTTGTTGTGCCTGGTCGGTTTACCCCATAAGGAATTATGATGCTCTGTCGACAATCCTTTTTCCCGCAAAGACTCCAGTTTTTTCGGGTTGTTCGTGATTAGGGTCACCGGCTTCGTACGCAAGCTTCGAAGTACGCGAATAGCTTCGTCATAGGTGCGGTGGTCGTCAGCGAAGCCCAGACCGTGATTGGCTTCCACCGTATCGAATCCTTCTTCTTGCAACAGATACGCCAATGATTTGGCGAAAAGCCCGATTCCACGCCCTTCATGGTTGGCCAAATAGAACAGGGCACCGCTGCCGTTGTCCGCCATCATACGCATAGAGCGCCGCAACTGGTAACCGCAATCGCACCGCTTGCTCCCGAATATGTCCCCCGTATGGCATATACTGTGCATCCGGACGAGCGTCTGTTCTGCATTTGCGAAATCTCCAAAGACCAGCACGGATGATTGTTGATAAGAAGCGAGATCGACCTCTGGCAGCATGTCGAGAAGATCTTCTTGCTGCAAATCGGCCATGTCCATGTTCAGCCATGTATACCATTGGAAAGTGATTTCCTGATCGTCTATCTGGACGGGGAGACAAACTGGTCCAACCAGGGCTAAATCCGGATATCCCGGCTGTTTGAGGATGGTTAGCTTGTCCGTCAATGCTCTTCTGACTAGGCTTGTCAACATGATGTACCGCTCCTTTTTCAAACTGGATAGTGGCGCAAATGATGGCTGACTTGATCAGCTGCTAGATACGACGGTAACGCGGCTATGATGGATCGCTCCTCACCCCCTCCTCTCATTAATGCATAAAAAAATTCCCCGCAATCGTTGCCGACAACGGGGAATAGCAAATATCCATCGTGAATAACCGTCAGAAACGGTTCTCCAGATTCTCCGGACAGTTCGGCAACTGGCTGGCATAGACTTGCAACTTTCGCAATCTTTAGCCCCTATAGCTTTGCGTCGCTAGTTTTCACTAGGTTTGCCTTTTCGGTTTTTTGACATTTTGAATATAATTCATATTTCCTGAAATTTCAAGAATTTGTTTTTCTTAAGATGTTATTTTTCCCTAACCCGTCCAGCAATTGACCGAATGCTTCCGAAAAATCCAGTACGGCAGTGACATTCGTGAAACTAGCTTACGCTGGGATTACGCTCAACGCGAGTCCATCAACTGCAGGAACATCGTGCAAGACTTATGGTAAGGCTCACTTCACCCATTACTGTAAATGATAAAAATAATTGGCACTCTTGATTTAAGTCAATGACCAGTCATACACCAGCCTTATTTGTGGTACCATTCACCGCGTTTTTACGAAACGGCAAGGTTTAAGGCCATCCTTAGCGGGATGGCCTTCTCTTGGCAGAACATATCGTCAACTGTTATCCACCTGGTTACTAAACGCTCAATGCCACACTACTCATGAAAATCGAGTCCCGATCTTACTTCCTTCACATACCCGGCCCGAATAACGAAATCCCCGAAATGTTCGCCTACCTCACGTTCCCTCGCATACCGATTCAAGATCGGCCGCAGTTCCTCCAGGATTTCTGCCTCTCCGATGTTTTCACGATACAGCTTATTCAATCGACTTCCGGAGAAACCGCCGCCCAAATACATGTTGTATTTGCCGACAGCCTTCCCAATAAAGGCGATTTCCGCCAGTGCTGGTCTTGCGCATCCATTTGGGCACCCTGTCATGCGAATGACGATCTCCTCATCGCGCAAACCCGCCTCATCCAAGATCAGCTCGATCTTATCCAGCAGCGTAGGCAAATAGCGCTCTGACTCAGCCATCGCCAATCCGCAAGTCGGCAACGAAACGCAGGCCATGGAGTTTCTTCGCAACGCGGAATAGGAAGTTCCATCGGTGAGCCCGTATGCTTGAATGATTTGTTCAATTTCTTGCTTCATTCCACTGGTTACATTCCCAATGATGAGGTTCTGATTGGGTGTTAGGCGGAAATCCCCTGCATGCACCTTGGCGATTTCCCGCAGGCCGGACATCAGGAGGTAGTTGTCCTCGTCTTTCACCCGGCCATTTTGAATGAAAAGGGTAAAATGCCAGTTATCGTTGCTTCCTTTTACCCAGCCGTAGCGGTCGCCATTATGATCGAAGTGATAGGGGCGTGCCTCCTCCAGCTTCCACCCCAGTCGCTGCTCCAGCTCATGGATGAACCATTCGATGCCGCGGTCGTCGATCGTATATTTGAACCGGGCATGCTTCCGCACCGAGCGATCTCCGTAGTCTCTCTGGATCATGACCGTTTTCTCGGCGACATCCAACAGTTGTTCCGGCGAGACGAACCCGATCACCCGCGCCACCTGCGGGTACGTCTTCGGATCACCGTGACTCATTCCCATTCCGCCGCCGACCGCAACGTTGAAGCCCAGCAGTCGACCTTCCTCATGTATGGCGATGAAGCCCAAATCCTGAGAGAAGACGTCTACATCGTTGGCAGGCGGAACCGCGATGCCGATCTTAAACTTGCGCGGCAAATAGACAGGCCCGTAGATTGGTTCTTGCTCTACCCCTTCTCGACTGTCGACAACCTTCTCTTCGTCAAGCCAGATTTCATGATAGGCTCGGGTCCGGGGATCCAGATGATTGCTTACTTTTTTCGCCCATTCGTAAACCTGTTCATGGACTTTTGACTGGTAGGGATTCGGGTTGCACATGACGTTGCGGTTCACGTCCCCGCAGGCAGCCAGTGTACTTAACAAGGCATCGTTTACTTCTTTAATCACATTCTTCATAGTCCACTTAATCACGCCATGAAGTTGAAAAGACTGGCGGGTCGTCAAGCGAATCGTCCCATTGGCAAATTGCTGGGCGATATGGTCCATCATAAGCCATTGTTCCGGCGTGACAACTCCACCGGCCGCTCGAACGCGCACCATGAATTGATAGGCCGGCTCCAGCTTCTGTTTATTCCGTTCGTTGCGGAGATCCCGGTCATCCTGCATGTAGCTTCCATGAAATTTCATCAAGCGGTTATCGTCCTCAGGGATAGACCCTGTAATTCTGTCTTCCAGCGTTTCCGCCAGGCTTCCCCGCAGGTAATCGCTTCGGCGTTTAATATCCTCTACATCGCTGTGAGGAGCACTGTTTGGCGAAAGCAAATGATTTTCTGACATGCTTCATATCTCCTCTCGCTATCTTTGATCGAAACTCAGTAGACATCTCGCTGATAACGTTTTTCCTGCTGCATGCGTTTCAAATACAGGGCAGCTTCCTCTGAACCAAGTTCACCCTCTTGTTGGAGTATCGTGACCAGGGCGGCGTGAACGTCGTGCGCCATCTTCTTCTCGTCTCCGCATACGTATACATGCGCCCCATCCTGCAGCCATTGGTAGAGCTCCTTACTCTTCTCAAGCATCCGGTGCTGAACGTACACCTTTTCGCTCGTATCTCGAGAGAACGCGACATCCATACGCGTCAGTACGCCTTCTTTGAGCCAACGCTGCCAGTCGAGCTGATAGAGGAAGTCTGTGGAGAAATGTTGATCGCCATAAAAAAGCCACGTCTTGCCTTTCGCCCCAAGCTCCTCCCGTTCCCCCAGGAAGGCGCGGAATGGAGCGACACCTGTTCCAGGCCCAATCATGATCAGCGGGATGTCCGGGTTAGCCGGAAGCTTAAAGTTGGGGTTATGCTGTACAAATACCGGCAGTGTATCCCCCGCTTCCAGACGATCCGCGATATAGCTCGAACACACGCCGTACCGCTCTCGCCCATGGGCCTCATATTGAACCTTCCGGATTGTCAGATGCACCTCGTCCGGGTAGGACTTCAAACTGCTGGAGATCGAATAGAGACGAGGCGGCAGCTTTCTGAGAATGGAGACGAATTCTTTGGCAGACAATCCATTCAAGCTGTAGTCCCGGGCCAAATCTAACAAATCCCGATTCCGGACATAATCGCGAAGCTCTTGCTCCCGTCCTTCCGCAAGCAGTTCCTGCAGTCTATTTTCAGAAGAAAGCTTTGCTACTTGTTCCAAGAGGGGCTTGGTGAGAAGCGTGATTTCATAATGGCTGGAAAGCGCCTCTTCCAATGGGCGCTCCTCCCCGTTTTTATTGATCCGAACTAACTCTTCCGGCTTCCACCCCATCGCGTCAATCAGCTCACGGACAAAGCGGGGATGATTCTTGGCGATTATCCCCAAGCAGTCGCCCGGTTCATAGTGGAGATTGGACCCCTCAAGGGAGATTTCCAGATGACGGGTTTCCTTATCAGATCCGCGTCCGTTCAGATTCAAGTTTTCCAGCACAATAGCCTGGAACGGATTCGACCGTGAATATTCGGTTTGTGTCCCTGTCCCGATCGCTGCACCACCGACGCTTGCGCTTGCAGCAGCAACCTGGGTTGCCGATGATTCTCTTAGAGAGGCCAGGACATGATTCATCCACTCAGAGGCTGACTCGTCGTAATCCACATCGCAATCGACCCTAGGAGCAAGACGCTTGCCGCCGAGTTCTTCAAGCCGCTTGTCGAAATCTTTGCCGGTTTGGCAGAAAAATTCATAAGAGGTGTCTCCCAATGCCAGCACGGAAAACCGCAAGCCCTCCAATTGTGGCGCTCTCTTGCTATGCAGGAATTCATGGAAGGAGATCGTGTTGTCCGGTGGTTCGCCATCCCCGTGTGTGCTTACCACAATGAGCAGGTTTTGAACCTTTTTCAACGCATTGGTCTTGAAGTCACTCATGGAGGAGAAAGTTACGTTGAAGCCTTGCTCTTGGAGCTTTCCGGACAGCTTCTTGGCCAAATTTTGGCTGTTCCCGGACTGCGATCCGAAAAGCACCGTTACCTCTTTGGAAATGACCGGCCCATTCGCAGCTGACGCGGCCCCACCCCCAGCGGCCATCGGTGTTTCCGCATTGTAAAGAGCCGCAAGATATCCGCTCAGCCAAACCTTTTGTACCTCCGAAAGCGTGGGCAGCAACCGATTTAGGAGCTCCACTTGTTCCTGACTGAAAGGACTGTCTGTCACCTTAAGTACCAACGATATGCACCTCGCACAGGAAAAAATTATTCCGAGTAATCTTATATGTTTTATTTTGTTTTAAACTACCACAGTAGGGAAACCCGTGCAATCAGAATCACTTATACTGATGATAAGTAATTCTGATAATTGGACAAATTGCAAAAGAAACCCGGTCCTATGATAAGGAACCGGGCTCTTATATTTCTAATACCACCGCTATTGTCTATATATTAGTCTTTGACAGTCAGAATACCCTTACAAAATAAATGTATTAATTTTGGATCATACGCAAGCTAGCGGACCGGCAAATCTGTCCCCATGCCACTATGTGTCCTACTACAATGTTTTTCTTTTTAGGAAATTTTCGAAGAGTTCGAGGTTTTCTATCGGGAATCTTGAGGTAGTTTTGACTATCCAAAGGTTTCTCTTTATGCTAATTCCCGAAATATGTAGTTGTTTTAATGTTCCGATTCTAAGCTCCTTCGTCACAGTTAGTTTTGGGAGAATACCAACGCCTAGCTCTGCTTCGATTGCACTCTTAATCGCCTGTGTACTTCCAAGTTCCATGTAGCTTTTTATTTTATCCAAAACATTATTGACACTGAAAACATTTTCTATGATGGAGCGCACCCCTGCATCTTTCTCTCGCCAAATCATTTTTTCTTCGGTCAATTCCTCCATGTCGATTTCATATTTGTCTTTCCAATGATGATTACTTGGGATAACAAGTATCAACTCATCTTCTGCAAATTTTTCTATTTGAAAATCTTTCTCTGTAACGATACCTTCAACTAATGCTATATCAATATCCCTATTTTTTAATTTTGCGATGATGGATGGTGTATTGCTAATCGATAAATTAAATCGGATATTTTTATTTTTTCTTTGAAAATCACCAAGTAATCCTGGTAAAAGGTATTCTCCTATCGTTAAGCTTGCGCCAATGTTTAGCGTGGAATCCTTTTTATGGACAATATGTTGTACAACCTCTTCAGACCTTTTGATGCATACGATCATTTCCTTAGCGTATGGAAGAAGGGCCTTACCAGCTTTTGTTAAGCTCAACCTACCATTCGATCTATCAAAAAGTGCTGTACCATAATAATTTTCCAGTTGTCTTATTTGTTTTGTAACTGCAGGCTGAGAAACAAAGCTCAACCGTGCTGCTTGATTGACACTTCCCTCTTCAACTACCCGGCAGAACATCTTTAGATTTTCGATATTCATTATGTTCACCCTTCAGTTTGTTTTTTACATTGATGAACTAGGATGAACTAGTTCGTTTTCGACAATCTCCTCGAAGCATTGTTCAAGTTATATAGTATAACTATAATATATAACCTGAGTTTTTAAAATAATGTTACAATTCATTCGAGTTAAATGACGCATTGATTTCTTAGAAAAAATGAAGTTCTTACAAGGAGGATTTGATTCATGAAAATGATTGACTTTCCAAGAATGAAATATACCGACTATATTACACCGATTGAGTATTTAAAAAACTTTTCAAGTGCTCTTGGTGGACCAAATATCTACATGAAAAGAGATGATTTACTAGGTTTAACACTTGGCGGCAATAAAACGAGGAAATTGGAATTTTTAATGGCAGATGCAAAGGCAAAGGGCGCTGACACAATCATCACATGTGGGGCAGTCCAATCAAATCACTGTAGACTAACGTTGTCTGCGGCAGTTAAGGAAGGGCTAAAATGTGTACTTGTTCTAGAAGAGCGTGTACCTTCGAGCTATAAACCGGAGGCAAGTGGTAACAACTTCCTATTCCATCTACTAGGGGTTGAAAGTATAAAGGTAGTCCCAGGCGGATCGGATATGTTAAATGAAATGAGACTACTCGCTCAAAAATTGACTGAAAGCGGCAGAACTCCCTATATTATTCCTGGCGGAGGTTCCAATGAAATTGGAGCAACGGGTTATGTCGCATGTGCGCAAGAAATTATCCAACAAACAGAAGACATGGGCATAGATGTAAATCATATTGTAGTTGCAAGTGGCAGTGGTGGAACACATGCTGGACTACTTGTTGGACTTTTCGGTGAAAATCAACAAATACCTGTAATGGGGATTAATGTGGGTCGGCCAGAGGGGGCACAAAAAAAGGTAATCCAGCAGTTAGCATTAGAAACAGCTAAATATGTTGGTATTGAGGAGGAATTCCCACCCGAACTAGTAGTTTGTAAGGATAACTATGTTGGACCTGGCTACTCCTTAGAAACAAATGAAATGATAGAAAGCGTCCAGTTGCTTGCTAGAACAGAAGGTATTTTATTAGACCCTGTCTACACAGGTAAAGTAATGGCTGGCCTCGTTGACCACGTCAGAAAAGGCTACTTTAAAAATACCGACAACGTTCTCTTTATCCACACTGGAGGATCTCCTGCACTATTTGCATACCAAACCTCTGTCCTGCAAAACATTAACTGATTGGAGCACGGGGAATTTCAGTGACGGCGGGACGAAGGGACAGGTGGCGTATTCCAAACACGGCGGGACAACAAATCTGTCCCAGAAACCCGCATAGTAAAAAGAAGGGGGATTTCTATTGGTAAAGGATAGGAAGTTGGAGATGTATGGGGGAGTATTTGGGGGGATCGTTCCATTAATTATTTTAATAGCTGTTTTAATTTGGTTGTCTGTTGGGGAAAGAGGTGGAACTGCTCCGTTCTGGGCAGCCGGGTGGTTAGCAATAGCATTGACCTTATTTTTTGCGAAGGATAAATCACATTATTGCAAGGCGATTATGAAAGGAATCGGAAATGAGAATGGAATCATCATCGTATTAGCCTGGCTGTTTGCAGGAGTTTTTGGAAAGTTGATCGTTGCTGGTGGACTTGTTGAAGGATTATTATGGCTTGGATTGGAAACTGGTGCAAAGGGGGCAATGTTTACTTTATTAGCTTTCGTTGTCGCTTCATTATTTTCATCAGGTACTGGAACAGGTACAGGGACTGTTATTTCACTTATACCTGTGCTTTACCCAGCTGGAGTTTATTTAGGTGCGGATCCAGTCATGTTAGCAGTTGCAATCCTATCGGGGGCTGCTCTTGGTGACAATCTAGCTCCAGTTTCTGATACTACGATTGTTTCTGCCTACACACAAGGTGCACAGATGAGAGATGTTGTAAAAAGTAGATTTCCACTTGTTGCCGTATCAGGGCTACTTGCAGCAGTTGTTTTCTTCATTTTTGGTGGTGCAAAATCGGGCACGGCACAGCTAAATATGGAAGTTGAAACAGATATTCTAGGATTAACGATGCTAATAAGTATCCTTATTGTCATCCTTGCAGCACTTGCAAAACGCCATATCATTGAGGCACTTATTTATGGAAACATTAGTGCGATGGTAATTGGATTATTAATTGGAAATTTAAAATGGCAACAAATTTTCAGTCTTCCGTTGGAACGAGGAGGTAGTACAGGGCTTATCCAAGATGGAATAAGCGGGGTAACAGGTGCAATCATTTTTGCCTTGTTGGTTTTAGCGATTACCCAGGTTGTAATTGAAAGCGGTGTCATGGATTCTGTACTCAAATGGTCTCTAAATAATATGATAAAAAGTGTAAGGCAAGCTGAATTTTCGATTGTATTCGTTACCTTTCTGGTTTCCGTTCCAATTGCAGCAAATGCGCCAGCATTACTACTAATTGGGCCAAGTTTTGTAAAATCAATCGGGGAGAGGTTTAAATTATCAGGGGAAAGAACTGCTAACCTAATGTCTTGCGCAGTCAATTCACTATTTTATATGATACCTTGGCATATCATTGTAATCGTATGGTATGGTGTCTTAACTACAGCAGCTCAAGATTGGAACCTGCCTTTACCATCAATTGGCACAGCTTTTATACATCCATATGGATGGGCCATTATAGCGGTATTATTTTTCTCAATCATTACAGGTTGGAATCGTACATTTTCAAGCTCAGAGGATAAAAAAAGTGATTCCACTGTTGGCATGACCGTTTAGAAATAAAGTTAGAATAGAGTCGTTTTGGGGTTAGCCAAACACGAAGTAAGAAGAGTTATAATTTAGACTATTCTAACCCCAGTCTGGCCCCAAGTCAATTAACGCCATTACATGATCATGATGGCACATGAGGGTCGAGGGGATATTAACTGGTCGAATGACCAAACTACAATCACGATACATGTTTATGGCAAGCTAATGTTAATACAGCTTAAAAAAGCCCATCATCGACATGGGCTTTTTTAATTCAAAATCACATCAAAAATAAATACTTAACCTACTACTAGGAGGCACACAGATGGATTTTTCATCTACCATTATTATTTTCTTAATTGGTTTCATAGGCTCATATATTTCTGGGATGTTAGGAATTGGTGGATCCATCATAAAATATCCTATGCTGCTTTATATTCCTCCTTTATTTGGATTACTTCCTTTTAGTGCACACGAGGTCTCCGGAATAAGCGCCGTTCAGGTATTTTTTGCGACGATTGGTGGAGTTTGGGCTTACCGTAAGGGCGGGTACTTAAATAAAAAATTAATTGCCAATATGGGTGTTAGTATTTTAATTGGTAGTTTTATTGGAGGATTTGGTTCAAAATTAATGCCAGAAGAAGGGATAAACTTTATCTATGGTATTCTGGCGTTAATTGCCGCAATTATGATGTTTATTCCCAAAAAAGGGATTGATGATATTCCTCTACATGAAGTGAAATTTAATAAATGGCTTGCTGGGTCCCTTGCATTAATTGTAGGAATCGGAGCCGGAATTGTCGGTGCGGCAGGTGCATTTCTGTTAGTGCCAATTATGCTAGTAGTATTAAAGATTCCAACACGAATGACCATTGCTTCTTCATTGGCAATTACATTTATTTCATCAATTGGAGCAACAGTCGGCAAAATCACAACTGGTCAGGTGGATTACTTTCCAGCATTCATCATGATCGTAGCTAGTTTAATTGCTTCACCTCTAGGGGCAATAGCTGGAAAAAAGGTAAATACAAAAGTCTTACAAGTCATATTGGCATTAATCATACTAGCAACGGCAGTAAAAATTTGGATAGATATTTTGTAAGAGAGCGACATCCAATGTTTAATAATCACTATGCGAATAGTATGATGATTCCTCATCACTTCCTTTTTTTAATGGGCTTTCGAAACGGTTCTGATAGCATCTAGTGTTTATCCATTACCTCTCCTGCCTAATTTCTGTTTGCCATCACTTATGATAAAGCTAAGCGCAACAATCAGCGAAATATACAAGAGCACCAATTAACAGGGTGCTCTTCGGCCTTAAACGAGTTTCGTGTAGCGAAACGCAACTTGTGAGGGAAGCTTTCTGGTCAATCCAACTCTGCACGTGAAAATAAAGGAGCGAACAAGGATCGTTTCCTTGTCTGCTCCATTGATAATCATTGATTCCTGTTCTTTTAACCTTGTGTAATCCTACACTTCTACTGCTCCAAGATTGAAAATGTTCACCACTGACTTATCAAACGTAAATGGTTCAAGTAACGGCAAGTTTTTAACAAGTCGAATTTTTAACAAAAAATCAAAAACTAAATTACAGTTGATTTAGTTTGTTAACTAAAAATCCAATAGTTTTCTCAACATCATTCTCATGTAATTTCCAATTAATATGAGCTTCTGATAAATAGTCTTTAATAGCTAATTCAATGATTTCTTTGTATTTTTTCGGAACCCGTGTCTTTGCCCAGACTCCGGCTTTGTCTTTGGACACGATTTCTTTTGTATCTATGGTTAGCCACATTCTACATAAGGTTAGCAATACGTTTCTCTCGTCACCATGATAATGGGCAATTAAATTTGGTATAGATTCCTTAATTCCATTAAACAAGTCTTTTCGAGGAATTTCAGGGATAACTTCATTAAGAGAGATTCCATCAATATGTCTATGAGTTTGTCTGGCTTGATATAACATGATAGTTAAATCTGAATCAGCAGTTTTTTGAGGAATCATACCATTTTGATAATCTTCTCGGAGCCATTCACCATAAACAAATTCAGATTTTGGAGGATACCTCCAAGGGTTTATGTCATTATAATTAATAACTGTAACTTCAATGTATCTCTTACCTTCTTCATTTCCTATTTCTCCAGAAACTTTCATTAAAGCTTTGATAAGAGCCTTTTTTTCGCTTTCCGTTAATGATTTATCTATCACTACTAGAATATCAATGTCACTGTACTCTTTTAGTCCACCATCAACAATAGAACCAAACAAATATATCCCCAATATTTTATCTGAAATATAGTTATTTAGTATATTCTTAACAGAATCTATTTCAACTAAAGCAGTCATTTTCCTCTCCTTCAAAATGCTTTATTCAAAACAATAATATGTTAATCGACCTAATGTCAATTTTAAGGATTTTTCTTTACAATATCAACTCAACTAGAAACTAATAGTCCGTTAACTAGCCATTAAACATACTCCACCAATCGTATATCCAGCTTGATCTAATAGCTGCCGAACCTCTGCCCGAACCTGTGCCGCTACTTGCGGATCCGTACCCGTGCCTGACTGTCTCAATTCCTCTGCTTGCGCCTGAGCAAGTAAATCCACCTTTTCCTCTACTGCCTGTACATTTTTTGCCATTGTTGTTCATCCTCCTAAATGGTTTTCTGCATGCAAAAAAGCTCACTCCATCTGTAACAAGTGGAATAAGCCTTCTAAGTGTGGTCAAGTTTATATGATCAAGTTTGTAAAGTGTGTACATTGTACTATGTATAGTGTACGACCCATCTTACAGGAAGTAAACCCAGCAATTATCACAATTATTTTAATCTGCTGATATAGCTACTATCAAGTATTATTTCCTGTTTTTTTGTGTTTACCATCACTTGTGGTACGGTTCACCTTAACAGGTCTATCGGCGAAAAAATTAAAAGGCACCATTATTAGGTGCATTTAGCAGTGAAATAAGGTTGCATATGAGACAAAATGTGAACACCTTCAAGCATTCGCTCGATCCGCGAAAAAAGCAGAGTGTGTCCTATGAGAATCTTTGAGACACACTCTGCTTTTTTTGGGAACGGAGGAAACGTGTAGGGATTATTCGATATATCTTTTACTCGTGTCAATCCTAATGTTCTTGGTCTTGTCATCATATGTTACACCAATATTAAATAGCTTCATTACGTCGCGTAGTTTGAAATAATTGTAACCATTGATAGTATAAGCAGCAATTGCAACTTCTTTACCATCCTTGTAAACCTTAGACGCTGTGGGCGCGTATGTTTTCGTCTTACCATCGCTACGGATCATTTCACCGCCAGCGACAGTATATGGCTTGCCGCCGGTAAGCGTGATTCCCTTTGTTGAATAGCCGATATCAAATTGCTTGCTTGTACCTGATAATACATAGGCGAGATCGCGTAGTTTGAAGTAAGTGTTACCTCCGATAGTGTACGCATCAAAGCTTTTCGCCGAGCCGTTGACGTAAACCGTTGAGACGTAGGGAGCGGCAAGATTAAAGCTGTCAGGCATTGCGATAAATCCCCAAAGACCATCCCGCTTAATAGCGGCATAACCTTCACTAAATTCTCTCGCTTCCTCTCCAATAACGGTTACAATAGGTAAGCCTGATCTGTTTTTGTACTGCCAAGTGTGGCTCGGTCCCACCGAATCTGACACAAGCACCAATCCGTTGATGAAATCAGCACCTGCACCACTACCGCTTTTAATAACTTCATTGCCTTGTTTATCTATATATCCAAACTTCAATCCCGGTCTCTTACAAGTTTCAGCAGCATTACAAACGTCATCAAACCAAAATAGTTTCCCGATCGAGGCCAGCCCATCGTGAAAATCACGCGCATCGTCGTATACGATAGGTAATACAATTTTACCGCTTTTATCAAAAAAACCATATTTCGATTCTACCCCAGTGCCTTTTCTAACCCTACCATATCCCTCGGAGAAATTATTGGCTCCATCATACTCCAATGGGACAACAATATCGCCAGATAGGTTTATGTATCCCCATTTTTTATCGATTTGAACAGCGGCCAAGCCATCGGAAAACGCTAACGCTTCGTCATATTTAGGCTCTATCACAAACTTACCGCTTACATCAATATATCCATATTTATTATTCGAAGTCTGAACAGGAGCTAGCCCCTTGCTGAAACTGGGAGGACGCTCGGCAGATTTATACCTGAATGGAAGCACTTCTTTCCCTTTCTTATCAATGAACCCCCATAATCCATTTTTCTTAACGGCGGCCATTCCTTCATTAAAATCACCTGCCCCTTCATAAACAAAAGGAATAACCACTGTTCCGGACTTGTCTATAAAGCCGTATTTATAGTCTTTACTACTAGCAGGTGCCAAGCCCTCGTGAAAATCGCCGACCCATTGATACTTAAAGGGGATGGCCTCTGTGTATGAAAATGCCGAGGCAATAGGGGAAGATAGAATAATGCATATAACAAATAATAGATACAACACCAGTGAGCGTTTCATTATCATTTTCTCCCTAAAGTATTGGCATGTAGGAAACAGAAAAACTGCTTTCTACATGCATTATATGTGAAAAATTAGAATGGGGTGGTGCTAAACTGAATTTCTACATCACCATGATTTCCACCGGCAAGCACAAACCAGAACGATGTGCCACCCGTTAGCGTACCTTTATAGGGTGACGTTTGGGAGGCATCAACAATCTTCCAAAAACCGTTCTCTTTAATAACATATCTTTGAATTGTAGCAATTTTCTTTGGAGTCAATTTGAAATACTTAGCATTAGGAACAGAACAATATGGCGTGTATACAATACCATAATTACCCTGATTCCCGTTTACAACGAACGGGAGCGTATTGCTGGGTGTCTCAAATTCATTGATATTGTAAAGATCGACTATCTTATTATTGAGTTTCTGGCCCAATGCAATTTCAACGGGATTCAAATTAGGGACTGTAAAAGCTCGATTTACATTTTGGTAAACTCCTGTGTAAGAAGTTTCACTTAGATACGTTTGAGGCTTTTGAGAATCGGGTCTATTAAGGTCTGCTTGGCTGATTAAGTTAGTCCATCCGGCAAACTTCTCCCAATCCGTTTTGGTACTATCGACAAAATATATTTTTGCGTACAAAGACGTGCCAGAATCAACCCTAAAACGAATCCTGCCATTCACCAGTTCGCTTCTTACAATTGTCTCGGAAAGTAAATCCTTAAAGCCCTGAGTTGCTCCACTGTTTGCAGGAATGGATAGAGGGGTCGATTGCGTATCTTTCATAAACTTTACTGTCATGTCGGAACCAATTATGTTGCTCGGCTTTGGATTAAGTTTATCTGTTTTTGATATGGCTTTTTTTAGGATTGTAACTTGAGCAGATGTAGTGGAGGTGTTTTTTATCCCTATGCCCAAGCGAACCGACTTGGTATTTGTCCAATTCCAATTATAAAATTCCGCTTCATAGATATACCCTGGTATTAGCTGAACATAAGTAAACGCTCTTCCGTATGCGGCCGTATCGAACCATGTTTCGTCAATATTTTCCGGTCCATTTTCGTAAATAAACGCGTTTACAGTAGTCCCATCATAATTCTGGGTTTGTGACATTGTAATTTGTTGCAGCGCTAAGGTTGGCGAAATTGAAATATTTTGCGTCATAAATATTCTCCTTTTCAAAAATTGCTGTGAATTTGATTTCATAAATAGAACAAGTGCCGGAGAAGTTGGAGCCTTTGGTGGATGGTCTTGAGCGTGAGAATACCCTCAGTAGATTTTCTACAACGAGTCACGATTCGGTTCTGGGCTACCCGTTTTAGGTGTCACAGTAGCAGTCACCGAAATGCAATATGCGCCACATTACCATTCTTATACAGTTTCCTCCTTGTTTTTACAAAAATGTCTTACAATACAAATGACGGATAAAATTACAAAAAGTTACATGCATTTTCCGTTTTATTGAAAAAATGTACTTTTATGGGGTTTTTATACACCAAAATTAAGATGTCTGTAGAATAAACTTCAATATGTTGTTGATTCATGGCATTACTCCGATATTATTCCAATTTATCTATACCGAGACACTTGCTGGACCTATTCAAATCACATTTTTGTTTAATCTTATTGTTGATATTCTATTCCCAGTATTAAAATGATTCGATTCATTATATGATTAGCTCTTGAACATTTTCTCTACAACTGGGACAGCCTTACTAAATATTTCTTACATCCTAGTGAATAGACAGGAAATTCACATTACTAAAAGATACTAAATAGAAACGATAATACATCGACTTGTTCTAAACTATTGCTTCACAATGCAAAAAGTCCCTTCAGCGTTGTTCGCAGAAGGGTCAATTATTGAGAAGTAAGTGTCACTTCTATCATCAGAAATGAGCTCGATGTTTTCGATCTTTCGTTGTTTATTGAGGGTAATTTTCCTGATTACAAGATGAAGGAGCGTTTTCCGCTGTTCAAACGATGTTCTATCGAGCAGTTTGTCAAATTGGGAAATCAAGTCATACACCCGCTCGTATGATACGAATGAAGTGTTATCTTCCCGGAGTTCAAGTTCAAGCAAGAGGTTGAGTACGTTTCTTTAGCGTTTCATTTAATTTATTGACGATTGATTTTAGAATCTTTTTTTCAGATCATTTAATACAGGAATGCTCCTTTTTTCAAACCCGTTGCCGTCACTTATGGTACGGCTCACCGTAACGGGTCGGACGGTCAATTTTTCATGAAAAAAAGTGGTCGAAGGATTCTCTAACCACTTTTCCATTTATAAGTACTTTATTCATTCGCTATGTCTTCGTTATTGGCTCCTTATTTATTCGCTATCCATTTCCTATTCATTCCCTATTTGCTCGTCATCTGTTCGCTATTGCAAGCCTTTATTGCTGATCTGTATCAGCGTAACCTAGATCGCTCAAAGTGAGATCACTGAACTGTCTACCTAGCTTGTACGCTCGTATCCGTTCGGTTCCGCTAGCTGGCTCGATAATACCTTTTTCCATCCATTCTTTAGCCCATTCTGTAACTGTTCTCGGTATAACTTTAAATTCCTCCGCAATTTCTTTAGGAGTGATATCTCCACTTTTTCCAAGCAAAAGATTAATCACGATAAGCTTTCGGGGCTCTAACCTCTTTACCCTCGGATCAATTTGCTGTTTGTACTTACTCTCAGCAATTCGTGCTACTTTACGGAAAGCTCTCTCCATCGTCAAGACAAAGTACTCAAGCCAAGGTGCCAAGTCAGAAGGATTATTCCTGCATCATAATAAAGTACCGGCAGACCCATTTGTAATTTCGTATAATATCCCTGCAAATCTGACACATAATACTCTTCCATCGAGTTAAACCCTTTCAGATCATAGCCATCGATGCTAAGAATATAGGTTGCAAGAGCCCGAGCGGTTCTACCATTTCCATCATAAAATGGATGTATGGTTAACAGTTGATATGTAGCAATACCAGCTCTTACTGGTGTCGGCAATTCTCTTGCGTAGTCACTATTGATCCAAGTTACAAAATCTCCCATTAATTGAGGCACATCGTTTGCTTCTGGTGGAATATACTCAGGCTCACCTGAAATACTGTCATAAACAGCAAATAATACTCCAGGTCTCATTGGTCCTCTATATTCACTTTCTTCATTCCTTCTCCCGGAACCCCTTACTTCAATGATTGAATGCAGCCTCTTGATAAAGTTTTCGCTGATTTGAATCTTTAGTCTTTTGGATGTGCTTAAAAAGGAAAGAGCGTTCCAATAATTTCTTACCTCTTGTTCTGCCTTCAGACCTTGCCTATCTCGGTGTTTGATAATAGCTTGAGAAACCTCTTCCAAATCCAATGGGTTCCCTTCGATTCTTGTCGAGTAATGAGTCATTTTAAGCTTTGCTTCGTTACGTAACTCTTTTTCAATATCCTTAGGCAGAGGGAGCATTTCAACTGTAATCTTGTAATTTTCAATCGCCATCAAAGATTTTACAATGGTGTGGGTATACTGGAATCTTGGTCGATACAATAGTAGACCTGCTTTCTTATGCTATGCCTTATTGTGATTTATTTCATAACTTAATGAGTACGACTCATTAACAGCAATCTCAGAAGTTGACTCTATTCATATACGTAGGCTATTACTTCAAATAATTCATTCAAGAGCGCTAGGTATCCTGCACCTTCTCTGGATATACGAAATCTATACAGAATAAAGCCTATATTATTATTCCCTTCCTCCGATGAAAAATAAATGACTTTCCGTTGTGATGCTTCTCCCCTTCCTTCCATCAATGCTATCTGCATCTTCCATATTCCCGTTATCAATTTCAGTTTGTTCCTCCCAAGTAATACCGTAGGGAGCTCCACCATCCGTATAGCCAGCAATAAAGCTAAACGTTTCATCCGAATAAGGTTCTGCCCAGAGCCATTCCTCTCTTCGCTGTTCCTCTTTCCGTTTTTTTCTGGCCTTTATTCGCGCTTCTACACTCTGCTTCACTTTATTAACGTATTTTTCATCGAACGAAACGTTCAACATCTGCAATTCCTCAATGGAACAAAGTAAATCTACACTAAAATGCTTGCTATACCCGTGCAACAAGTTTTTCCCTTGATATTATTGAAGCCAATGCTTCGCCGCCTGTAACCGACTAGTCCTGTTCAACCGCTTGTGTCGAGGTACAGCTGATTTTGCTCTCTTTTTATACATCATCGATCCCCATTTCACGCAGCCATTTTCTTTCCCGGCAAGCAGGACATCTTTTCGGCGGAACAAATCCACGCAGCTTATAAAACTTCTGTTCGTCCGCCTCAAATATGAATCTGTCTCCGCATTCCCAGCACTTTAGATATTCTGTTTCAACCTGTCTTGCCTTCAGGTAGACATAATCGCTTCTCCAGGCTGAATCACTTTTTCGATCAGTTCTTTTTTCTTCTGCTGCATTTCATAGATTTTTTTCTCGATCGTTCCACGTGCAATCAGTTTCATGACTTGGACACTGCTTTTCTGTCCCATACGGTGTGCACGTCCTGCGGCTTGTTCCTCAACAGCTGGGTTCCACCACAAGTCATAAAGAATAACTGTATCAGCACCTGTTAAGTTTAATCCTGTGCCTCCTGCTTTTAACGAAATAAGAAAGAGATCTTTCTCTCCTTGATTAAATCGTTCCGTCATCGCCAAGCGATCTTTTGAGGGAGTTTGTCCATCCAGATAATAGTACCCTTTGCTCGTCCGATCCAGTTCTTCACGAATGATTTGAAGCATGCTTGTAAATTGTGAAAATGCCAACAGTCTTCTCTTGTTTTCCAGGGCATTTTCGATAATCTCCATCAGTTGCTCCAATTTACCGGAATGACCCTCATAGTTTTCAAGGAAGAGAGAAGGATGACAACACAGTTGACGCAGACGTGTCAGACCCGCCAGGATTTTCATGCGGCTTTTCACGAATCCCTCTGTTTGCAGTGAATCTATTGTTTCTTGTTGAATTTTCTCGAGATAGCCCAGGAATAATTCTTTCTGTTTCTTCGTCAATTCTGATTGATGAACGGTTTCAATTTTTTCCGGCAGTTCCTTCAGCACGTCCTTTTTTACGCGTCCCATGATAAATGGACGCACCATCCGCGCAATTTTATCTTGGGGAGAATTGCGGAAGTTTCTCTGATCCTTGAAAAAGCCCGGCAAAATTGCGTCAAAGATGGACCAGAGCTCATCCACGGAATTTTCGATCGGTGTGCCGCTTAACGCAAATCGTTTTGTTGCTTTGATTTTTTTCACTGCTTGAGCAGTTTTGGTCAGATGATTCTTTATCACCTGCGCCTCATCCAAAATCAGCGAGTCAAATTCAAGATTTTCATAGAGGGAAAGATCCTGTCTCAATTCCGGATACGACGTAATAAACACATCAGGTTTTCTCTCGTGTAACGAATCGAAACGCTCTCCTGGCGCACCATAGGCAACTACAACATCTAAATCGGGCGCATATCTGTCAAATTCACTCTTCCAATTATAAACAAGCGATGCTGGAACAACCACGAGCGATGTTTGGGTTTTACTGGTGTCAGCCGATTTTTCAGAAAGCAGATACCCTTCACTTACGATCTCATTCGACAGGTGCCAGGCACCTGTCGGAAAATCTGCTCGTTGTGCGCAATTACCAAAATTTTACACTAATTCTCCCCTTCACCCTCTCTAAAATTCGCTATAATGAAAGGAATATCAAAATTCAAAATATCCGATACTGTGAACATGAATGTACGCAAAAAGCAGGTGAATCTCATGTACGATGGTCAAAACAGTCATCCGAGAAAAACATACAAGCAGCTGATCGAGGCAAAGTATCTGGCAGTGGACAACACCTACCGATACCGGGCCATCCTTCGTTATTTTTATGAACAACAGCAACGCTTTCGCCACTGGTTGCGACCAGAGGAGATTTTGCAGGCGGTGATGGAACGGCTGATGCCTGAGGAAGCAGCAAGCTATACAGACGAGCTTTTGCAAAACGATCTGCAACAGTTGTATGAATGGCGAAACCTTGAACGAAAACAATCGGGGAAGGTAGCCAAAATTGAGGATTTCAAAAAGAAGCGGTATCGCTACCAAGCTACTCCCTACACCATTCGCCTGGAACGATTGGTAGACGAATTGGAGGATTTGGGTACTTCCTATGGCGGAGCATTGGAAGCGGCTCAATTTGATAAACTGGTAGAGGTGCTGGAACCGCTTACTCGTCCGATCCGTTATGTCCTCCCGCCAAGACAGGGGGAGCGAATTCGCTATGAGATAGAAGAATGGCAAGATGAAAAAGTGCATCAGTGGTGGACAGATCTGTACGTCCAGTTTCAGCGAGTCACCAACAATGCACGAGACTATCTCGCCAGTCTGGATAGCGTGCAGGTAGAAGACGCGATGATGACCGAACAGTTTCTGGTGTACAAAGATCAGGTGACCGACTACCTGCGCAGGTTTATGCTTGGCTTACAACGCAGTTCCTTCCAGATCGAGGGAATTCTCTCGTCGGTAGATCCTGTGCTGCTCGATTCCGTTTTCAGTAGAGTAGCCGACTATGAACAGACCATTCCTCGCTTTGACCAGCCGCAACAGTCTCAAGCGGAATTGCTTCGCAGGTACAGCGATCAGTGGGCGGGAGTGCATCAGTGGTTTTTGGGTGATCAGGCTGGAAACAACAGCGATTTGGAAGATTTGCAGCGGGAAACGAACGAAGCGATTCGCCGCATTACCCGATATGCCCAGCGCATGGGAGAGCGGCATACCAGTATGCGCAGCCGGAGGACGGATTACCTGTATGTCGCCAAGTGGTTTGCGTCTCTCGCAAGTAAAGAAGAGGCAGATTGTTTGTCGGCTGCCATTTTTGGCTTGTCTCACATGCGCCATCTGTGGACGGAGTCAGAGAAAAATACGGAGGATATTTATGCTGCCATCTGGGACACCAAACCTGGCGAACTGATGATCAAGCCGCGAATTCGTGAGTTTCGCGAGCGGACACGCGCCAGTCGAATTGAAAACAAACAGGAAGAAAAAACGGCAATGTTGCAAAAATACCTGATACAGAAGCAGCAGCAAAAAGAAATACTGGATAAAATCTTTACGTCAGGCCGGGTACGCATTGCGGAATTACCTGTTGTGGAGCCATTTGTGCGCCAAACCTTGCTTGGCTGGATCGGCAAAAGCATGGCCTCTCCCACACGAGAAGGCAAGACGGAGGATGGCCGACGCTTCAAGGTGATGGATCTGGGGAACAACCAGCGGATTCAAATGCAGTGTACGGATGGTGTGCTGGACATGCCTGATTTTGTGATCTATTTTGACGACCAGGTGAAGGGAGCAAGCAAGTGAGCGACCCACAAAAAACAGAAAGCAAATATGCCGCAAGCTTTGACGATATGGCACAAGAGGCTGCATGGGAATTGCTGGAGCGCTTCTGGATACCCAGGAGTGACATCATCTGGTATCAGTCTGTTCGGGAACGAGAAACGATTCTGCGCCAGTTTTTTCAGGAAAAGCTGGGGTTTCGTCTGATTGTTCACTATGAATTTGTAAAGCTGGAAAAGTTTTTGAATACCCAACCTGCACCCTGGATGGGGATTGACTCCTTTTTTGAAGTGCGGGATTACGTGATGTTTTGCTTGTTGCTGGCCTATCTCGAAGGAAAAAGCATCGATGACCAGTTTCTTTTATCTGAAATTGCCGAAGAACTGAAAAGCACCTACCCCGGCCCGGAATCCGTCGTCTGGACCAATTACGAACACCGAAAGTCGCTCGTTCGCGTGTTGCAGCAGGCAAAAGAGTGGCATTTGCTCAAAATGGTGGATGGCGATGAACAAGAGTTTGCCATGACTGAATCTGTCGAGGTTCTGTATGAAGTAACTCCGCTGGTCAAGTACTTTTTGCGCGCATATCCAAAAGATTTGACCCATTTTCAATCCATAGACGAGGTATTGCAGGTATCCCAGCCAGATAACGAAACGCTGGCCAGAAGGTATCGGGTGTATCGCCAATTGCTGCTCTCTCCGGTAGTGCGGGAGGAAGAGCTGCACGACGGAGACTGGTTATATCTGCGTAATCAGCGCAATGTGATCGCACGTGATTTTGATGAGACATTGGGTCTGTCCCTGGAATTATACGCGAAAGACGCAATGCTCGTGCTGCATGAGAAGCATCAAGCGGCTACGATCTTTCCGGACAGTCGTGCGATTAGTGATGTGGTATTGTTTTTTGCCAGAACGGTAAGGGAAAAAACAGCGGACGGCACATGTACGATCCAAAAAGACGGACGAATACTGATGACACAAGTAGATTACGAGACACTACTGCACGAATGCAAGGAAACCTATGGACATGGCTGGGGCAAAGCAATCCGTGACATGTCGCCAAAAGCACTGTCCGCTCAATTATTGAATGAGCTTAAGTTGTGGGGAATGGCACAAGAGGACGGGACAGACGGACTGATTGTATTGATGCCAAGTCTGGGACGAATCGTAGCGAGGTACCCGGAGGACTATGAGAAAAAACGGCAGGAAGGAGTGAATCCGCAAGATGGAAACGAATAGATGGCAGCTTTCACGGGCAGGGTTGGTCAACTTTTGGTATTACGATGAAGAAGCATTTGGATTTGCGGACGGCAAGCTCTTGTTGCGCGGGACGAATGGATCAGGGAAATCGGTTACCATGCAAAGCCTGATTCCTGTCGTACTGGATGGCAAGAAAAGTCCTGACCGCCTTGATCCGTTTGGCTCCAAGGCGAGGCGGATGGAAGATTACTTGTTGGGAGAGAAAGAGGTCACAGGCTATGATGAACGAACCGGGTATTTGTATCTGGAGTTCATGAAGCCGATGAGCAGCCAGTATTTGACGATCGGGATTGGGTTAAAGGCCAAGCGCAACGCTTCGATGGATTTTTGGGGATTTTCCATTCAGGACAATCGTCGAGTGGGAATCGACTTTTCGCTCTACAACAAGGAATACAACGCCGAATTGCAAAAGGATGATCGGATTCCGCTGGGCAAAAGAGAGCTGGAAAAGAGAATTGGAGCAGGTGGGCGGGTCGTTTTTTCACAAGGAGAGTACGCGGAAATGGTGAACAAGCTGCTCTTCGGGTTTCAATCGCCGGAAGCTTATGAGGATTTAATCAAATTGCTCATCCAGCTGCGCAGTCCCAAGCTATCCAAGGATTTTAAACCAACCGTCATCTACAACATTCTGGAGCACGCTTTGCCGGGTTTGTCGGATGAAGAATTACGACCGCTCTCCGATGCCATCGAATCGATGGATCGAACCAAGCTGCAGCTGGAGCATTTGGGGCGGGATCATAAATCATTGGCGCGGATTGTCAGGGAGTATACGGCGTACAACCGATACATTTGGTACGACAAAGCCAAGGGGTTGACAGAAGCGCTGGCGGAGGTGCAAAAGACAGAGCACCGCAAAGCGCAGTTCACACAAAACGTAACGGATGAGCAAGCCAAACTGGAAGAACTTGCGAATCATATTCACGTACTACAGGCAGAGGAACAACAACTCCACTATGAACACGAACAGCTTCGGGATCACGATCTGATGCGCGCCGCCAAAGAAAGGGTAAAACTGGAAGCGGACAAGCAAGAACAAATCCGACGGGGCAAGGAAAAGCAGCAGGCCAGCGATGGAAAACGGCAACAGATGGCACAACTTCGCCGAGTTATCGATGATTGTGAGTTGAAAATCAGGGAAGCCGACAAGGAAATGACGGATTTGCTTGAGAGCCTGGAGCAGGAATCAAGCGAAAATGAGTTTCCCGCACATGAAGTAGCCCGTGGTGAGTTTGAACGGGCCCGCGCCGGATATTCTATGGAATTGTGGCAAAAAGAAGCGAGTGACTACCGAAACAGGGTTCAGCAATCGCTTGAGCAGGCGCAAAAGGTGAGTGCGGCTGTGCGAGTGAAGCAAGAGGCGGAGCAGGAATTGGGAGAAGCGCGCAAGCAGGTGGACGAGCTGATGTTTACCAAACAAAAATGGGAGCGTGTCGTGGAAGAGGAGAAAGAACGCCTGATTTCCTCCTTCCATGAGTGGCAGGGGAGCGTACAACAGCTTCGTTTGCAGCCAGATTCCGTTCGTGAGGTGATTCACCGAGTCTCTCATTTTGAGGAGAACCACCGCTATGATGATGTTCGTGAGCCAGTGATGAAGGCTAATGAGCAAGTAAGGCAAACACTGCGCGACAAGCTTGGGGATGTACAGCGCGAACAACAGGTAAAACACAAGCAGCGTTCGCAGATAGTAGCACTGCACAAGGCGTGGCGGGAGAAAAAAGATCCAGAGCCTCCACGCAATGAACAAATAGAACAAGCAAGACAATGGTTGCAATCTGAACAAATTCCTCATATCCCGCTCTATGCTGCCGTTGAGTTTCGAGAGGAAGTCACTCCTGCGATGCGGGCACAAATTGAGTCAGCCCTGACAGAAGCTGGGTTACTTGATGCACTGATCGTTTCCGAATCGCATGTGCAGAAAATAGCAAGCTGGTCAGAGCAGGTAAAAGATCGGATCATCCTGCCTGATCCCCAGCTTTTTTCCCATACCATCATGGAATGGTTTGTCGCTACCCCAGCAGAAGAAAGCGGAGTGGGCAAAGCGGAGATTGAAGCAGTGCTGCAAACCATTTTGTGCCAACCCGACCAACAGACGGCTGCTTCTACCTTTATCAGCGAGAACGGACGTTTTGGTTTGGGCGTTCTGCTTGGCAATGCTCCTGCCATCGAAAAGTCGGTATATGTTGGCCGTGAAGCGCGCAGACGTTATCGGGAAGAACAGTTAACGCTCCTGGAAAAGCAACTGGTCGAGATCGATCAAGAGATTGCGTTCTTTGCTCAATTGATCGAGGAAACCCAAGCGAATTTGCGGGTACTAGCTGAAGAGCTTGGGCAACTCCCCAAAGGAGATGACCTGATTACATCGTTGCAATCGTTGACCCAAACCAGGCAAAAATTGGAGATTTGGGAAGAGCAGGTTCAACTGCGGAACGAAAAAGTACGCAAAGCTTTGGAACAATTGCTGCGTGAAAGAGATAGCCTAAAGCAAATGGGGCAAGGTCTGACTATTCCGATGGAGGAAGAGTCCTTGCGTCAAGCTGTCCGCTCCATCCAATATTATCTTGAGGATTTGCGCAAGCTGGAAGTAGCCTACCGGGACAAGGTAAATCTGCAACACCGTTTACGGGAAACAGAACAATCGCTCGCTATCGCTACCGATGAGTACGATGTGCTTAAGGGTGAGGAAAATACGATTATCCGTGAGCGGGAGCGTTTGGAAAAAGCATTGGAGAGCATCGAGCGTCTGCTTGCTTCCGACGACGCACAGGAAATCCAACAGAAGATCAGATATTGCACAGAACGACTGGCACAAATCCCGCAAGAGCTGCAAATGATTCAGCATACCAAAGGGCAAACGGAAGCCATCGAAAGAGAACTGCGAATGAAGCAGCGTGAAGTTGACTCCCTGCTTAAACAGAAGACAGCACTGCTCGAAGCATGGCGGAAGGTATTTCATGAGGAATACCTGCTCGGTCTGTGGAGATATACGCTTGATCAGCAAACAGAAGAAATACCTCAAGCTGAGGAAACAGAATTGGAAGTACTCAAGCTCGATCAACTGGCAATCCGATCTGTCAAGACATTAGCGCCCGTAATACAGGCGGCAAACCGCGAGCGAGAATCGTACAACAACCGGGTTCAAAACGTATTTGATACGGAACGTCAGGTTCATTTGCTCGAATATCAGGCATCGCTGGATTATACGTTGGCTTATACCGATCATGACGGCAATCAGGAAGCAATGGAATCTGTTGAAGTCTTGGAAACGACGGAATGGTCCCGTGAATGGGAAGACTTGAAAGCAAGAGCCAAGCGGCGGATCATCGTGCTGGAGTATGAAGGAAAGCGTACCCACCCGTACATTGTTTTGGACAAACTTGGACAAGAAATTGAACTGCAACGAATTGTCCTCACGACAGAAGACAGAAAAATCTTTGAAGAGGTCATTTTGCAAAGTGTCGGTCGAGTGATCAAGCATCGCATCGCCCGCGCGGAGAAGTGGGTAGAGCGGATGAACGAACTGATGCAGCAGCGCGATAGCTCAAGCGGTCTCACGTTCTCGCTGAAATGGGTTCCGCTTGTGGCAGATGATGAAACCCAACTGGATACCAGGGATCTGGTAGATTACCTGCGCCGAGACCCCAAACTGATGCGCGATCAGGATATCGAGCGAATCACGACCCATTTCCGTTCGCGAATTGAGAAAGCGAAACAGGAAGTAGCCATTCAGCGAGAGGCTAGTGGCGAGACGCTGCATCAGGTCATGAAAAGAATTCTGGATTATCGCCAATGGTTCAGCTTTAAGCTCTGGTATCGCAGGGAGGGTGAGCCGACCAAGGAATTGACCGACCGCCATTTTTTCCAGTTCAGTGGTGGCGAGAAGGCGATGGCGATGTACATTCCGCTTTTTTCTGCCGTGTTTTCCCGTTATCAAGAGGCAGACAAATTCTCTCCCCGCGTCATCTCACTGGATGAGGCTTTCGCAGGTGTGGATGAAAACAACATCCGCGATATGTTCGAGTTGGTAGAACAGCTTGGGTTCAACTACATCATGAACTCGCAGGCGCTTTGGGGCGATTATCATTCGGTTTCCCACCTGGCGATATGTGAACTGATTCGTCCGAAAAACGCCGACTATGTAACGGTTGCACGTTATCGCTGGGATGGACATACGCTGCGGATGCTCCATCCTGAATGGACAGAGTTACAGCCAGAATACGATGAGGTGGCGGCTAGTATGGAATGGGATCAGGGAGAGTAACAGATGGGAGACATGCGGGAGACTGAAACAGAGAGGGCGTTACTTAAAGAAGCAATCCGTTATTTCAAAGCAGAAACTAGCGGATATCACAAGCTGTTTCAAGCGCTGCGCAGCAAGTATGAAAGCTACGGTGAATTTGGTGACAAGATTCGTTTGACCAACCTCTCGAACGAAGAAGCAGACAGATTATCCGGACTACTCCGCAAGCGTTACGATCCTGGTAAATCGGCACAAATCAAGCTGGCTGATCTGGAGAATGGCTTGAAGGAGACCAGATTTGGAGAATTGTCACTGCTCCGGCTTGTGGAAGCATACTACCGTGAACCACTGCGAAGTAAAAAGGAGAAAAAGCAACAGGAACAACTCATCTGGCAACAGTTTTGGATTGAGGTGACAGCGGAGCTAAGAGGACTTTTCACACGTGAACCAGACGAAAAGTCGCCATTCTTGCCTGTTTGCATGCGGAGCCAATTTTTTGACTGGTTGCAAGATCTGACCGAGCAACAGGCAACAGGGTCCGTAGCAGTGCGTCAATGGTATAGCTCTGCGCCTGAAGAACTGCGGAAGAGTCTGCGGATGGTCGCACAAGCATTCTGTATTCTGGATGCATTGGGCAAGTCAGAGTATGTTCGGCTTCCGGTATTGGCTGCGAAAACAACAGGGAACCCCCATGCGTTTGATAGCAATCAGGCGCTGGGGAAGCTTTTGCTTTACGCGCTTGCCCATGCCAAAAAGCAAGATGCGCCACAACATGCGGAGGAGATAGCCCAGTTACTTTACGAGCATCGTGTGCTTCGTGATGATCTTTCGTCGCATGTCATGGTTTGTGGAATTACCTATGTGGATGCGGATGAACAGCATAGCGGGAATCATTGGCCAAAACATGAGGTGATTGGCCTACCTCTGCGAACGGTGGTCAACAAGCCTGTCTGGTATCCGGTTATGCGTCCGGTACACACGGATGTACGTGTAGTCTGGGTCATGGAAAATCCCGCTGTTTTTTCGGCTATTGTGGATCGCTGGGAACAACAGATGTCCGATCATCCATATCCACCACTTGTTTGTTCATCGGGACAGTTTACTCTGGCTGTATGGGCGCTATTGGATCGATTGGTGCAGGGGGGATGCCAGCTTTTTTACTCAGGCGATTTCGACCCCGAAGGCTTTCAAATGGCGGCTCGTGTCTGGCGGCGCTATGGGGGAGAAGCAGTGAAGCTATGGCGCTACACCACAAGCGACTATCGACAGGCAATGACGACTCAGTACGAGATTGATGAAGCAAGATGGGATTCGTTTGCCCAGAGTATATTGCAGAACAAATGGGCAGATACGCCTGATTGGTTTCAGGAGACGCTCCAAGCGGTCGTTACGAAGAGAAAACCCGGTTATCAGGAATCGATAATCGATGAGTTATTCGCCGATCTCATTGGTATGTATTGATCAAATTCAATGTTTACAGAAGCTCTTAGCGGACGAATGAACGTTAGGGGCTTCTTAGTACACTTTTTACAGCTGGACGACAACGAATTAGAAATTATTTTGAATTGGTCCAAAATACGCCCAAAAGAGAATTCGGGCGTGCAGGTGATAGATTGAATTTCTTCTTGCCTAAAAGTTATTGGTCTTTGGCACATTCGAAAGAGCCTGCATACTGCTTCATATTTGTGTTTTAAACATGAAATCGGAAAGTAACCTCGTCAAAAAGTAATTCGACAGATAAGTGCCAGGCACCTGTCGAATTTATCAAAGTAACCCTGCTTATTTATGTACTATTTATCCAGAACTATCTCCTGCCTAAATACGTTAACCATCTTTTGTTATATGGCTCTCTGCGCTCTCAGTAACTGCAAACAATTTTTTGTGTAAGGCTGTTACGCCAAATTGCTCAGAATGTTCACCAATCAATACACGGATCGAATACATCCTGGATTAATAATGCATAGAATTCATTTGCCGATATCTTGGGGTCTAGCAATTTCTCTACTAACTCATTATCTACCTTTATTAATCCTAAATTTGTATCATTATATGAATATGTGCCGATTTCCACTGTGTAAAGGTACTCGTCGTACACTTCCTGCCTGTAATCAACAAAATCAAAATATTCAAGCTGATAACTTGAGATGATTGAGATGATTTTTTGTAATAATCTACTGCTGTATACCCACATGTAGGAATTAGTGGTATTTTTCCGTCCCTCTTCATTCATTACTTGGACGGTCGTTTCATCCGCATGCAAATATTTTTCTTGCAAGAGCTTCTGATGCATGACCCACGCCACTGTGGAAGGAGAAGCCATGGAATGTTGGATCACCGGATAAGGCATGGGGGATTTCTCCATGTAGGGTTCCCCATTCTTACGACAGGTGCGGCACTCAAAGGTTTCACGGTAATAATCGATGGCTCTAACTTTGGCAGGAATGAACTCGATTTCCGTTCGGACGAATTCTTCACCTACCGATACAAGATTGGTGTTGCATGCTTCGCAAAAGCAGTCTTGTTCATCAAGCGTGCAGAGGCGTTTGTCGTGAGGGATATCCTTCAAGAGTTCCATCCGCTGGCCCTTAAATTTCTTTCGCTGGTAGCCTTGTACCTCCTTAAGGTCAGGCTCTGGTGCCATCGGATCGGCTTGGGTTTCTGCTTCATCAAAAAGAGACATCTGCCCCAAAGAAAGGGACGATGTCTTCTCGGTATTTCTGCCGAAGAGCTTGCGCGTCAGATATTCAACCGTTTCGTGGAGTCGTTTGTTTTCCAACTCCAGTTCGCCTATGCGTTTTTCGAGTACATTTACCTGATCTGCAGCGCTCATAATTACCGTTCCTTTAGCGTTTTCTACTCTACCCATTATAGCATAAAAGTGTGAAAAAGCCCAGTAACCATGCGCATTTTCGGGATTTTTTGCTGCTAAATACAGGCGGTAATATTGATCTTTTTCACGGCCTTCGGTTGGTCTATGGATAAGCCTTCTAGAAGCCATCGAAATTCCTGGTATGTGATGGAACGAACGGCTTCGGCATTCATTGGCCATTGAAAACTTCCGTTTTCCAATCGCTTGTAAAAGAGAACAAATCCATCTCCTTCCCAACAGAGTGCTTTCATTCGATCACGTCGACGGCCACAAAAGAGAAACAGACTGTTCTGGAAAGGGTTCAACTGAAAGTTCTGTTGGACAATAGCGGCGAGTCCATCAATTGACTTTCGCATGTCAGTATAACCACAAGCAATATAGATTTTCTCCGCTTTTGAGATATCACCGAACATTTTGCAATGCCCTCAAGGTGTTTTCGATCAACGCTGCTGATGCGTTGTTGCGAATTTCCAGTGTTACAGCCCCAAAACGCAATACAATATCCGAAGATGATTCTTGATCCGAAGAGCAAGTTTCAACCGCGTGGTCTGGAATATTTACTGGAACGATTGGATTGTTTCCACTAAGTGATGGGAGCGCTTCGCAGGCGGCTTTACGGATCCTTCTTAACCAATAGTAATAACTTGTTGGTTTGATGTTATTCTCAGCACACCACACAGCGACTGTCTGACCACTACTGCGGCATTGACGGACTATCTCAGTCCACTGGTTGAAACGATACTGGCTCGTGACTTCCCTAGTGTCCAACTCTAAACCTCCCTTTAAAGTTTTTCAACTTTACTTTAAAAACTTTAATTGAGAGGATTGTCCCACAGTTTTCGGGAAGTTTCTATCCACTGTCTTATTGGACGCTTACCCTCAAAACGTGTTTTCTTTCACTAGCGTTGCATTAATCTTTACTAAGCGTTCAAAATCCTCTTAATGTTCAGCATTCAAGTGTTCGTGGCATAAAAAAATCCTTTACACTGGAAAGGTCAGGTAGTTCCTGTCCAAATCCACCGTAAAGGAAAGCTCATGGACAAGAATACCCTATTTTCTTCATTTGGTAAATGGGTTGCCCCCATCAATATTGTGAAACTTCAACAGCGTATTGACGAAACGAACCAGGACAAGTACGTGAAAAAACTGACAACCAAAGCGTACCTGTTGCTGTTTTTGCATGCCCACCTTCAGCAACGAGAAGGGCTTCGAGCCATTGCAGATGATGTTCTGTCCAAGAAATTTCAGCAGGAACTAGGACTTTCATCAATCAGTCCTGCACAGTTGAGCCGGAAAAATAACCGAGTCGAACCTGCTCTGCTCGAAGAAATTTTTGTTGACCTGGTACGGCAGATTCAGAAGACATCGGGTAACACCTACTCTCTTCGAAAAGATATCAAGATCATCGATTCGACTACAATTGGGTTATGTTTGCAGAAGTACAAATAGGCTACCTTCCGGAAAACCAAGGCGGGAATCAAGATTCATCTTCGTCTCGTTTTTGCCAGCCAGCAGGATGTGTATCCAGAAAAAATCACGCTTACTTGTGCGAACGCGAATGATCGTACCCAAATGGAAGCACTCATTGACGAAATCGGAGCGATGTACGTCTTTGATCGGGGATACGTGGATTACGCAAAATTTGATGAATACACGGACAAAGGCATCTTCTTCGCGTCTCGCCTGAAAGAGAACGCTCAAATCCGTCATCTCTATGCGTTCCCTCTCCCTGCGAATAGCTCTGTTTTATCGGATTCGATGATCCTGCTTGGAACGCCACAGAAACGGGTAGATAACGTGTTACGTCTCATTGAAACGCTTGATTCGAAAGGAAATCTGATTCGTATCATCACCAATCGATTCGATCTGGATGCAGAAGAATTGAGTGACATCTACCGTTGGCGTTGGCAAATTGAGCTGTTTTTCAAGTGGATCAAACAGCATGTAAAGATCAAAACATTCTATGGAACGAGTGACAACGCTGTAAACAATCAAGTGTTTCTCGCTCTTATTGCCTACTGCTTGTTGCTTCTTGTCAAGCTGGAAAGGAAAAGTCAACACAGTCTGTTGCAAATCAGCAGATGGCTCAAAGTCTTTCTCTGGCAAACATTCGAGCAATGGATCGGCAGAATGGATTACCAGTCAGAACGAACATCAAAAGGCCGACAGAAAAGGAAATAGATGTTGTTTGTCGTCGTCACGGTTGTAATAAATGTATATAACTACCAAATGGATAGTGGCTACCTTTTGCTGGTGTCTGTCGTTTTTGGTTGCGAAGCTGGAAATGTGATTCAGAATACTTCGACAAAGGATGGGCTCATTTTTATGCAACGATAGTGCTGAGGCAGACATTTCATCACAACGACATAAATAATGGCAGACCCTAATAATCCATTGATTGGAGGGATGCCTGGTGCAAATTTTGCAATGACAACTCCACATACCCATGCGACAATCGCAACCCAATTAACTGCTTTAAAAGTCATCGTTTCAAATGGTTGGTATTTTCCACGTTTTAAAATAAAATAATCTGCTAATACAATCGCTCCAATCGATGGCAGTGTGGAGCCTAAAATCGTCAAAAATCCAACAAAGTTATTATAAAGCCACATAGCTGCAATTGTACCGACAATTCCGTTAAAGACAACCACTTTATGCTTCGATATTTTCGTAATATTGGCGAAGCCTAATCCTGAAGCGTATAACGCACTATCATTTGTTGTCCAAATATTTAAGCCGAGGACAATGATGGCAGGGATAATGAGACCCTGTAAAAACATGATATCCGAGACATCCGATTTCCCAAAAGCAATGGCCCCTACAGCACCAAACAAAAACATCAGTGAGTTTCCAAGAAAGAACGCAATCACAATCGCCGTAACTGCTGAACGCGATGTCTTGGCAAAACGGGCAAAATCAGGCGTAAGCGTACCACCACTAATAAAAGAGCCGATACAAATGGTTAATGCTGCTGCAAGACCAATTGTCTCAGTTGGTTCATAGGCGAGCAAGCCCTGAAGTCCCCCGATTGTTCCAGCTGCATCAAACATGGAATAACTCCCGAAAATGGCAATTGCGGGAACTGCGACAAATCCTAATACGGTTAAAGCCTTCATGCCAAATATAGCTGACGCTGTCATCATTAATCCTAAAATCGTAATTAATACATACACATTAATCCCAGTCGCTTTTTCAACGGGAACAGCAAACATCGCAAGTCCGACACCAAACCACCCTACTTGGGTTGTCGCTAATAAAAATGAAGATAAATACGAGCCTTTTTCACCAAATGCATATTTCGTCAACAAATGGGTGGATAACCCCGTTTTAGCTGCAATATAAGCCAATGAACCTGTATATAGACCCAGGATGAAATTACCTGTTATTACAATCCAAATAAACTGGACAAACGTTAACCCGCTTCCTAATGTCCCTCCAGACCACATACTTGCTGAAAAAAAAGTGAAAGAGAGCATGACCGCAAGAATCTTCCAAAATCCATTACGATTCGCCTGAGGCACCGCCTGGAACGAGAATTCCTTATCTACGTTTGACATACCAATTCCCCCCAATAAGTTAGTTGATTAGAAACTGGTACCGAAGGAAACTTCGATTACTTTAGACGATTAGGAAATGAAAAAGCTTCTTGCCAATACCTGACAAGAAGCTTTTTCTACATAATGAAAGTTGGATATCCTTCCCATAGGCTACCCAAGCAATGATCATTTTTTCCGCTGTCCTTGTCAGCCTCTCTGGACTGAATTAAAGGTACCAGTATGTAATTATGGTTAATTATTGCACAAAAACGTTAGTCTGTCATTTAAAAATTTCTTTTTGTATGGAATTATTTTATACAGGATGAAAAAATGGTGTCTGAGATAAACCGAAATACAAAAATTTTTCGCCGTCACTTATGGTATGGCTCACCGCTCGTCACTTGCTGGTAAACATATATCGAACGGGTCCTGTGATGCTCAAACCTCCATTCACCCATTGGCTAACAATAACATTTGTTGAACGGCTTACCCCTGCAAGTCCCCCGAAGGCTCCACAAAATCTTTTCCACAGCATTCCCACCTTTCGTTCAAGCCCAAAATAGTTGGTGCGATATACCGCATCGAGATAAAACGAAAAACCAAACAGATGGTCCTAGTAACAGTTTTGCTGTTTTACCCATAGACTGATGGAGATCTGACCCTTATTGAAAGGATACTACCATGAAAAAAACATCAAAATTAAAACATTTGATTCACTCGCAAAACCTGGAGTTTTTAATGGAAGCGCATTATGGTCTGTCTGCAAAAATTGTGGAAGAAGCCGGTTTTAAAGGGATTTGGGCCAGCGGATTATCCATGACGGCAGCCATGGGAGTGAGGGACAGCAATGAAGCTTCCTGGACTCAGGTGCTGGATGTTTTGGAGTTTATGAGTGATGCTACGTCCATACCGATTTTGTTGGACGGAGATACGGGCTATGGAAACTTCAATAACGCAAGACGATTAGTAAAAAAATTGGAACAGCGAAACATAGCAGGGGTTTGCATAGAAGATAAGCTGTTTCCAAAAACCAACTCTTTTTTAAACGGCGAAGCCCAACCCCTTGCCGAAGTAGATGAGTTTTGCGGCAAGATTAAAGCAATGAAAGACACGCAAAATGACGATGACTTTATTGTCGTGGCGAGGGTGGAAGCTTTTATTGCGGGCTGGGGTCTAATGGAAGTACTGCGACGAGCGGAGGCTTATCGGCAAGCAGGTGCCGACGCTGTCCTTATCCACAGCAATCGATCAGACATGACGGAAATTGAAATATTTATGAATGAATGGAATGGAAGGCACCCGGTGGTCATTGTGCCTACGAAATATTATTCGACTCCGACAAAACGATTTCGTGAATTGGGGATCAGTGTTGCCATCTGGGCTAACCATAATCTGAGGGCATCCATCGACGCGATGCAAAAAATATCAAGGCAAATTTACCAAGATGAAAGTCTCATTGGAGTAGAAGGCCAAGTGACCACCCTCGAAGAGGTTTTCAGGCTGCAAAGGGCTGACGAGCTGCAAGCTGCTGAAATGAAGTACCTTCCTTCCCATGAAAATATTCAGGGGGATTGAATCATGCTGCAAACAAACATATTTGGAGAAGAACTGCAAAAGCTCGGGTTTACCTTTTACAGCGGGGTTCCCTGCTCCCTTTTGAAAAACCTGATCAATTACTCCATCAATGAATGCGAATATGTTGCAGCAGCAAACGAAGGAGATGCGGTTGCCATTGCATCCGGGGCCTTTTTAGGAGGAAAAAAACCCGTTGCTCTGATGCAAAATTCAGGGCTGACGAATGCAGTGTCCCCATTAGTCTCTCTGAACTATCCGTTTCGGATTCCGTTACTTGGATTTGTCAGTCTTCGAGGAGAAACGGGTATGCCTGATGAACCACAGCACGAACTGATGGGGCAAATTACAACGCGATTGCTGGAATTGATGCATATTAACTGGCTGTATTTGTCTACTGATCCGGAGGAAGCCAAGCATCAACTGCTATATGCAAATCAATGTATGAATTATAACCAGCCTTTCTTCTTTGTCGTCAGAAAAGGAACATTTGCAGAAGAACCCCTACAAAAACAAGAGCCTTCCACTCGTTTGAACCTAATAAAAGTGATCAAAAATAAAGGGGATCAGATGCCCACTCGGCATGAAGCACTCACCGTCTTTCATGCGTGCCAAGGCATCAACACCGTACTGCTTGCTACAACTGGAATGACAGGGCGGGAATTGTATGAAATCGAAGATGCCAACAATCATCTGTATATGGTTGGCTCCATGGGATGTGTCAGTTCTCTCGGACTGGGGTTGGCGCTCACCAAAAAAGATTTGGATATCTTCGTGATTGATGGGGACGGCTCTTTGCTCATGCGCATGGGGAGTTTAGCTACAAACGGGTACTACAGTCCGCCCAACATGCTTCATATTCTGCTTGATAACAACGCTCATGATTCGACAGGTGGTCAAAGCACGGTATCACATAATGTCAATTTCGTGGACATTGCCGCATCTTGCGGTTACATGAACTCCATTTATATTCACAACTTGGACGAATTGGAATCCTCCATTAGAGAATGGAAACAAACGAAAGGACTCACTTTTCTGTATTTGCGAATTTCAAGAGGCTTTTCGGAACAACTTGGTCGTCCGAAAACAAAACCGTATGAAGTAAAAGAACGGTTACAGACGTTTGTAAGAAACAACTAGCTCACGGAAGGGGAACCCGTATGCGGATCGTGAAGCGAAATATTTTGCTGAATCCCGGGCCCGCTACAACTACAGACAGCGTGAAATACGCACAAGTGGTACCTGATATTTGCCCACGTGAAACGGAGTTTGGCGATCTTATGGAATACGTATCTACGGAACTCACCCGGTTGGTTGCAGAAACGGAACATTACACGACCGTATTGCTTGGCGGTTCAGGTACTGCAGCGGTTGAATCCATTTTAAGTTCTGTTGTAGATGATGAGGTAGTGGTCATCATTAACAATGGTGCGTACGGGAAACGGATGTGTGAAATTGCCGAAGCCTACGATTTGAATTTCTTGGAGTTCAATAGCCCTGCTGATGATGGCATCGATTTGATTGCTCTGGAAAAACTGATCCAAAACTCCTCCCGAAAGATATCCCACCTCGCAGTAGTCCACCATGAAACGACTACCGGCCTTTTGAACGATATTGAGTCTATAGGGGCTATATGCAGGAAACATCGCATTGATATGATCGTGGATGCGATGAGCTCATTTGCGGCTATTCCAATTCAAATGGACAAAATGACTATCAGTTTTATGGCTGCAAGCTCCAATAAAAATCTTCAAGGTATAGCGGGTGTCGCATTTGTCATCGCAAATAAAAGCAAATTGGAAAGCATACAGCACAAGAAACCAAGAAATTATTACTTGAATTTATATGCTCAATACAAGTTTTTTTCGAAAACCCGTCAAATGCGATTTACACCGCCAGTACAGACCTTTTATGCACTCAAGCAAGCGATCAACGAATTAAAACAAGAGGGGATAAAGGGAAGATACGAACGATATACCAGGTCATGGGAAACATTAATAGCAGGGATTACTCGTCTTGGATTGAACTATATCGTTCCTGAAAAACATCATTCCAAACTCCTTACTTCCATTCTCGAACCTGATTGTAACGGATACGATTTCAACGAAATGCATGACTATTTTTACAGCCAGGGTTTTACGATTTATCCCGGTAAACTCGAAGAGTCAAACACGTTCAGGATTGCAACTATAGGGGATATTACCTACAAGGATATCCAAGAATTTTTGAAATTGATGGTAAATTATCTTAGGGCCATAGGTTATCCTTTCGAGAAGGTGAATGACCACCAATGAGCGGAAAAAATAAATGGTCAAAATATTTGATCCTGAAACGATCTGAACAACTAGCGCCGTACTTGCCGAATACAAAGAGACTGACGCGAAGTGCGTTTTGGAAGTTTATCGAGAAATATGACCATGTGATTCTAAAACCTGTCCACGGAAGCGGCGGGAAAGGCGTGATTCAGGTATCTTCGTTAGGGAACCGGCGTTGCGACGTACACAGGGAGAAGACAAAGAAAACGATAAGAGGGAAAAAACAGACGTATTCCTATGTAAAAAGGAAAATCGGATCCTCTGATTATATGGTTCAACGCCGGATTCACCTGGCCACTGTGCACAACCGTCCGTTTGATATGAGGATCATTGTACAGCGCAGAAGAAATTCTGGTGTGTGGACAGTTACCGCAAAAGTTGCCAAAGTCGCAGGCAAAGGTTACATCGTCACGAACAATACAAGGAGCAAAGGAACGATACTGCACGTTAAAACCGCACTTCGAAGATCTTCACTCAATGGTCACTCCCCACAAAGGTTACTGTACGATGTCAAAAGGATCGCTTTACTGTCAGCTAAGAGGCTTAGCGCATTCTTTCCAAGACATCGTATTTATGGGATGGATATGGGACTGGACGAGAATGGCCGTGTATGGGTCATTGAAACAAATCATTATCCTGCTATGTCCCATTTCCGCAAACTGGGGGACAAAGCCATGTGTCGTCGAATTTTGGCATATAAAAAGAGCTAATAGGAATGGTTAGGTGATAAAAGGATGAACAAATGGGAAGCATATAATGCTCTGAAAGAAGATGAGCGGATCAATTCCTATTTACCGGAGACTCGATTGATGACAGAGGAAAACCTAAGGGAGTTACTCACAAAATATGGTACAGTCATTCTGAAACCTGCTGCCGGGAGTGCCGGTCGTGGTATCATTACCATTTCTTCCGAAGGAAACGAGCGCTTTTTGGTTCAAGTTAAATTGACGAAACAAGTCGTAACACGTGATGATCTCTTTTCCTACTTAACACGGGAAATATTGAAGGGTTTTGCCCAATACATTGACAGTGGGGAAGTAAATAAAATCCTCTCTGAAACATATATTGTTCAGCATCGGATTCCTTTAATGGAGATAGATCATCGCCCCTTTGACATCAGGGTAATGGTACAACGTAAGAGTGAAACTCCATGGAAAGTGACAGGAAAACTGGCAAAATTAGCGAACTATGGTTACGCCATAACCAATGTAAACCTTGGGGCAACCATACTCCCCGTTGACACAGTAGTTCAACGTTCCTCCTTACAGAACCTTTCACTACAATCGCTTCTATCCCAATTAGATCAAGTAGCATTACGGGCTGTAGAGCGACTTCAATACAAATATCCAGGTATTAGAGTCATTGGGTTTGATATGTGTTTTGATACGCAGGGGAAGGTGTGGATCATTGAAGCCAATAACGATCCGCATGATAATATATTTCTTCAATTAGAAGATAAAACCATGTACGAGACAATTCAAAACTACAAATAAGGGATACGATATCGTATCTTCCTGTAAAAGGAGAGATTATCTATGGATATTGACATGATTATAGATGTAATTAAAAGTGTGCCGGAAGATAAATTCAACGACGATGAAACAATAAAAACAATAATGAATCTAGCTGCAAAAAATTCGGGAAAAACTTATACGGAAGACCAATTAAACAAGTTACTCCAACAGTTCAAGGAATTTGCTCAAATGGGATCTGACGCATCTATAATTCCTTGGTTATTATACCGAGGAGGAAGCACGGATCAGATCGATGAGATCAAGAAAAAGCTCGATTCTTGATAATTGATGACTACGACTTCGGGGACTT
This sequence comes from Brevibacillus sp. NRS-1366, assembly GCF_050467985.1. Lineage (NCBI taxonomy): Bacteria > Bacillati > Bacillota > Bacilli > Caryophanales > Paenibacillaceae > Brevibacillus > Brevibacillus sp. NRS-1366. The sequence continues at coordinate 57,190 of NZ_JBITPN010000013.1, read as the reverse complement.
ACCTTTCGAACAGATGAATCTGTTTATACGATATTGCGTTCATACTAATTCGTGTCTATCATTGTTTACCATCACTTATGATACGGTTCACCGTATCACTTTATCGGCGAATTTTATCGCAAAATAAAAGACACCCAAACGGGTGCCTTACGTTGATTGACTCAATATTCTCCTTTAATGACGAAGAACGAACCTCGAATTGTCCCAGCCAGTTTGGACTTCTGTCTTGCAAATTTGAACTTCTTCTCTTCCAACTCTTTAGGTACTTCCATCCCCTCAGATAGCTTAAATCCAACGGCCCGCTTTTTAGGATCATCCACCGTATACATGACGTTGACCGCTAGACCATCCTCATAAAAGACGAAGGCCCATTTGATATTTTCTACTTGAAAACGCGATGTTTCTAGAGGTTGGGCCGCAAACTCAATACCACGTTCTTCTTTCAAAACTCGTTTCACATAATCAAGCGTCTCCTGGCTTTCGCTGGCTGGTACGACCGTAAATTCGTGCTTGTATTTGTTCATGAAGTAACGGGCTTCATTCGCACGCATACCAGCTAGCGCTTCTGCTACTGGTGAAGACTCCAGACCAGCCGTAGACACATTTTTAAAATCAACGATAGGGGACATCTCATTTCCTCCTTTGATCTCGTTTACTTCTTCACAACCGGAATCCACATTTCCCCATATACAAGGCCGTCTCGCTGCCCCATCTCAATCGTCGCATTGGGCCCGCCGACATAGGCAAAGTTATCGGCTTCCGGCAAAACTTGACCAAAGGCAATGCCGGTAAGCATACTACTCAACTCATCAGAAGTCTTCCCTTCACCTTTAATGACGAGGTATTGTCCCTTAGGGAATTGGATCACTCTGTGTTCTTCCGGTACCGATGCTTCTGTCATGACGCCGGCATAATACATCCTCTTGCGGTTTACCGCTTCGTTCACAGCAAAGATATAGTCGTTCGCAGCGACAGCCTTTAATGCGTCAAGCCTTCCATCCTGCTCCACTGTCCGCCAAAAGTTTTCCTTCTCCTTGTTCATGCCGGCATAGTCCGTGTAATCGCTCTTCAGTTCCGTTCCAATACCTAGAACGATAAAGCTGTCTTTTTCCTCAAGGGTATACGTTGCCATCATCCCAGCTCCTTTTTTTTAATTGATCAAATCATTTGTTTTTTCACTTGATAGGTTTATAATAACTATAAATCATGTCAAAATATGATACTGTTTAGAGGACCCTATGAAAAAAGTAGAACGGATTAACATCATCATGCGGTACATCAATAACCGCGCCCATTTTACCATTTCGGAAATCATGCATGAGTTTAACATCTCCCGCTCGACGGCGATTAGAGATATCAGGGAAATTGAAGCGATGGGAATGCCTCTAGTCGCCGAAGTCGGGAGGGACGGGGGTTATTTTGTGATGCACAATTCCGTCCTGCCCACTGTCCGCTTTACCGATAATGAGATTAAAGCTCTTTTTATCGCCTTCATGGCCACGCGAAATCTACAACTCCCTTATCTCAAGAGTCGCCAATCTTTAACGGAAAAATTGCTCGGCCTCATCTCTGAAAACCAGCAAGATGATCTTGTTCTGTTAAATCAAATCTTGCTCTTCGAAGGTACCAACCCTCACAATCCTGACTTGCTTGATCTATCAGATTTGCCCCATCCTATGTTAGAACAACTCATCCAAATCCTTCTTATGGACAGCTACTTAGTGGTTTCCGTTGAAGAAGGAAGGGAAATAAAGTCTTATCCCATCTATCTCTTGCACCTATATCGTGAAAAAAGCTCTTGGCAAATTGAAGGCTTCGACCTAGAGGAGGAAAAGAGGCGGATTATTCCTGTCGACAATCTCACCGATATCAAACCATACCCCGAGAAAAAAAGAATAAGCAAGAAGAAGATTGTAGAACAACTAAGCAAGCAGGAAGAAGCCATCAACCTAGTCCTCGAACTTGGCCCCAAGGCGATTGCCCAGTTCAAAAAGTACCATCCATTAAAAATTACAATTTCATACACGAATCCTTATCAAACCACGGCTATTTTAAAGACTTTCATCAATGTTCATCATCCGGATGAGTTGGCCGAAATAACAAATTGGCTACTTTTCTTAGGTGGAGATATCAAGGTCAGGGAAATACCGAAAGAAGTTGTAGAAGGATTACAGGAAAGAGTGGATGTTTTAGGGAACAAGTAATTGACCATAATCAATCGATAAGGGCTCCAAGAACATGATCCTGTTCTTAAGACGATATACCATTGGAGTGGTTTTTGAGGTTGCTGCGGCACCAAGCCGACTCGGGCTCGCGAACGTTGCAGCCCGGTTATTGGCCTAACGTATTTTTGTTAAAGTGTCAGCACTTCCCCTTAACCGCTCTTCCAAAATCAAGCGCAGCTCATCAGGAATCCGTTCAAACTCGACCCCTTTCCCCAAAAACAAAAGCCAATCCGCATAATACTCTAGCGCCTCAACATCGGTCACATCCAGTTGAGCATTGAAAATCCCACTCGACTGGAACATCCCTGTAAAGGACAAAATAATCCCCGGCGGGTGCAAGCGCTTAAAGCGCTGAATCCCAGTCGTATCAAGCTTTACAATCAGATTGGACTCACGTGCGCCAAGCCGTTTTTTGCTTAAAATCTCTTGCTCAGACTGCCTCATCTTCTGCTCAGAAATGGCCGAGTCCCGCAGCATCTCAACAGGCAAATAACGAAACTCATCGGTATCAAGATCATAAACCTCGACCAGCCAACGAGCGTTTGAGTTAAAAATATGAATCAAAAAAACGTCCATCAACTGCGGCCAGCCAGGACTCGGCTCATACGTCAAGCGCAAGTGCTTATCCCGCACGGCAAGCGAAATCAACTGGTTCAACTCCGCAGGCGCCGCATCATCGAGTTCCAAAAGATTCGGATTAGCGGGATTTGTATTTTCAAAAAGCAAGATATTATTCAGCTCGATCAGCTCGTCGTGCTGGGTTTGCGACGCGATGCCGATGAGTTTTTCAGTGATGGAGCGGCGATTTTGCAAATAAGGCAGCTGCGAATTTTTCGAGGCGATAAAGCTGATAAATATCGCTTTCAGCTCTTCTGGCGTGAAACGGACGGCGGACAGATACTGATTTTGCAGGACATTGTAGCCGCCCCCGCGCCCAAGCTCGGTCGTCAGCGGAAAACCCATCGCCTGAATCTCGTTAATGTCGCGGATCGCCGTCGCGCGAGAAATCTTGAACTCCCGCTGAATCTCTGCAATCGTAAAATGCGCGCGGTTATTGATGAAGCGCATGATCAGGTTCACTCGTTCTGTCTTTTTCATGATTTTATTGTATCAGAAATGTAGCACCAGTACTGATTTTGATTCTGTTTTTGCAATACTTTTTGATATTCGATAAAAGGAATCGTTTTTTGATACATTTAGAGAATAGTATCAATCTTGTAAAAACAAATCCGCTAAGGAGAGATCAAGATGTCTAACTACTCCATCCAAACCATCTCAGAAAACTACAAAATGACTGCTTTCGGTGTTTTACTTGAAGACTACAACGACTGGGCAGGCAATGCAGCAAAAACTGCAGCGAAAAAAGCTGAAATCACTGAAAACGGCAAGCTTGCCGAACTTCTCGCGCTCGCTGACGGGCAAGAATATCAAATCAACTACGTCATCGACGGCAAGGCTTGGCGCGGCTTCGGCGTGATGGGTGCATACGACGTGGAAGGCGCGGTCGTCCTTGACTTCCTCGCTGGGGACTACCTCGTGGTGCCTGGCACAGGCGCTGACAAAGACCGCCTTGCTGACGAAATAACAGGCAAAGTTTTCAGTGGCCTGCTGCAAGAAATCACAGACTACAAATACGTTGGTCCTGGTAACTCAACATTCGTCAAAGCAGCTGAAGACGGTACATTCTACGGCGAAATGTGGCTTCGTGCAAAAAAAGTAGCAGGCTAATCTCAGTCAAAGGAGCACTCCCATGGCAAATTACACAGTTGAACATAAGAAATCATTTACATTGACCGCTTATGGTTTTTCAATTCAATCCAATTTCCAAGACGCGCCAGCTTTGCAGAAGGAAAAAGCAGAGTTTTGGGGAGCACTCAAGGCTGACGGACGTTTTGATAAGCTTAAAGCGGCCGCAAAAGATGATCGCGAATGGTCAGTCAACGAGGTTTATCAAGGCAGGCCGTGGAATTATTTCGCGGTAGAAGCTAGCAAATCGGTGGCTGACGCAACACGCATCATCGAGTTTCCAGAGAGCGAGTACATAGTGCTCGCAGGAACCGGCGACAAGGAAACTTTGTTTGATCAGTTGACTTATCGTGCTTTTGGCGAAGTCTTGTCACAAATCACTGACTATGCTTACATCGGCGGTCCCAATGCGACTTATCGCAAAGAAAACGGTGACGGCACTTTCTACGGCGAATTTTGGGTTCCTGTGGTTAAAAAATAGTATGATTTGACCAAAGGGCCACCCCGAAACACACGCGGATGGCCCTTTTTGAGTTCGCTTTCTTTAAAACACCTTTACCAAGGCAATTCTAACAGAATTATTGACAAATAATAATCTAAATATTTTTTGCGTCATTTATGATACGGTTCCCCCCGACTAATCCGAAACCCCCGATAAACCTGCTCCAACAAAACCAACCTTACCAACTGATGAGGAAACGTCATCTTGGAAAACGACAGCAACGCATCAGCCCGCTTCAACACCTGATCAGCCAGCCCCAACGACCCACCAATCACAAAAGCAATCTGGCTGCGCCCATGCAAAGCGAGCTTGTCCATCTCCGCCGATAGCTTCTCGGATGACCACATCTGCCCGTCAATCGCGAGCGCGATCACGTACTGGTCCTGCTTGATCTGCGTCAGTATGCGCTCGCCTTCCTTGCGCTTCACCTGCTCCATCTCGGCCGAGCTCATCTCTTCGGGCGCTTTTTCGTCGTTCACCTCTATGACCTGGAGCTTGCAATAAGCGGACAAGCGCTTGCTGTATTCATCGATACCCTCGCGCAAATATTTTTCCTTTAGCTTCCCTACCGTAATAATCGTAATTTGCACGTTCCCCTACATTCCTTTCTCTCGCAGTAGCGCGATCTGTCCCGGTACTCCGCAAGCCCGACAACGCTTGTCCACCGTATCATCTTCAATCGCCTGTGCCGCGTACGTATCCGGTGCCGCTTCATAATCATTGACGTAGTCATCCAGTTCCTGATCGAAGTGCTCCATGCAGGCAAAGCGCACGGGGAATTCCTCCTGCAGCTCGACTGCTTTTCCTTCTATTTGAATGCTTTTCATCATCTTATCCATGTTGCCAGCCTCTTTTCCGTTCATTCTCATGTCGCTTCCTATTCTACCCCAGAACGAAAAGAAAACAAGCCATCCCTCATCCTCCTTCCCGGCATAAAAAAAGAGCGCCGAATGAAGCTCGACGCTCACAAGTCGTTATCTATGGTCAATAGATAGAGGGGGGAAAAAAATTTATGGAAACGGGACAAAGTCCCGGAGTTGCTTTCGCCTGATTACTCCGGCGTTTTGGTCAGTTTGGCTGTGGCCGTTTTCTTCACGCCATCGCGATAGTACGTAATGACGACGGAGTCACCTGGCTTTTTGTTCAAAGTCAGGAACTTGCGCAGCTGGGCGCCATTCGCGATGTCCTTGTTGTCGAGTTTGACGATGACGTCGTATTGTTTGAGACCGACTTCTCCCGCTGGAGAGAATTTGCCGACTTCACCTTGAACGACTACCCCCGCTTGCACTTCGTCAGGCAAATTCAAGGTTTCTTTCCAGTTGTAGCGCGGTACATTGGTCAGGTCGAATGGTTGGACACCCAGATAAGAGCGCTCCAGTTTCCCTTTTTCCATCAGCTCGCTGACGATGCTTTTCACATCGTTGATTGGGAGGGCAAAGCCCAAGCCTTCCACACCGGTTTTGGAAATCTTCAGTGTGTTAATCCCGATGACCTGTCCTTGGATATTGACCAGGGCTCCGCCGCTGTTACCAGGGTTGATCGCGGCGTCTGTTTGCAGAACATCCAGCTCCCAGTCGTCTTGACCATCATCATTGAAGTCAATCGGCATCGAGCGTTCCAGTGAACTGATGATTCCTTGTGTGACGGTGCGGGAGAATTTCATACCCAGTGGGTTCCCGATAGCAATCGCAGGTTCACCTACTTGCAGTGTGGAGGAATCCCCCAGCTCCGCAACCGTGGTTACTTTGGAGCCGTCGATCTCCAGTACAGCCAGATCGGCAAATGGATCTGCGCCCAAGACTTTTGCTTCTACTTTTTCACCCGTTGGCAGTGCGATCTCCAGCTTTTGCGCTTGATCAATCACGTGGTAGTTGGTGATGATGTGGGCTTTTCCACCCTTATTCTCAAAGATAACGCCAGAACCTTCGCCCTGCTCGACATCTTGCGTATTATTAAACCAATTGCTTCTTGTCCGGCCGATGTTGATGACACCTACCACCGCATTCTCCACTTTTTTCACAGCATCCACGGTTCCTGTCTCTACTTTGACGGAGACTGGCTGTGCAAATAGATTGGCTGTGGGGTTGCTCATGACATTCGTCGCTCCCGGCTTGACCATATTGATATATCCGGCATTGGAGAGCGTCGGCAGCATGAGCAGGACGACCATTCCCCCAATAACTGCTGAGGTTACTGACGTCATGACTAGACGGCCAACGCCTCCCGTACGCCGTTTTTTCCGTTCTACGTGAGTCAAATCATCATAAAAACCCATGATTCACACTCTCCTTCCTCTACTATTACTAGGGTTACAGGTTTTTGCTGCTCCTATACGCCTTTTCACTTCCGTTAGCATGAATGATGTCTGTATGCTTTGCTTCCTTTTGACACCTTTAGTATACGCCTGGGTTTCGGCAAAATCGCGTGAGAAATATGGAAAGGTTGTGGAATATAGAACACAATAAAATGTAGCATTTCAGTAAGCAAACCCGAATTATCACCGGATTGTGTTTTTCACAATATAGACATCACAATACCCTACATCAGTATAGTACAATGCATTTGAATTGAATGAATTCCTATGGTTAAAGGAGAGATCATTATGGAAGTCGCAATCATGCTTTACAATGGAATAACAGCATTAGATGCAATTGGTCCATATGAAGTATTTGCTGCTACAATGAAAAGTAAAGTAAAGTTTGTCGCCAAGAATAAAGGGTTAATCAAACTGGATTCAAAAATGGGTTATTTGCATGCTGATTACAGCTTTTCTGAAGTGACTTCAGCTGATATTCTCGTCGTTCCTGGCTGCAGTCCGCCTAATTATAAGACTCCAATGAATGACGAAGAATCTCTGAATTGGATTCGTCAGTTACATGAGACTACGAAATGGACTACCTCGGTTTGCAACGGCTCTCTGATTTTGGGCGCCGCTGGCTTGTTGAATGGAGCCGTGGCCACCAGTCATTGGGGATCCTTTGACCTACTTCAATCTTTTGGAGCCATTCCAACAGATGAAAGAGTGGTTCGCCATGACAAAATCGTAACAGCAGCCGGTGTATCCTCTGGTATCGACATGGCACTCCAATTAGTAGCATGGGAATTGGGGGAAGATACAAGCAAAGTGGTCCAGTTGATTTTGGAATACGATCCCCAGCCTCCATTTGATACGGGTTCACCAAAAAAAGCGCCGGCGCCAATGGTAGAACAGCTAAGAGGGATGATACAAGAGCTTTCAAAAAAGGAGCCCAATTTGTAAAACACAAATAAGTCAGCCGCCGTCTGGATAGCGGCATTGAGGTATAGGTTGAGAGGAAAGAAGGAGCTGATACGGCTCCTTCTTTTTTCATCAACCGAGATAACCGAAGTCTAATTCCGATCCATATTCAAAGGGTTACGCCCCGTCAGCTTACCAACATAAATGATTGGTAGAGATGCATTAAAAAAGATGACCTCAGTACAATACTGAAGTCATCTTCTCTTTGCTAAAGGGTCCAGGAATATTTCACCAAAGGCCCGGATATGATAGATGAAAAGCTTTCCTCAAGGAGCCGGAAGAAAGGATTGATAGAAATGAAAGAGGTTCATCTCATCGCCAAACTGGCCGATCTACAAGAAGTAGACTACCACAATACCATTGTCCTGCACGCCCTGATTGAACTCCTCGTCAGCAAAGGGCTGCTGACTCACGAAGAGTTGAGTACGAAAGTGAAGGAGCTGGACTCCCAATTAACATTTCAGATCGATATGGCTTCCAAGCTTTCTGAGACCATTAGCCGTCGTCAGGTCCAAGTCAAACCGATCTCATAGCTCTTCCAGCTTCGTAGGACGATCCGGGTACGTGTCACGTAGATGGACATCGTCTCCCACGGCCAAGCCCCGCTCTTCCAGAATATTTTTCACTGTCAGTCTAGCCAGATCAATCATGTTGTTTTCTTTACTCAAATGGGCGAGGTACACACGCTCTGAGCCGCCAGTCAAACAATCGATCAAGGCATCTCCTGCCGCCTCGTTCGACAAGTGTCCGACATCGCTCAAAATACGCCGCTTGATACTCCAAGGGTACTGTGACATGCGCAACAGCTCGACATCATGATTCGATTCAAACACATACGCATCTGCCCCGCGGATCGTTTCCTTGATTCGATCACTGACATATCCCAAATCTGTTGCTACACTCAGCTTCTTCTTGCCTTGGTAAAAGCAGAAGCCCATGGGCTCAGCCGCATCGTGCGAAATACCAAAGGACTCAATGCCCAAATCCTCCAGCTCCTGCTTTTCCCCTACTGCAAACAAGCGTCGCTGGTCTTCCTTGATCGTTCCTATTTGTCCATCCAGCTCGGACCATGTTTTTGGGTTCGCATAAACCGGGAGTCCATACCGCCTGGCCATCACGCCGACGCCCTTGATATGGTCGACGTGCTCGTGCGTGACGAGGATGGCACTCAATTCTGCGGGATTGACCCCGATTGTCTGCAGCGCCGCTTCTGCTTGCTTCCCTGTGATCCCTACGTCAATCAGTACAGAGACACGGTCCGTTGCCACGTAAATGGCATTACCCGTGCTTCCACTTGCCAACACACTAAATCTCACCCAACATCCCTCTTCCCGTATCGTTCCCAGTTGCTTCTCTTTGTGACCCTTATCTCGTTCTCACTGGGTCTCCATCGCCCGTTCCAATGTACCCGTAAATGCATTGACGAAATGCTGCTTGCCGTCGTGAATAACCCGCCAAACAGGAGCGAGTGTCTGAATATCTGCGTCATACGATCCGTAATAGCCGAGGGTCACACTCTCAATTCGTTCTCCCGGCTCGATAATTTGCTTCTCCACCAGCGATTGTAGTGCCACATAGCCAGAGATGACCTGCCGCCCACCATTTTGCTGCTCACGAATATGGTAAAAGGTTTGTCTGTACCCCAGAATCGTTCCATTATCCAGATAAACATCTAAAGGAGCGACGAATACGGGTATTTTATTGTACATCTGCCAGTACAAAAGACGAGTCTGATTGGATTGGTGCATATCTGCCGAGTACTGGTCTCCATACATCAACCGCTGCCCAATTTGGCGCAAAAGCTCATTTGGCGTAATTTGCCCCCGAATCTGCATAGGCGGGTCCAGCTTTGCAGCCAATGACATTTTTTCCATCGTTGCTTGCAGCCCCGGCATCTCCTTCAGGGAAAGAGGGTTAATTCCCACATACTCTGCATTTAAATTGGCCATTACCGGCGTGTCTTGCGGTACCTCGGTTGCGAGCATAATATTTTGCTGATTTAAATAAAACTCGATGTTCCCCTTTTCACCTTGGGCCACTTCTTTGTCATTCGAAAAGCTGATTCTCGTGATGTATACCTGATAACCGAGAAACAAGTCGAGGAGAAGAAAGGCCCAGATGAGGATCGTCTTGGTTCTACTCCAATCCATTCACCTTTCCTCCTCCCTGATTGGTCTGCGCAGGAATATACAAGGTGGCTTGATCGGTCATTTCCACGACCCAAGTTGGCATCAGGTCTACAAATCCATCGTCTACTACCGTTTGATAGGCCAGATAGGCATTTGTTATTTGTTCTGTGTTTCCCAGCTTTTTATCTCTGATCATCTGATACAGCTCTGGCCCCGACATCACAGTCCACTCTTTGTTCGAAATGTACTTGTCCAGATCCACTAGCGATCGGCTCATCGTCACGATCTGCCCTGCCTCGGAAGTAATCTGAATCGAATCTATTTGCGTGGTTCCTGAGCGACTGATAAACGGATACGCCCCTAGATATTGACGGAACGTGATTAAATCTTTTTCATTGTAGCTCTTTTTGATTTTTTCAAAGTGGTAATCATCCAACCAACCCAAATGTTTATTAATAAAGGTAACAGCACCCTGTACCTTTTCCTCATCAGACAGCTCTTGTGCCCGCATCTTGTACGCCGGGTCCGTAAACGTGATCGCCTGCTGCTCCGACCTCAACTGAATGGACCTGCTGCCATCCGTAAATATGACGGTTTTGTCCCGCTCCATAATTTGTCTTACGAGAGACTGATCGATAAAGTAGGCTTCCATCAGCCGGTCATTGGTAACAGGAACATAGCTGTAACGAAATTGCTGCATGCGTCCTTGATTTTTCGGCAAATAGTAAATGTTCCACAACGGTATGGCGCCTTCCAAAGCGGAATAATTCCGGTCTGGTCTGACGATTTTCATGATTTGCTCCGGCATCTGATTGCCTGCCGCTAAATAAGACTCACGCAAATCCTTTGGACTTATCGATGTCCGAGAGCGCATCATGCGTCCTTCGTCCGTTGAAAGAAACAGCGCATAGACGACGTCCTCGTCCTTTTCATAATACAGCCACAAGCGGTCAATCCCATTCATCCGGTTGTCATACTCATCCCGAAACGTCACCAACCTCCCAATAATCGACAGTGGCAACGAACTTCTGAACCGAACCTCCAGCCCCATCTTTTCCCGGGCAATTTCCCCCCACTTTTCATTGGAAAGCGTAAAAGGAGTGAAATCGAGAAAAATCCATTTGGACATCTCTCTGACAATCATACTATAGGGAGCATCCGTTGCAACCGACTTGGTATGCCGCTCCTCTCCGTAGTGGAAGATGACCGACTCCGGAGTCACTAGCTGCTCAAGCTGTTTTTCCTGAACGGGCTTTGATTCGGTATACTGCGCTGGCTGAATGAATTGAAATTTTGGCTGATTGGTCCAAAGCAGCGCGGTCAGGCAAAAGCTGGTTAGTACCAGCAGATTGAGTAATACGGTTTTGGCAGGCTCTAGCATCCGCTTCATCCCGTTTTACCTCCTTGGGCAAATGGCACCCAGAACGTAACAGTCGTCCCTACATTCCATTCGCTCGTAATCTCGATATCTGCGCCGTGCGCCTGGACTAATTCCCGGGCAATAGCCAGTCCCAATCCTGTACCGCCCTGTCCGCGCGAACGTGCTTTGTCTACACGATAAAACCGCTCAAAAATACGTTTCAAATCACGGCTTGGAATTCCGATCCCGGTATCTTTAAGCGAAATATGCACCCGGTTTTGTTTGTAGTTTGCCTTCGCGTGTAGAACAACAGTACCGCCTTGAGGTGTATATTTGATCGCATTGGACAAAAGATTATCCAATACTTGATTAATGGCATCCAAATCAATAAATACAGGTGGCAGCTTGGTCGGTACATCCAGATTGAGCTGCACTTCCTGTTGCTCGCCAAACATGGAAAAGCGATCTGCTGCATATCGCAGTAATCGAGTAAGATCCGCTTCCTTGCAGTGCAGCCGAATTCCTTGCGAGTCGAATCTGGAGAGCTGCAGCAAGTCATTGACAAGCCGAATCATCCGCTCTGTCTCAGACATGGTGACACGCAAAAAGCGATTGGACAGCTCCGGTTCTTCCACTGCGCCATCCAAGAGCGCTTCCACGTAGCTTTTGATCGTCGTAAGCGGAGTCCGCAGCTCATGCGATACGTTGGCTACAAATTCTCTGCGGTGCTGCTCCAGGCGCTGCTGCTCCGTAACATCAGCCACCACTGCAATGATACCGCCTTTTTTCCCACTATCATGCTGCAAAGTAGTAAACGTCACACGAAAAATGACTTCATCCCGATTCGGGAGCATCATTTCGATGAATAGCGGCTCTTCCTGCCTGTGAAGGGGCATCTCATTTTCTGGCGGCAGGCTGAGCAAGTCATGCAAGGTCCGCTGTTTACGAAGCACGTCTGCCATCGTTATTTGCAGCATTTCTTCCGCAGCACGGTTAAACAGAATGATCTGGCCGTCCCGATTGGCAGCAATCACGCCATCGGTCATGTTGCTTAAAATTCCGGCTAATTTTTCTCGCTCTTCTTCTTGCTGCAAAATGGCTTCCTGCAGGCGCAGCGTCATATGGTTAAACGCCATGCCGAGTTGGCCAATTTCGTCCCCGCTATACACCCTGACGTTGCTGTTAAAGTCACCATCTGCAACGGCTCTTGCTTGTCGAGTCATTTCTTTGACTGGCTTGGTAATCGTTCGCGCCAGTACGACACCGAGACCCGCCGTAATCACCAGCGCAAACATGGTGCCTGTCGCCAAAATACCGTTCATCTTGCGGATCGTCGTGTAGGTTCCTTCCATCGAGGCGACCATATAAACGGCCCCATAAACAATCTGATCGCCCTTGACCGGCAATACCAGTACTTTTACACGCGCACCTGTCCGCGGATCAATCCGCATCGACTCGCTGCGTGTCCCTAAAAGGGCGATGGTGACTTCCGGTTGCGAAGTCCGCTGACCGATGGTGCTCTTATCCTCAGTTGTACTTACCACCGTTCCGGTTTGGTCGATTACTTGAACATTGGCGCCGTTGATTTTTACAAGGTTGTTAATCAGGTTATCGATATCCTGACGATATTGCTCTGCGCTTTGTTCTTTCCCATCGCGCGGACGCAAATCTCCCTCCAGCAAGCTTGCTAAAAGACTCGCCTGTCCATTCAATGCCTCAGAAAAGTTGTTTATGTAATAGCTTTCGACTTCCCGGGCAAAGTAAGCGCCAATAAATTGCATCGCGAGCAAAATCAGCAGCATGTAGATGACGACCATTTTCCATTGAATCGTCTTGAACAGCCTTTGAATGGTCTTGAGTAACAGTTGAATCGTTTTGAACAACCGCCTCATCCAGGCGTGCCTCCCATGCCTGGGTTACGCAAGGTGTATCCCAAACCGCGGCGTGTAATGATATATTTCGGTTGGCTCGGATCATCCTCAATTTTTTCCCGCAAACGGCGTATCGTTACATCTACCGTACGTACATCGCCAAAATAATCAAATCCCCAGACTGATTGAAGGAGATGCTCACGCGTCAGTACCTGCCCCTGATGTCTGGTCAAATAAACCAGGAGCTCAAATTCACGATGGGTCAGCTCCAATTGCTCCCCGACTTTTTCCACTGTATATGAATGCAGGTCGATTTCCAGCTCATGCACACGCAAAACATGCTGGCTATCCTTTTCTTCTGTCCTTGGCTGGTGCCTGCGCAGGTGGGCCTTTACCCGGGCAACAAGCTCGCGGGTGCTGAACGGCTTGGTGACGTAATCATCTGCGCCTAATTCCAGCCCCAGGACCTTATCAAGCTCCGAATCCTTGGCCGTCAGCATAATGATCGGCACATCGTGTGTTTGGCGAACAGCCCGGCATACTTCCATGCCATCACGGCCCGGCAGCATCACATCGAGTAAAATCAGATCTGGTCGTTCATCTTGTACGACGAGTAGTGCTTCCTCACCATCGTAGGCGCACACGACTTGATACCCTTCTTTTTCAAAAGTAAATTTCAAAATATCTGCGATCGGTTTTTCATCGTCTACAACGAGGAGTTTTGCCATCCCGCTCCCTCCCTTTCTCTGTTAAGGATTCCACCTGCAAAACATCTATTCCTCTACAATACACCATGTCCTCCCTGTAAAGAAGCCCTTTGGAAGTCACTCCCTGTCGCGATAGACCATCGCTAAATAAAAAAAGGGCACTCCTTTACAGAGTGACCCTCTTTTCCCCAAAAATTACTTGTCTATTTTAAGAAACGCATCGGGTTCTGAACTCGTCCATTCTGATGAACCTCAAAATGGAGATGGACACCAGTGGAGTCTCCCGTAGAACCCTTCACGCCGATTTTCTTCCCTTGTTCTACCACATCGCCAACATTCACGTTAATGGTGCTCAAATGCCCATAGAGCGTTTCCATGCCATTTCCGTGGTCGATGACGACTGCTTTTCCGTAATTGCCGTCCCATCCCGCTAAGATGACACGCCCATTGTCTGCTGCCAAAACAGAACCGGAACCGGCAATGTCAATACCTTTATGTAGTCTGCCCCAGCGTGTACCAAAACCACTGCTGATGTAGCCTTTCGCTGGCCAGCTCAAACGGCCTGTCCCACGTGAAGGAATTACTTTTGTTCCTCGCTCCATGATCTTTGCTACAGGCTGCGCAATCACATCTTGTTTAATGACTTTGCGGTCGACAACTTGTCCATTTTCTTTCACAATCTCATATTTGACCATCTTGCTGCCATCGCGGCCTTCTTGAACCACTTTGGTTTCCCCTTTTGGCAGCTTATCGTTGTTGTTGATCTGCGTCGAAAAAGCAACCGTCTCTTGTTGGGAAAGCTCTTCCTTTACCTGCACAGTCACAAAAGGACGGACCGCTGTGACGTTGATCTTTTGTCCCAGTTGAAGCAATGTATTTTCCGTAATGCCTGGGTTGTTGGCATAAATATCGTTAGACGTAATTCCGTATTTTTTGGCGATGCATCCGATGCAGTCTCCCTCGACTACGGTATGCGTCATATCTTGGAAAGTACCCTTTACGAGCAGTTCCTCCAGTTTTTCGGCAGGCAAAATTTGAGCTGCAGCTACTGATTCCGTCTGCATCTCTACGTTTTCCTTGAAAGCTACTTCTTTTATTGGGCTCGCTTGATCAGCTGACATGGATGCAGCAACTACCGCTCTTTTCTCTGGCGCTGCTGGTATACCCGAATACTTTTGCTTCACACGTGCCAACACTTCGTCTGCGGTTTTTTGATCCGGCAAGTATCCGACTGCCTTGCCGTCAACCACGAGCTTTACTGCCTGAACCTTGAGGTCTGCCATATCAGAAAGGGCTCTGACTGCCGCCTCGTTGTCAAAAGGAGCTTTGTACGTACGTTCTTCCTGGAACGTTATGTAATCAGCCAGCGTCAACGTAAGACCGTTTTTCGCTTTTTCCTCTTCCAGCTTCGCATCGGTCCACTTGTGAATGACATCAGGGCTGCTCACAACACCGATTTCCTGACCATTTATGGCCACATGGTATACCGATGTGATATTGCTTGTGTAGTAATACTGTGCGGATGCTCCTGCTGCTACCGTTATAACCAATCCCGCTGCTACGGATATGGTTTGTTTTTTATGTTCTTGGATGTAAGAGCTTGTACGTTTCAAAGTACGTTTCGCCAGATCGCTGCAATCTCGAACGATTCGTCCTGACCGTTCCTGCAGCTTGGCCTTCCATTCCGACCATTGCATAACTTGTCCCTCCTGAAAACAGACACAGCTTTCTCGTTTCTATTTCCTGAAAATTTTTAATATACCGACTAGGTCGTATATCCCAAAATTTGGTTTCCATATATCTGCCAAATTGCCTAAAGAAATCAACTATGTCGACTTTACCATAAGTTTGCCGACAACTTCAAGTGTAAATTGCCGTCGAATAAAAAATGGGGCCAAGAGTCATTCTATGTACATAGAAATGGGAGCTTTTATCATTACTGGGAGGCTGATTTCCTTGAAGGAACGAAACATTCTGGCAGGTTTTCACACGGAAGATGAAGCGGCAAAAGCAGCTGATGCGCTTCGACTGGCTGGTTTCTCCATTATTCAGATCGACAGAGTTGGACAATTTCCGGGTGACGGAAATGAGAGAATTATGAACCCCATAACTGGCGAGATCCCCTCCTTGGGGAGCATGACATTGGCAGGAGATTTTCCAAATGGACGCGATGCCAGTGTATTAGCAGCCGCGAGCCCGGATGCCAGTGGTATGGCTGATCGTGGCGATGACAACCTAAACCGCAGTGTCTTACTCACTTGCGTCGTACCCGAAGAACGAGGGGATGAGGCGACTGAAATGATTCGTTCATACGGTGGCATGGTGTAAGATAGAAACAAATAATAGCCATCTTCCCTTTCAGGCAGGAAAGATGGCTTACTTCATTTTGCTCATCTGGGGTTCACACCTCTTGCATGGAAGTAATATCTTTTAAGGCAAGCCGGCGTATAGTGGTTTTCTCGGCGTCGTTTTGTTGCTTGTATGTCGTAATAAAGCAGAGGTAGCCGTTGTTGAAATGAGTCATGGTTCCCTTGATGACGACGCCATTAAACATCTTTACCTGAACGTTTTTCCCCAGCAGCTTCATGGCTTTTTGGTCGAATCCCATCATCATGATCACCTCTTTGTTTTCTACCTATGTTTTACCATATGCCCAGAGGGTGTCGTTTTGTGTCTGTCCGCCCAAAAAAGAAAAAGCTGTCGATGATTCGACAGCTTTCTTCATGCCATAAGGCCTAAGTTTATCCGTAAATGCCACGAACAACGACGGTTTGCTCACGATCTGGTCCTACGGAGAAGATCGACATTGGGATACCAGTCAGTTGTGTAATACGCTCGATGTAGTGGCGAGCATTCTCAGGCAAATCATTGAGATTACGGACACCTGTAATGTCTTCGCTCCAGCCTGGTAGCTCTTCATACACAGGCTCGCATTTCGCCAGCATGTTGAGGTTCGCTGGGAACGATTCAATGATTTCACCATTGTATTTGTACGCCGTGCAAATACGCAGTGTTTCGATTCCAGAGAGAGTATCCAGCTTGGTGATGGCCAAACCAGTGATGCCGCTGACACGACGAGCATGACGAACGACCACGCTGTCAAACCAGCCTACACGACGAGGACGTCCAGTTGTTGTACCGTACTCAAAGCCAACCTCACGAATGTGATCGCCTGTCGCATCTGTCAGCTCAGTCAGGAACGGACCATCCCCAACACGAGTAGTATATGCTTTGGCTACACCGATAACTTGGTTGATTTTGGTCGGCCCTACACCAGATCCGATTGTTACGCCACCAGCAATTGGGTTGGAAGACGTTACGTATGGATAAGTACCTTGGTCAATATCAAGCAGTACGCCTTGCGCACCTTCGAAAAGGACACGGTTGCCACGATCAATGGCATCGTTCAAGACAACAGATGTATCGGTTACGTAAGGACGGATAATCTCGGCAAGAGCCAAGTATTCATCCAGTATTTCTTTCAATTCAAAGCCGGTAGTATTGTATAGCTTCTCCAACAGGAGGTTTTTCTCAGCCAAATTGCGCTCAAGCTTGCGAGCAAACTCGTCACGATCCATCAGATCCGCAATACGAATACCAATACGGGCTGCTTTGTCCATGTATGCTGGGCCAATCCCTTTGCGGGTAGTACCGATTTTATTTGCACCGCGGCTATCTTCCTCCACGCCATCCAGTTTAATGTGGTATGGCAGGATCACATGCGCGCGATCACTGATTTTCAAGTTGCTTGTAGAGAAACCAAAGCTGTGGATGTACTCCAGCTCTTTTACCAACGCTTTCGGGTCGATTACCATACCGTTTCCGATTACGCAGGTCTTGTCTGTATAAAAAATCCCGGATGGAATCAAATGAAGTTTGTATTTGTTACCACCAAAAATAATGGTATGACCTGCGTTGTTACCACCTTGGTAACGAGCTACTACTTCTGCACTTTCAGCTAAATAATCTGTGATTTTACCTTTACCTTCATCGCCCCACTGGGTTCCGACGACAACGACAGTTGACATCGAAAAACACCTCCTGATATAATCATGTCCTTTTGGGCCTGAAACAATCTAAGTGTACTAAACGATTTCTTCCATGTCAACGGAAAATACGAACATTTGAATTGTGAAAAGATTATATGTTCGGTAATTTATCCTGCATCAATGAACCTTCGACAGTTTATGTGATAATATGCATGAAGTTGCCACATAGAAAAAGCCGGATTTTCTCCGGCCCTCCTTCTTCCAGCTATTGTCCTGCTGCATTACGGAAGCGATGATCTAAGCTTACAAATTTATTGAATTCCTTCAAAAACGCCAGCTCTACTGTGCCTGTCGGACCATTACGCTGTTTGGCGATGATGACCTCAATGACATTTTTGTTTTCCGTTTCTTTATCGTAGTAGTCATCACGGTATAGAAACGCGACAATATCCGCGTCCTGCTCAATCGATCCTGACTCACGGATGTCAGACATCATCGGGCGCTTGTCCTGACGTTGTTCAACACCACGACTCAACTGCGACAGAGCAATAACAGGAACATTCAATTCACGGGCAATCCCTTTCAACGTACGAGAGATTTCGGATACTTCCTGCTGACGGTTGTCTCCTTTGCCGCGTCCATGAATCAACTGTAGATAGTCAATCAAAATCATTCCCAAGCCACGCTCAGCTTGCAGGCGACGACATTTGGCCCGGATATCTTGCACCGTAACCCCTGGCGTATCATCGATATAAATCGGTGCCTTCGCCAGAGTTCCAATCGCCATCGTCAGCTTCTGCCAATCATCCTCTTCCAATCCCCCGGAACGAAGTCTGGAAGCATCCAGGTTTCCCTCTGCACAAATCATACGTTGTACAAGCTGGGACGCACCCATCTCCAACGAAAAGATGGCTACTGTCTCATTTGCTCGTGCGGCTACGTTTTGCGCAACATTCAGTGCAAATGCCGTTTTCCCTACAGAAGGACGGGCGGCCAAGATAATCAGGTCACTTCGCTGAAAGCCTGCCGTCATCTTGTCCAGATCGGTATAACCGGAAGGAATCCCCGTAATATCGCCGCGCCGCTGACTTAGAATCTCAATCCGTTCATAGGTTTCGAGGAGTACGTCGCGGATCGGTTGAAAACCGCCGCTATTGCGGTTCTGACCGATTTCCATGATGTACTTCTCGGCGTCGGCAATAATCTCTGTGACGTCATCCTCGCGAGAGTACCCGTCGTTGGCAATCTTGGTTGCTGTATGAATCAATCGCCGTAAAAGCGACTTTTCTTCTACAATCTTTGCGTAATATTCGATATTCGCTGCTGTAGGAACCGAGCTTGCGATTTCCGTAATATACGTAACGCCGCCTACTTCATCCAGCAGCTTGTGGTCCTGCAATTCAGCCGTCACTGTAACCAGGTCGACAGGCTCACCTTTCTCGTACAGGTCCACCATCGTTTGAAAGATGCGCTGATGCGCTGTCTTATAAAAATCCTCCGGGCGGAGAATCTCAATGGCCGTGATTAGAGCTTCCTTGGACAAGAACACGGCACCCAGTACCGATTGTTCCGCTTCCTTGTTCTGCGGCGGCACACGATCCAAAAACAGGTCGCTCACGTCACACCTCCCATTTATTCGTCATTATTCTTCCACGACGTGTACTTTGAGAGTCGCGGTTACTTCGTTGTGCAGCTTTGCTTTGATCTGTGTCACGCCAAGCGCACGAATCGCTTCCATTTCCAACTTGCGCTTGTCTACTTTGATTTGAAACTGTTCTTCCAATGCCTGTGCCACTTGCTTGCTCGAAATAGCACCAAACAGACGGCCACCTTCGCCTGCTTTTCCTTTAATCTTTACAGTCAGCTCGCTGAACTTGGCTGCCAGCTCCTGCGCTTCTAGTTTTTCTTGCTCTTTGCGTTTTTCTTCACTGCGCTTTTGAGCATCCAATGTTTTTACATTGCTATCTGTAGCTTCCTTTACCAAATTGCGAGGCAACAGGAAGTTGCGTACATATCCTTCTGAAAGGTCCTTTACCTCACCTTTTTTTCCTTGGCCTTTTACATCTTGAAGAAAAATGACTTTCATCATCGTTTCCCCCTTTTTATATTGGCCTAAACGACCGTATCAATTGCTTCTTTCAAGCGTTTTACTGCTTCCTTCAAGGAAACACCCTCGATTTGTGTTGCGGCTCCAGTCAGGTGGCCGCCACCGCCCAAGAGTTCCATGATGGACTGGACATTGATGTCGCCCAACGAGCGCCCGCTAATCAAGATCGTACCATCCGCTCGCTCTGCGACGACGAACGAAGCCTGAATACCTGAGAGAGTAAGCAGCTGCTCCGCAGCTTGAGCTACTTGTACTTGTGTATACTCCTCAGAAGGATCGCCCACAGCGATCGCCATGTTATCCCGATACGTTTCGGTGTTCATGATGATTCGCGCTCGCTTCACATACTGATTCAGGTCTTCTTTTAACAACCGCTGTACCGCGGCTGTATCTGCTCCATTGCGTCTGAGGAACGACGCTGCTTCAAACGTTCGTGAGCCTGTGCGGAACGCAAAGCTTTTGGTATCAACCACAATCCCTGCTAGTAGCGCAGTTGCAATCAGGTTATCAATGTTCAAGCGTTCACTCTGATACTGTAATAGCTCTGTTACCAGCTCGGAAGTAGACGACGCGTACGGCTCCAGATACAACAGGACAGGCTCAATGAATTCCTCTGAGCGTCGGTGATGGTCAATTACCACAATCCGACTGGTTTCACTGAGCAGCTTGGGTTCAATCACGAGTGACGGACGATGCGTATCGACGACCACGAGCAACGTACGACCTGTGATAAGTCGTATCGCCTGCTCCGGCGTGATGAACGTATCAGCCAATTCTTCATTGGCATAGATTTCTCGCATAAGCCGTTCAACAGAATTATTTCCTTCGTCCATAACGATGTAAGCGGCTTTTTTGTGCAATTGCACAGCTTTTAGTACACCCAAAGAAGCCCCAATGGAATCCATGTCAGGCTGTTTGTGGCCCATGACGATTACATGCTCGGCTTCGTGAATCAAGTCACGCAGCGCATGCGCAATCACACGAGCACGGACACGTGTCCGTTTTTCCACCGCATTCGATTTGCCACCGTAGAAAGTTAGCTTGTTCCCCACCTTGACTGCGCTTTGGTCACCACCGCGACCCAAAGCAATATCCAAGCTGGATTGCGCCATTTGTCCCAATTCGATATAGGTGCCAGCTGCCGCGCCTACCCCGATACTAAGCGTAATCGGAATCTTGTTGTCAGCCGTCATCTCCCGCACCACATCCAAAATGTCAAAGCGCGTTTCTTCCAATTTATCAAGCGCTTCCCGCTCCATCAGCGCCAAAAACTTGTCGGCCGTGATTCGGCGAAGATATATGCCATGTTTGTTAGCCCACTCGGTAATCACACCAGCGACACTCGTAGATAAAAGTGTACGGCTCTGATCATCCATTACTTGTCCAATCTCGTCCAGGTTGTCGAGATGAATAATAGCAAGGGCGGCCTTTTCACGATGGTATCGAGTCGTCAGTTCCTTGAAGTCCGTAATGTCCTTGAAGTACAGGAGACGTTCATCGGCCCGAACCAAGACCTCGTATACCCGTTCGTTGTAAGTAAATTCCAGACGTTTTTGCTCTGGTTTCCAAGTCAGCTGGGGAAATACCTCCTGGAGGTTCTTCCCGATCAACAGTTCATCCCCTGACATGTGTGTCATGAATGGGTTAACCCACTCAATTGCCTTTTCCTCGTTGTATAAAAGGATTCCGATCGGAAGTTCCGAAATGACGCCTTCTCCCGCCTTTTTCACACGGTGTGTGACAGTAGCCAAATAAAGGCGCAAATCTCGTTGGAACCCCTTTTCAGCTTGAAGGGCATAAATAACAAGGCCAATCAAGCAGATAATGCCGATCGCCCCGTACATCCAATGGTGCAGGGTTAAAATTCCCAATAGCAACAAGCCAAAGCTGAGTGCCAGGACCATATGCATCCCGTACCAACGCTTTAACAGGAATTTGGGCATTTCCTCAGCCCCTCTTCACTCTTGTTTCCAATTTATCCCGCAAACGAATACCTAGGTCAAATATCCCTACTAGACTCAGTATAGTGGCTAGAGGCGGAAAAATAAATAGACAGACAACAAGCACTGGAGTCAATCTCTTCCATCCATACAAATACGCTGCAAACAAACAGAAACTAAGACCCTGTAGAGTAAAAACAGCGTCTAACATTACTTTTACGTTTAAAATCGCACTTTCCCAAAACGTTCCCTGCATGCTCTGCCCAAACACCAGCATGCTGATCATTGCAATGAAATAGTAGTACAGCAGCGACCTCGGAAAGTTCCATTCGCGGATTGGCTTTAATGCTGGCACCGGTCTACGTAACCTTTTTCCGATCAGGCGTGCCACTCCATGGACAATGATGCTAAATAGGAAGCTTACAATGACCATGCTTGTTGGCAAAATCATCTTGCCGAGCTCCATGGCTTGATCATACTGCTCTTGAGGCATGAACGGCGGTTTTAAACTCGCAGCCTGTTTCATGACAGCGTCAAAGCTGGTCTGCAAGCCAAAATTCATAAAGGCTAGCATAAAAACGATGCCGAGGAATATAACACCTGCTCCCGCTGCAATCGCAGGGAGTGCCGTCCCTTTTTTTGTGTAGGTCATTCCCATGACTGATCCTAAGATCGCCGACAAGAGGGCAAGAATGGCGGTGATAGGGCCAGTGACGATCCACCCCAGAAACGCAAAAGCAAGGGAGATCCATACCATGTTAGGCATAGTCCGATTCATGGCCAATAATAAAAACGGCAAAGGAATCAAGACAATGACTAGCACGCCTAGCACTGTGTATGTGGCGAGAAACAACAGTACGAGGGCAATCCCCAGCATTACAGCATTTTCGGCCAATTGCTTGGTTTTTGAAGGCATGTTCGCACCTCATTTGAGTAACAAAACGGCATGACCGTTTTGTTGACCGCGAGCGGTCAAATCTTTTATGAAAAAACGTCTTGACGTTTTTTACCGAATAATAAATATGGAAAAAAGAGGGCCACGCAATTGTGTCCCCCTTTTTATAGCTTGTGCGAATTATTCAGTCGTGTAAGGCAGAAGCGCTACTTGACGGGAGCGCTTGATCGCGATTGTCAGTGCGCGTTGATACTTCGCGGAAGTACCAGTCACACGACGTGGCAAGATTTTACCACGCTCGCTGATGAATTTTTTGAGCAAATCAACATCTTTATAGTCGATGTGCTTGATTTTGTTGACTTTAAAGAAGCATACTTTACGACGCTTATTAGGACGTCCTTTGCGTGCCATAATAGTCCCTCCTTCTTAGGAATGTGAAAGTTATACGATTTTTAGAATGGCAAGTCATCATCTGAAATGTTGATCGGCTTGCCTGCACTCGCGAAGGGATCCCCAAACGGATCTAAGTCGTTGTTTCTCTGGCCACTCTGGCCGGACGGTTTATTACCACCGCTAAAGCCCGGTCCTGGATCGTATCCAGAATTATCTCCACCGTTATCATTGCCTCGACCGCCCAAAAATTGAACGTTCTCCGCAACGACTTCCGTTACGTATACCTTTTTTCCTTCTTTATTATCGTAGGAGCGCGTTTGCATACGTCCCTCGATGGCTGCTTGTCTACCTTTGCGCAAATAGCTTGCACAAAGATCGGCGAGTTTTTGCCAAGCGACAATATTAATGAAATCGGTTTCTCTCTCGCCCGCTTGATTGGTGCGGGGACGATTGATAGCCACGGTAAAAGTAGCAACGGCAACGCCATTAGGCGTGTAGCGAAGTTCAGGATCTTTCGTCAGGTTGCCGATGAGAATGACTTTATTCATCTTGGTTCCCCCTCTGATCGCGACAATGATTACTTCTCATCACGAACGAACATAAAGCGGATTACATCGTCATTGATTTTCATCAGACGCTCAGCTTCCGCTACTGCATCGGATTTCGCTTTGAAGTTCATCAAAACGTAATAACCTTCACGGAACTTATTGATTTCGTACGCAAGACGGCGTTTACCCATTTCTTGAAGCTTAGTGATTTCGCCACCGTAGTTGGTCACAACATCGCTGTAACGAGCTACATTGGATTTCACTTTCTCTTCTTCAAGGTCTGGACGCAATACATACATTACTTCGTATTGACGCATACCTTTTCACCTCCTTATGGACTTTGCGGCCCTATTGGGCAAGGAGCGAGTGCTTTAAAACGAAACGCACAAAACATGCACTCCATAAATACTCGCATTATCGTATTATAGCAAAGCGACTCTCTCGAAGCAAGATTTTCGTTCTAGACATTGAAACGGAAATGCATAACATCTCCATCTGCTACTACGTACTCTTTCCCTTCAAGACGGTACTTTCCGCGCTCGCGGGCTGCTGCAACGGACCCAGCATCTACCAGATCATTGTAAGCAATTACTTCGGCGCGAATGAAGCCACGCTCAAAGTCTGTATGAATGACACCTGCTGCTCCTGGAGCCTTCATCCCTTGTCGGATTGTCCATGCGCGAACTTCCTGTACACCAGCAGTGAAGTAGGTAACCAATCCTAGCAACTCGTAAGCAGCACGAATCAAACGATCAAGTCCAGACTCGGAAAGACCCAGCTCCTCGAGGAACATCTCTTTGTCTTCGCCATCGAGCTCAGCGATTTCTGCCTCTACCTTCGCACTGATGACAACTACCTGAGCACCTTCGTTAGCTGCGTGCGCGCGTACGGCAATCACATGCGGATTGCTGTCTGCATCGTGGATTCCGTTTTCTGCTACGTTGCATACGTACAGCATCGGCTTGATGGTCAAAAGATGCAAATCGCGAATCCATTTGCGCTCGTCGTCATCCAGTTCAACGCTGCGTGCTGCTTCGCCCTCTTCAAAAGCAGCTTTCAGGCGCTCCAAAACATCCAGCTCCTGCTTGGACTCTTTGTCACCGGATTTCACCTTGCGGGCGATACGGTCAATCCGACGCTCTACGGAATCCAGGTCGGCAAAGATCAGCTCCAGGTTGATTGTTTCGATATCGCTCAAAGGGTCTACGCGGCCCGATACGTGGGTAATATTTTCATCCTCGAAGCAGCGAACCACGTGTGCAATCGCGTCTACTTCACGGATGTGGCCGAGGAATTGGTTACCCAGACCCTCTCCCTTGCTCGCCCCTTTTACCAGTCCAGCAATATCTACAAATTCAAACGCAGTCGGAACTACTTTGTTTGGAACTACAATTTCTGTCAGCTTTTCCAGACGCGGATCTGGTACCTCAACGATTCCCACGTTCGGATCTATCGTACAGAACGGATAGTTCGCCGATTCTGCACCCGCTTGCGTAATCGCGTTAAACAAAGTCGACTTGCCTACATTGGGAAGACCTACAATCCCACAAGATGCACCCATCTATATACACTCCCTTATCAACATCATGACATCCTACTAAGTATATAGATTTGGTTTTAAGAATACAATTGTCTCCTTGTGGTAACCATGAGTCCCGAACAGGGGCTTTCAAGCTGCTTCGATGTGTTTTTTCAAGCATAAATCAAGCTGGTGGGACAAAAAAAGAAATGCTAGACTGGATGGCAGTATCTAATTCGGATCATTTTTCATGAGGTGACTATGTAATGAAGCTCTTACTGCTCGGTGCAACTGGTCGTGTAGGCAGCCATGTCCTCACCCATGCACTTGAAGATGGCCATGAAGTGACGGTACTCGTCCGTTCTCCGGATAAGCTTTCACATGTACTAGCTGAAAACCTTCGCGTTTTGACCGGAAATGTTCTGGAAAAAAGCGATGTGGCTGCTGCTATGCGTGGTATGGATGCCGTCATCAGTGCTCTGAATACGGATGGAACCACAACCTTGTCAAAAGGAACGCCCATTATAATTGAAGCAATGAAGCAAGAGGGCGTCCCACGGATCATTACGGTAGGTACAGCCGGCATCCTGAAAAGCAGAATCTCTCCTGAGCTCCTCCGCTATCAATCCAGTGAATCAAAACAAAAATTGACTCGCGCTGCCGAAGAACATCACAAAGCGTACGAATTGCTCGCGGGGTCAGGCCTTGCGTGGACAATTGTTTGTCCCACCTACTTACCGGACGGCATCTATACTGGCACCTTCCGGGTAGAAGCTGATTACCTGCCCGAAGGTGGCGCCCAAATTTCAGTTCCGGATACCGCTGCATGTACCTATCAACAACTCGCCAGCCTGGATTATGTACGGACTCGGGTCGGCATCGCGTATTAATTTGACTAGTCAGGCACGCCAAAGGCTCCCTCTCCAAGTGAAAGGGAGCCTTTTTACAGTCTGAGTCCTACTTCTCGTTTACCAGCTTTTCCAGCTCGTTTAATGTTTCCTCAAAAATCTCCATAGCCTGCTCGATTGGCTTGGACGTGGACATATCTACTCCAGCCGCTTTCAACACCTCGATTGGCGGCGCGGAGTTGCCCGCCTCCAGGAAGTTGGTGCGAATGCGATCTACAGCCGGTTGACCTTCATCCATGATTTGCTTGGCAAGCGCCTGTGACGCGGCAAAGCTCGTCGAGTATTGATAGACGTAGTACTGATAGTTGAAGAAGTGAGATACACGCGCCCATTCCATCGCAATCTCATCATCAGAAACCATGTCTTTGCCGTAATATTTTTTGTTGATGTCCAGGTAAATCTTCTTGATTGCTTCCGCATTGAGGGATTCCCCTGCCTGCTCCTTATCATGGATCGCCTTTTCAAACTCAGCGAACTGTGTCTGCCGGAACAAGGTCGAGCGGAAATTCTCCAGATAATGATTCAGGAGATACATTTTTTCTTCCTTCGTTTTCGCCTGCGCGTACATGTTCTTGAAAAGAAGCGTTTCATTCATAGTGGAAGCCACTTCTGCGGTAAACGTCGGGTAATTAGACGAAATGTACGGCTGATTTTTATTGGTGTAGTACGATTGCATAGCATGTCCCATCTCGTGCGCGATCGTATAAACGTCATCGAGCGTTCCCTGATGGTTTAACAATACGTATGGATGTGTGTCATACGCTCCCCATTGATACGCCCCGGTCCGTTTGTCATCGGTTGAGTAGACATCGACCCAGCCGGCATCCAAGCCGTCCGCCAGCACTTTTACATATTCGTCTCCCATAGCCTGCAGCCCGTCTACGACAATCTTTTTCCCTTCGTCAAAGGAAATGTACTTGTCATCGGACGGCACAATAGGTACATAAATGTCGTACATGTGCAGCTCGTTTACGCCAAGCATTTTCTTTTTCAAGGAAATGTAGCGGTGCAAAAGCGGCAGGTTATCGTTCACAGTGTCAATCAGTTCATCGTATACCTTGGTCGGGATATTGTTCGGTGTCAAACTTGCCTCCAGTGCAGACTTGTAATTACGTGCATCTGCATAGAAGTTGTCTCCCTTAATTTTTGCAGCCAAGGTTTGGGCAAAAGAATCTTGGAAATCAATCAATGCGCTGTAGTATGCCTTGAACGCATCTTTTCTCACGCGCTGATCCTTGCTTTCCATATAGGAAATGAAGTTGGCGCGGGTAAGCTGTACTTCCTTGCCACTCTCATCCTTGATTTTGGGAAATCTCACGTCTTTTGAAAGCATACCGTATATATTAGTTGCGGAGTTGCCCAGTGGTGATGATTTAGCCAAGAGTTCCTCCATCTCTTTAGACAGAGAATGTGGTTTAGTCCGCAGCATGTCCTCTAAAAACAGCTTATAAGGCGCCACCCTCTTGTCGGCAAGCAAGCTCTTCATTTTTCCATCAGGAATCGTAACAATTTCAGGCTGAACCCAAGCGGTTTTTTCTGAGACCAGTGTGTACATTTTTTCTGCACGGTCTGCCAGCTTTTGCAGATCCGAATTGGCGGAGTTCACATCCAGTGACATGTTCGCGTATACGTACGCTTTATCATTGATACGCATCATATCGATGTAGTCTTCAAAAGCCTTTACCAACGCATCTGCGGATTTACCCAGTTTGCCTTGATGCTTGGTAAATGCATTCGCCATCGCTTCTACTTTGGCCACGTCTTTTTCCCATTCCTGCACAGATGGATAAATATGATTCAGCTTCCATTTGTACTGGTCAGGTATTTCTGCTCGTGTTTTGTAGTCAGGTGCTTTTTCCGCTGCAAATGCTACTGCTGACGTACTGTACGGAATAAAGGGAACCGATACGGTGGTTAACGCAATGGCTAGAGCCGTGATTGATGCAAACGCTCGCTTTTTCAAATCTCAATCGCCCCTTTTCGTCTTCTTTATCTTTTCCAATTTCTAGATAATGTAATTACGTGATATATAGACGAAACTCCTTCTTATTAATAAAAATATTTTAAATATTTATTAAGAACAGTTAATTTATCCAGAGAATTATCGCTTTTGTGGATAAACCTGTGGATAACTTATCGTTTTTCCTCTTTTCATCCCCAATCGAACTATCCACAAACCCTTTTTGTCAGAAAAGTTGTCCACATTTTCTGTGGATAGCTTGTGTATAACTTATTTTCCTTCGAACCGGGACATCCGCCCATACCTCTTTTCCCATTCCGACATAGCATGAATATTGAAACTAGGGTAGGAGGTGTTAGCAAGTGGGTATCTTTAACGGCTTCGACGATTTCGCGCTGATTTTGGTTCTCTTCATCCTTCTCGTTATCGTAGGTTGTGAATGTGACTAAGCTTCCCGCTGCGATCCTGGCCTATCTGAAGGTAAGCTTGCACGAAAATGCAGCCTTACCTTCACCACCACACATAGATCATTTACAGGCCGTATAGCCGGTGTGGAATGATCAGTAATGACATCAATAATGACATCTGTACTTTCAACCGGGAGATATATCTGATTGTACAAAAAAAGGATGCGCCTTCATTGGCTCATCCTTTTTCACCTTTATTTAGCCCCTGTAGCAAAACGTGACGATTGTGATGGATTCACGTTGCCTGCCGCGTCTTTTAGCTGGCCCGCGATCACGCTTACCTGATAGCTCGTATGAGGAAGCCAGGCTCCCCCTTTCGGCTTTATCGTTACGGTTCGCTTACTTTTGTTCCACGTAACAGTATGTGAAACCTGCGAGCCTTTGGCATCTGTGATTCGTACTAGGGTCGCCACTGTTTTACTGGACAGAATGTTTCCATCCGTCAGAAAAACTTCTTCTGCAAATTGAAGCGTTACTTTGTCTTGAAGCTTCACTTGTTTCGCTCCGTCTCCCGGCAGTATCACCGCTTTTGGAGCGATATTATCCACAGGATTTTTTGTTGCGAATGTGCTGCTTACCTCAGGATTTAACTGGCCCTTTGCATCCTTCAGCTTTTTTTCTAGCAGAGTCACTTTATATGATTGACCTGCTTCCATATTTCCTACAGGATCCACCGTTATTGTTCTGTTTGTCTTGTTCCATTTTGCCGTGAACGGGACTCGCTTTTTCTTGGCATCTGTCAGCTGCACTACAGATAACAATGTTTTGTCGGTCATTTCCTTACTGTTCGCCAGCTTGATTTGCTGGGAAAAAGACAGCGTAATGACGGCTTCAGGGTCGATCTGAGCTGTTTTGTCCGTGGGTGTTACCTTGACTCCCCAGTCACTCTCCCCTTTTGCCCATGCAGACTGTGTCATCAGTAGTAAAAGACCTAGCACACAAATGAAATGCAACCACCTGTTACCCATCCTCTTCATCGTACACCTCCTGTAGTTTCGGCAAAGCCCCACTTTATCGCGGGTTCATTGGCCATTACAGGCATTGTAGGAAAAGACAGACGGGTAGTTCAAAAAATCTTTCTGATCAAGAT
Organism: Brevibacillus sp. NRS-1366; assembly: GCF_050467985.1. Lineage (NCBI taxonomy): Bacteria > Bacillati > Bacillota > Bacilli > Caryophanales > Paenibacillaceae > Brevibacillus > Brevibacillus sp. NRS-1366. The sequence goes on along the minus strand of NZ_JBITPN010000013.1, from coordinate 27,557 downwards.
TCTGGCTCTTCCTCTGCCCGAATCAATATTTTTTTCAGTTTCCGTTCAAATTCCAGACGCGGAATCATCACGCTATGCTCACAACCCGTGCATTTGATGCGCACGTCCATGCCCATACGGATTACTTTCCACGCATTCGTACCGCAGGGGTGCGGCTTCTTCATCTGAACGACATCCCCCAGCCCAAATAGCTTCCGTTCCATTCTCTCTTTTTCCCCCCTGAGTTATGCTTGTCCTTTTCCTGGCATAGCGACAATTTTGGGATATGGTATCTGGATACCACGCTTGGTAAATTCGGTTCTGATCATCGCTCGCAAATTACGATTAACCCCGTGGTGCGTATTTGGCTTGCATTCAGCCGTAACCCGCAAAATGACCTCCGATGGTCCCAAAGCATGCACACCCAAAATCTGCGGATCCGCTACGATATCTGTCAGCTCTGTTTTTGCTAACTGCAAAACTTCCTTTAACACCAGCTCGACCTGATTCAAATTTTCTTCATAGGCAACGGACACATCTACGACAGCAAGCGTATTCTGCAAAGAAAAGTTAGTCACTTGTGTAATGATGCCGTTGGGGAAAATATGTACCTCCCCTGTCCAACTGCGTACCCGAGTAATCCGCAAACCTATCTCTTGTACCGTTCCCGTCAAATTGTTGATGGTTACAACATCTCCGACAGCAAACTGATCTTCAAATATAATAAAGAATCCGGTAATAATATCTCGAACCAGACTTTGCGCGCCAAAGCCAACTGCCAACCCGAGTACGCCTGCGCTCACCAGAACTGGCTTTAAGTCGATCCCCAAAAGCTGCAAGATCATCAGAATCGCTAAAAAGTACAGTGTGTAACGTACGACGTTATTAACTAGGACGCGCATCGTATCCACGCGCCGTTGGTCTATCTGCAGCTTGCTTCCTTGGCGATGCTGAAATATCCGGTTGACTGCGGCTTGCACCACAGACACCACGATTCGCGAAATCAGGATAATCGCCGCAATTTTTAATACAACCATCCCTATGTTTACCCACATGTCGGCGTCGGTTACATATCCATACACCTGGGCATAGATGGTTTCAAAAAAGCTTTCTTTCTTCATTCCTTCCGCTCCTTTTGGTTCCCATCCTCGTCAATTTCTCGATAAAAATCAGAAAACTGCCGAAAATAGCCGCGTACGACCACTTGTTGTTCTTCCATGATTGTTTTGGCTTGTGAGTAATCTGGCATTGGAAACTCAATGGAAAGCGCACAGCCTGCCGTTATCTCTTTTGGCGTCGGTCTTGTGTCTATGTCTATATCCGCGTACTCCAAAAGCATTTCTGCTCGCAAGGCTTGCTGTGTGGAGTCAAACGCGATCAGTACGGTCTTTCCCCCCATTCATCTCCCTCCTTTTTGGTATGTCCATTTTGGTTTGCATGGCACCTGACTTGCTTCTCCCCTTATTGTACCTGTTCAACTTTGCTCTTGCTAGTTTCGCTGATTTTTCAAAACTTCCGTAACCTTCCCATTAGCTGGTATAAAAATGACTCTTCGGTACTATACTGTGAATACTCTTTACATCTTTGAAGAAAACCTCTATCGAGGCCTGCTCATGGATGAGCGACCGCGTTTTAGCAGAAGATTATTCTTGCTGAACCAGGAAGCAGGTACGAAGAAGTTTATACTTTCTGATTCAGTAATCAAGACCGCAAGAGTGGAGGTAGCCATGAATACATTTGGTAATAGCAAAGAATGTTTTTTGCCACCTTTTAAAGTGGAATACCGTAGTGAAAACGCAGACAACCATCTGGCCAGGCACCTTGCGCAACGCTTTCGTTTAACACCGTTTGAAGATGACATTGTCATTGTGTGTATTGGGACAGACCGTTCTACAGGCGATGCTCTCGGCCCTCTGGTAGGAACAAAGCTGCAAACGAAAACAATCCGAAATTTGCACGTATATGGAACGTTGGACGATCCGGTTCATGCCATGAATTTAAAAGACAAACTCGAATTCATTCAAGACTCGCATTCCCAATCCACGATTATTGCGATTGATGCCTGTCTGGGGCAGTTTAGCCATGTAGGCAACATTAATGTCATCAATGGTCCGCTGAAGCCGGGTGCTGGTGTGAAGAAGGAGCTTCCTCCCGTTGGTACCTTCCATATTACAGGTATCGTCAATGTCGGTGGCTTCATGGAGTATTTTGTGCTTCAGAATACGCGTCTTGCTGTTGTCATGAACATGGCAGAAATTATCGCTTCCGGGCTATCAAAAGCAGCTATGCTGGCTTCCACACAAAGCAAATTAGACAGTGTCCTTCATGACTAATGGGATTGCGAGTGATTTTTCAAAACAGCAGCATACTCACTTAGACTTGTTTTCCTTCTTTTTCAGGAAACAGGTCTTTTTTTCGAGTATTTACTTCAATACCTGTCACGGGTCGTCCGACAGCCATGCCTACGCGTATAATGTTACCAGCACCTGCTGCCACCAGTCCAAATATACAATCTTGACCTGATTGCTGAACTCCATTGCTCACTTCATGAACGGTACCGTCGCCACCTACTGCAATGATTTTTTTACTCCCTCTTTTTGCATGAGCTCTTTTGTTCATTTTCGAGCCTCCCGCCCCAGATAGTCTTCCTGACATGATCATGCGTTCTTTGCCCCTTTAGCGCCCGCTCTGAGCGATTCCAGACTTTTCTCCCTTTGTTATTTCCCGATTCGAGATTGACGATAAAAAGAATCATCGTTACTCTGGCACCGGCTCGCTTTTCCATGCTATCCGGTTTATTATCGCATGTGATTTTTTTCTTTAACAGCCACAATTTCTAGAATTGAACACGTTACCTTTCCATACCATTTTCCCTGCTGCTCCACTTTTCTTTGCAAAAAAAAGAACTCTTTCCATTTGAAAGAGCCTTCAAGTTCGTTATGAAAACAGCTTGGAAAACCACTCCATGAACGGAACACCTAGTGCGGCAATAAGTAATGCTGGCAGCATGTTTGCTACGTTTATTTTCTTTATTTCTAGGACATTGATCCCAATTGCAATAATCATCAAGCCACCAACAGCTGTTAGTTCCACCAACATCGCATCCAGCATCGTTTCGCTCACAACACTGTAGATTTGTGTAGATAACATCGCTATCAATCCTTGGTACAAAAACACGGGAATCGCCGAGAACAACACGCCAATCCCCAACGTGGAAGTGAAAATAATGGCTGAAAATCCATCAATTAAAGCCTTTGTAAATAAAATATCGTGATTGTTACGCAGTCCACTATCCATCGCACCTAATACACCCATGGCGCCAATGCAGTAAACCAGAGTAGCAGTTACAAATCCGTTGGCAATGCCCCCTTCTTTGCCCCCGCCCAGCTTTCTTTCCAACCACTGACCGAGCTGATTGAGGCGTTTTTCGATTCCCATTACCTCTCCTAGAATCGCACCCAATACGATACTCACAATTACCAGTAAAAAGTTGTCCGAGCCCAAGCTCATTTTGATGCCGAGCACGATGACGGCTAAGCCAATCCCTTGCATGACAGTTTGACGTATTGACTCTGGTATACGGGTCAAAAGACATCCTAACAAGGAACCAGCCACGATGGCAGCCGCATTGACCAGGGTTCCCAACAAGATCACGTATGTTTCCTCCTACAGATGCCCTACACGAACGCAGATGATATTTCTTGAACCGCGTTAATAAGCGCCTCTACGTCTTTGTCTGAATTAAAAATACCGAAGCTGGCGCGAACGGCTCCTCGCTGATCTGTACCTGCTGTTTGATGGCCAAGTGGCGTACAATGATAACCCGATCTGGTGGCGATTCCGTATTGCTGATCGAGGATAAACGAAACCTCTGAAGCATCCACTTCGCCGATATTAAATGCAACGACTCCTACTCGCTTTGTTTCGACACCTGGTCCATACACAATCACTCCTGGTATCTCCTGTAACTTAAGAATCGTTTGTTTTACCAATTCCCATTCGTGTTGACGAATGTTGTCCACGCCTTTTTCCATGACAAAAGCGACACCAGCCTGTAATCCAGCCAATCCGACAGTATTTACGGTACCGCTCTCGTAACGATCAGGTCTTGTTGTCGGCTGTTCGATCGCCTCTGACTGACTCCCTGTCCCGCCATGAATTAATGGCTCTAGGTCAATGTCATTATGAACGTAGAGACCACCCGTTCCTTGAGGTCCATACAAGCCTTTATGCCCCGGGAAAGCAAGCATGTCGATATGCATCTCTTCTACATCGATTGGCAATACACCAGCTGACTGTGATGCATCTACTAAAAACGTAATTCCTCGTTCTTTTGCCAGCTTGCCTAATTCCTCGACTGGTAAAATGACCCCCGTCAAATTTGAAGCGTGACTGACGACCAACAGACGCGTATTGGGCTGAATTGCTTTTTCAAAGTCTTCCAGATGGAAATGATGATTGCTTCTCGGCTCTATAAACGTTGCCTCAACTTGACTGGTTCGGCGCATATACTCAATGGGACGTCTCACGGAATTATGTTCTACTGAGGAAGAAATCACATGATCTCCGGCCTTCAAGAATCCTTTGATCGCCTGATTAAGCGCCTGTGTGGCATTTAGATAAAAAAAGAGGTTATTCGGGTTTTGAATCCCAAACAACCGCGATAACTGCACCCGTGTACGAAACACAGCTTTACTCGCTTTCATCGCCAACGTATGCCCGCCTCTGCCAGGATTGGCGGCATAATCTTCAATGACCTCAGCCATCATTTCCTTGACCGCAGGCGGCTTTGGCCAGGTAGAAGCTGCGTTATCCAAATAGATGATCGCCATGACTACCTCCTAGGCTCATTTCTCCGCATTTAATATATCTATAATTCGTTGCAAGTCTTCCTGTGAATAGAAGTCGATTTCGATTTTGCCTCGTTTTGTCCCTTTTTTGATTTTGACCGATGTTCCAAAACGGCTGCGCAGCCGCTCTTCCATAGCGATCAATATCGGCTCGTTTTTCGTTGTCTTTTTCTTCTTTGTTTCACGTGAAACATTTAGTTGTTTCACCAGTTCTTCCAATTGACGGACACTTAGTCCTTTATCTACGACATCTTTTGCTAATTGCTGCTGTACCTTTTCCTCATTGACAGTCAGCAGGGCGCGAGCATGACCCATCGACAAATCTGCTGACGATACCATTTGGCGAAGCCCCTCTGGCAATTGGAGTAACCGCAACATATTTGCTACATGTGGTCTACTCTTTCCAATCCGTTTGGCAAGCTGCTCTTGGGTATATTCATGATGCGCAATCAGCTTTTCGTAGGCTTCTGCTTCTTCAAGTGGATTGAGATTTTCCCGTTGCAGATTCTCAATCAGGGCGATCTCCATCAATTGCTGATCCGTATAAGCTTTGACCACGACTGGAACCTGTTTCAACCCTGTCACTTTCGCAGCTCGTAACCGTCTTTCTCCCGCTACTAGTTCATACCCCTTAATGCTTTTCCGTACAATCAGAGGTTGGATAATCCCGTGTTCCTTAATGGACGCTGCTAATTCATCAATGGCTGATTGTTCGAATTCTTTGCGGGGCTGATACGGGTTGGGACGGATCTCATTTACGGAAACTTCTTTTACCTGTTCCCCTTCCTCGATGAGATTGGACGTAATTAGTGCATTCAGCCCTTTTCCCAAACCTCTGCTCATACCCCTACCACTTCCTTCGCCAAATCAGTATAGACTTCCGCACCTCTTGAGCGGGGATCGTACGTAATAATGGCTTGTCCGTGTGACGGTGCTTCACTCAGACGAACATTGCGTGGAATGATCGTCTTGTATACTTTCTCTTGAAAGTACTTTTTCACTTCTTCAATGACTTGTATCCCCAGATTCGTCCTTGCATCTAGCATTGTCAATACTACACCTTCAATCGCTAACTGTGAATTGAGGTGTTTTTGCACCAGTCGAATCGTATTTAGCAATTGGCTTAATCCCTCCAGCGCATAATACTCACACTGGATCGGTATTAGGACAGAATCGGAAGCTGTCAATGAATTTACAGTCAAAATGCCCAAAGATGGCGGGCAGTCAATAATCACGTAATCATACTTGTCCTTAACCACTTCCAGAGCTTTTTTCAAACGAACCTCACGGGAAATTGTAGGAACAAGCTCTATCTCGGCACCTGCCAGTTGTATGGTTGCAGGAATAATCATCAATCCTTCGATGTCAGTAGGCAAAGTGGCATCGACGGGGCTGATGTCATTAATCAGTACATCATAAATGCAGTACCGCACATCGGCTTTGTTAACCCCGATTCCGCTGGTTGCGTTCCCCTGTGGATCAATATCCACCAGCAGCACCTTTTTCCCCAATGCGGCCAGACAAGCACTTAGATTGACGGACGTAGTCGTCTTCCCGACGCCGCCTTTCTGGTTCGCAACCGCAATGATTTTACCCAACTTCTCCACCTCATTTTTTTCGTGTAGGAAAGTTTGAGAGCGTCATCATAACCGACTCTTACCGCTCCTCACTTTCCAAAAAACCGTAACTGATTGCATGTACCTAGCTCGTAACCGGCTATAACAATCGACTACTATGCAAAAGTAATTATAGATGCAGACTTTTTTAGCAGCCCACACATGATTTGTCATGTGTGGCACTTCGTTATGCGTTCCTGAAAATGTAAGCAAAAACCTTTTCGGACTATGAAGTACCTAAACTGTGCTATCCGCTAAAAACCGGCCATATCAGACTGGCGGAAAAGCAACCACTGTTTCGAATAAGGTTTTTTTCTCGGTATTACCCATGTTACCAGATTTGTTGGTTGCTCGTACGCTGTTTTTTTGATAAAGAGCCAATTTGCCCTTCGTTTTTGTCCGAAAAAGATGCAGATGTCCCTTTTCTCATAGGCTAAGCAGGTGATAAGCCCCAAATATTGCTACTCCTTTTGCTAGCGAAAAGGAAATGTGTTCTATATAAACCGTCATCACACACTTCGTATATCATGAGGCCGATCCTACCTTTGCTAACAGTTAACACTGCCATTTGATCTATCAGTATCAGTGAACAAGCTACTTTTGCCCAAAAAGAAAGGCGACCTTGTCGCCTCTTTTCTACTTCGGAAAGTATAAAAATTCTAAAGAATGGTCCCACTTTGAAGTAAAAACAAGTGGATATACCGTATCTATTTTCCAGCCTCTTTATTCTTCGGGATACGAATGGTGAATTGATAAAATTCATCATGATCCTCTTCATCGGTTTCTACAGTCAAACCCGTTTGGATCACCATATCGATCGATTGGCGTACCGTATTGATTGCAATCCGTGCATCTCTGGAGAATGCCTTCCAGCGCGGCTTTTGTTCCTTTTCCTTTTTAGGATTGTCCGCTGCCTCCAAAAGCTGTTTGACGCGCACTTCTGTCTGCTTAACGTTCCATTCGCGATCCAGTATCTCTACGAGAACCTTCATTTGCAATTCAGGATCCTTTAACGGAATCAACGCTCTCGCATGGCGCTCCGTCACTTGGCGGGCTAACAAAGCATCTTGAATTTCCTGCGGCAAATGAAGCAATCGCAGTTTGTTGGCGATCGTAGATTGTCCTTTGCCCAATCGTTGCGCGAGGCTCTCCTGCGTCAAATTGTGCAAATCAATCAATTTTTGATAGGCTATTGCCTCTTCTATCGCAGTCAACCCTTCACGCTGCAAATTTTCGATTAGCGCGATAGAGGCTGTTTGTGCGTCATTAAAATCTTTAACGATTGCAGGAATCCGCTCCATGCCCAATTTTTTTGTTGCACGCAAACGTCGTTCTCCAGCAATTAATTCATAATGACCATCTCTCATCCGTACAACGATCGGTTGAATTAATCCATGAGTCCGAATGGTTTGACACAACTCATCAATTTTCTCGTCGTCAAATACCGTGCGAGGCTGATAAGGATTAGGTACGATCTCCTCCACCGGTATCTGTCTGATCTCTTCGTTGTCTGTCTTGTCGGTCAACCCGAATATCCGAGAAAATGAATCTTTAACTGCCATAGAAAATCCCCCACTTCTACCCGTTCCATCCATGCTATTCTTACGCAATTGTTGTTTTTCCAATCAAACAGAAAAAGGCCCTGCCCAACACATGACAGAATCTTTTTTGAAGCTTGTTTGTCTGCATCGACTTTTCATCAACCATTGTCAAAAGGGTGTTCCATTTCTAAAACAAGAAGGCTACTATGCGTGTACACTAGGACCATGGAATTGAAACAAGTGCCTTACTCACCTAATTAGGTGCATCACAGCTTGTCCTCCCCCTTACTACCAAAGGACTTCTTTCGTACCCTCGCTTTGTTTGACATCTCAGCACCAAAAAATCAGCAAACCTTCTCTGTTCCCCACTTTGTCGGAAGTTTCCACGTGACTCATACTCAGTTGAATCTCGACGACTCACTTCGTTTAAAGTCCCTCAACCCCCTTGAAACTGGTGGGCACTGTTTTTTAGACCATTTGGCAAACGGAACATGCCAAAGACAAAGTAGGAATACCTGCGATTCTAGTACTAGATCCAGACGTTTACGTGATACCACAGAATCATTTGAACTGTTCCCGAACAAAAGGTCCCCTAGCCCTACAAAAATACATGCTACAACTTGCTTTTGCCCATGTTGTCAGATTGTAAAATTCCCTTCGACCCAATCCTGCTTCCCTATTCACTTATTTTCTGGTTCTGTATCTATATGTAATTCTGCAAGATTCGCCCAATTCCTGCTACTGAAAAACGTTTCACGTGAAACATCAATCGTGATCATCGTCATAGAAAACCGCTTGACCACGCTGTTTCGGCCTCTCTTCTTCCCCTATGCTTTCATCAGACGGATGTGAAATCTTGGTGACATGAAAAAGCTGTGGGAACAAGCGATGAAAATCTAATGTTAAATATGCAAAAAACGCAGCTACGATTGCTGTGATATACATTCCTGCACTAAACATCAAGCCAATAGCAGACGCTACCCACATACCTGCCGCAGTCGTCAAACCTTTCACTGTTCCGTTACATTTAATGATCGCCCCAGCACCCAAAAAGCCCATGCCGGTCACAACCTGAGCAGCTACCCTACCGGGATCATGATTGACCCCGCTGGATGAAAAGCCATAAATAGATGCTAATCCAAACAAGCAAGATCCGAAACAGACAAGACTGTAAGTACGGAATCCTGCCCCTCTCTGCCGATTGACATCTTTAAAAAATCGCTCTCGTTCCCATCCCATAATTGCCCCCGCTAAAAACGCTAGAAATAATCGCAATAAGATGGTTGGTAACTCCGGTGGAAAAAATAGGGCGAGCGCTGTTTCCATGCTTGCATCATCCTCTCAGACAAGCATTTTCGTTTGAAAAGTTACTTGTATGTATATGCAGATCATAATAACCACATGCCCTGGGGAATTCGGCTCAAGACGATCACAAATAAAAAAACCTCTATCGAGGCCTCTTCAAGGAGGAGCGACCGCGTTTTAGCGGAAGGTTTTACCGAAGTAATGCTGGATGCGGACGCTGAGGCACTTTGTTATGCGTTCCAGAAAGTTTAAGCCATGTTGCTTTCATACGGTGAAGCGCTTAAACTTTCTTGCACGTTAAAAAAAGATCGCAGCACCAGACAAGCTTGGCTACGACCTTCTTCTTTTATCTTGCACTTACAGAAGCGGTTTTTTGGCAGGAACACCCGCTTTTCGCGGATAATTTTTCGGGGTTGCTTCTACCTTTTCCATGATTACGACGTTTCGTTCCCCTGCATCCTCCAGCAGATGGAATGTCTCTACTTTCCGAGTCTTTCCGCCTAGCGTTTTGATTGCTTTTTTCGCTTCATTCAGTTCAGGAGTAATCTCCGCGCCCTTCAGAGCGATGAAATGGCCGCCTACTTGTGCAAAAGGCAAGCAAAACTCCGACAGCAGATTTAAACGGGCTACAGCACGTGCCACAACCAATTGATAGCTTTCACGATAGGCGGGTTCCTGTCCACGATCCTCAGCCCGCCCGTGCACCGGATAAACGTTTTCCAAGCCCAGCTCATCCGCAACATGCTGCAAGAAGTTCATGCGCTTGTTGAGAGAATCAATAATCGTCATTTTCAAATGGGGAAAGCAAATTTTCAACGGGATACTAGGGAAGCCCGCACCTCCACCGATATCCACAACGGTTTGCACCTGATCAAACGGAAAATAAAAAGCTGGCGTGATGGAATCGTAGAAATGCTTAATGTACACTTGCCCCTCTTCCGTAATCCCGGTCAAATTCATCTTCTCATTCCATTCCACGAGTAAACGAAAAAACTGGTCAAACTGCTCTTTCTGCCGATCCGTTAAGGTAATGCCCTGGGCTGCAAGAGCCTCGGCAAATTGTTCTTTGTTCATGTGCTCTTCTCCTTACTCCGCTGCTCCCACGCGATTATACTGCTCCAAGTACACCATCAACACGGAAATGTCTGCAGGAGTAACTCCGGAGATACGCGCTGCTTGACCAATGTTCAACGGGCGAATTCGGGTCATATTTTCGCGAGATTCCTTGGACATACCCGAAATCTTGTGATAGTCGATGTTATCAGGAATTCGGCGTTCCTCCATCTTTTTCATCCGTTCTACCTGCTGCAGTGATTTGCGGATGTATCCATCATACTTAATCTGGATCTCTACCTGTTCGATTACATCCTCTGGCAAAGGCTCTGGTGCAGGCACCATTTGCATGATGTGGCTATAGTTTATTTCTGGTCGGCGCAATAGTTGAGAGAGCTCGATTACTTCTGTTAATTCTGGTGAGCCCGCAGCGCGCAGCACTTCTTGCACCTGTGTCATGTCAGGACGTACACGTGTATTCATTACGCGTTCCTTTTCTTGCTCAATCAATGCACGTTTTTGGTCAAAACGTTGGTACCGCTCTTCGCTGATCAAGCCAATTTCGTGGCCGATATCTGTGAGACGCAAATCCGCATTGTCATGACGCAAAAGCAAGCGATATTCAGCACGGGAAGTAAGCAAACGATAAGGCTCATGTGTTCCTTTGGTCACCAGATCGTCGATCAAAACGCCGATATACGCCTCTTCTCTTCCCAAAATGACCGCCGGTTTGTCCTGAACGCGACGAGCTGCATTGATTCCTGCCATTAATCCTTGGGCTGCTGCCTCTTCGTATCCCGAAGTACCGTTAATTTGTCCTGCAGTGAAGAGCCCTGGCAGCAGTTTTGTTTCCAATGACGGCCATAACTGTGTAGGTACGACGGCATCGTATTCGATCGCATAGCCCGGACGCATCATTTTTACTTCTTCCATACCAGTCATGGATCGCAGCATGGATAGCTGTACATCCTCAGGCAAGCTGGTAGACAAGCCTTGCACGTACATTTCTTCCGTATTGCGGCCTTCTGGCTCCAGGAAGATCTGATGACGCGGCTTATCGTTGAAGCGTACTACCTTATCCTCAATCGACGGGCAATAACGTGGGCCCGTACCTTCGATCATGCCTGAATACATCGGCGCACGATGAAGATTACTTGTAATCAGTCCATGCGTATCTTCGTTTGTATACGTCAGCCAGCAAGGAAGCTGGTCAGTAATAAATTCAGTCGTTTCATAAGAAAATGCGCGTGGAACCTCATCACCTGGTTGAATCTCCATTTTAGAGAAATCAACACTGTGCTTGTGAATGCGCGGTGGAGTTCCTGTTTTGAAACGAGTCATTTCAAACCCAAGCTCTTTTAAATGAAACGCTAATCGAATCGACGGACGCATGTTGTTCGGGCCGCTTTCATACTGCAAGTCACCTAAAATAATTTTCCCGCGCAGGTACGTTCCTGTAGTCAAAACGACCGATTTGGCTTGGTAGCGTGCTCCGGTTTGGGTGAGCACACCTTCACATACTCCATCGTTCACGATCAATTCTTCTACCATAGCCTGACGCAGGATCAGGTTTGGTGTGTTTTCAATCGTCTTTTTCATTTCATGCTGATAAGCAAACTTGTCTGCCTGAGCGCGCAAAGCATGCACAGCCGGTCCTTTTCCTGTATTCAGCATCCGCATTTGGATATGGGTTTTGTCCGTATTGCGTCCCATTTCTCCGCCAAGCGCATCCAATTCTCTTACGACATGACCTTTTGCCGGACCACCGACGGATGGGTTGCAAGGCATAAACGCAACTGCATCCAGATTGATGGTCAACAGCAGCGTATTACAACCCATCCGTGCTGCTGCCAATGCCGCTTCACAACCCGCATGACCAGCCCCAATCACGATGACGTCAAATGAGCCGGCTTCATACGTAGGTACAACATTCATTTTTTCTCCTCCTCCTTACTTGTGAGTACTACATCTTTCGAACAAGACTCCACTTGCCCGCTTTCCTTACTTACCGAGGCAAAACTGGGAGAATATCTGGTCAATCAAATCCTCACCAACACTCTCACCGATGACTTCACCAAGCAGCTCCCATGCCTTTTTAATATCAATCTGGATCATATCAACTGGCATCAAATCATCAATTCCAGCTAATGCTTCATCTATCGCACGGTCCGCCTGCCGGAGCAGTTGGATGTGGCGTGCATTGCTCACGTAGGTTAAATCATCCTGCTGCACCCGGCCACTGAAGAAGATATCCCCAATCGCCTGCTCCAACAGGTCGATCCCCGTCTCCTCCCGCGCCGATGTCATGATCAACGGCTGCTGTGGAAATTGTTTTTTTACTTCTTCTAAATCGACCTTCTGCGGCAGGTCAAATTTATTCACAATGACGATGACCTGGAATCCTTTAGCCGCTTCAAAAATCGAATAATCATCTGGAGTGAGCGGCTCGTTGTAGTTGATGACGAGCAGGACAAGATCTGCCTTTTGCAAAAGCTGCCTCGACTTCTCTACCCCAATTTTTTCGACGATATCTTCCGTATCCCGAATCCCAGCCGTGTCGATCAGACGCAATGGAACACCACGTACGTTGACGTATTCTTCAATCACATCACGAGTAGTGCCCGCCACATCGGTAACGATTGCCTTTTCCTCTTGGACAAGGCTATTTAATAGAGAGGATTTTCCTACATTCGGGCGCCCGATAATCGCGGTAGACAGACCTTCCCGCAAAATTTTCCCTTGTTTCGCCGTCTGTAGCAGCCGTTTTATCTCCTCTTTCACCTCTACACATTTGCCTCGTAAGAAGTTCTGTGTAAATTCCTCGACATCATGCTCCGGATAGTCCAACGTCACTTCTATATGAGCCATGGCTTCGATCAGATTCTGTCGCAGCCCTCGAATGAGACGAGACAGCTTTCCCTCCACCTGATTGAGCGCCACTTTCATCGCCCTGTCTGTCTTCGCCCGAATTAAATCAATAACAGCTTCAGCTTGCGACAAATCGACGCGGCCATTTAAAAATGCACGCTTTGTAAACTCACCTGGTTCTGCCAATCGTGCACCATTGTCCAAAATGAGCTCCAACACTTTTTCCACGGAAACGATCCCTCCGTGGCAATTCACTTCAACTACATCCTCCCGCGTAAAAGTCCGCGGTGCCTTCATAACGGAAACCAGCACCTCTTCCACTCGCGCACCTGTCAGTGGATCATACAAGTGACCGTAGTGAATCGTATGACTGTCCACAGTGGACAACTGTTGTTTTCCTTTGTATATCTTATCCACAACTTCGATCGCCTCCGGTCCACTTACCCGGATCACAGCAATACCGCCTTCCCCCATCGGAGTAGCGACCGCCGCTATCGTATCGAATTTCATGATATTCACCTCAAGCTTTCCAATAAGAAAACCTCTATCGAGGCCTCCTCAAAGATGAGCGACCGCGTTTTAGCGGAATGTTTCATGCGCTCCAGAATTCATAAGCGTTCGCGCTTAAATTCTTATACGTTCAAACGAGTCAGCCACTAACTTACTAGCTTAACAGATCGACCTGAAAAATTCCAAAAGAAAGTGCAGATTTTCGGACTGCTGCCGCACACTCAACAGGAAAAAGCAACCTCCTGCTCAAGGTTGCTGCTACGCTTTTGTTATCCACAGTATGATCTTTTTTTGGATACTCCAATCCTACCACGGATTATCCACAGTGGATAACCATAAACGCAAAAAAAATACAGAAAAAAAAGAAGCCTAACGAGAGGCTTCTTTCGGTGCGATTACAATATATCGATTGGGTTCGTCTCCTTCGCTGAAGGTAACCACATCTGCTCTTTTTTGCAAAAAGGCATGGATTACTTTCCGCTCGGCAGCCGACATCGGTTCCAGGCGCACATCACGCTTGGTTGATAGGGCTTTTTTCGCCACCCGATCCGCCAACTGCTCCAGTGTTTCCCTGCGGCGCAGCCGGTAATTTTCAGCGTCCAACGTGATGCGAACATGTTTCTCCGCATGACGGTTCGCTACGACGTTTACGAGATACTGTAATGAATCAAGAGTTTGTCCCCTACGGCCAATAATGATTCCCAGATTCGTTCCCTGGATGTCAAACAGCATGCCCTCTTCATTTGAACGTGTCTCCACTTTGGCATCTACCTTCATGTTTGACAAAACGTCTTGAAGAAAGTCACGTCCCTGTGCAACCGGATCAAAGTGAAATTCTACCTCCACCTTAGCGTCCTTGGCCCCGATCAATCCAAACAGACCTCTGCTCGGTTCCTCTAGAACACGGACACTTGCCCTTTCACGCGGCACACCCAATTCCAGCAAAGCTTTCTGCACAGCATCGTCTATCGTTTTTGCCGTAGCAACCACCTTTTTCACTTGGAGGCTCCCTCCTTAGGAGTAAGCTTATTACCCTTATCCCGGTACAGGAAGTAGGTTTGTACAATCGTAAACAGGTTACCGTACACCCAGTACAGAGAAAGAGCTGAAGGCAAGGTAACCGCAATTGCCAGAATCATCAACGGCATCATGATAATCATCATTTGCATTTGCGGGTTGCCTTGTGTTGCCTGTCCCATCATTTTGGATTGTAGATAGGTTGTAATTGCTGCAACGATCGGCAAGATATAGTACGGGTCTTTTTCGCCCAACGTCAACCACAAGAAGCTTTGTGTCTTGATCTCCGTCGTACGGATAATCGCATGGTAGAACGCAATCAGGATCGGCATTTGTACCAGCATTGGCAAGCAACCAGCCAATGGATTGACACCATTCTTTTGGAAAGCAGCCATTGTTTCCTGTTGAGCCTTTTGCGGATCATTCTTGTACTTCTCACGGATTTTTTGCATTTCTGGCTGAAGCTCTTGCATTTTCTTGGAGCTCTTGATTTGCTTCACCATCAAAGGCAGTACAATCAGGCGAATGATGATTGTAGCTACCAGAATACCCAGTCCGTAGTTGTTACCGAGTATAAGTGCGCTCTCTTTAATCAACCAAGACAAGGGATATACTAAATACTTGTCCCAGATGCCGGTTGCGTCAGGGCCGATTGGTGCAGCAGTCTGCGGATTACAGCCCGACAAAACTAGAACCAGCAAGGTCAGCATAAGAATGCTGAGGGTGCGTCTACTCAAGGGTGATCCTCCTTTTCCCCGCTTCAATTGAGGTATGATTATTTGCGTTGATCCGGGACCGGATCAAACCCGCCCGGGTGGAACGGATGGCATTTAAGGATGCGACGAAGGGCCAACCATCCTCCCCTCCACGGCCCAAATCGACGAATCGATTCGATGGCGTAGTGGGAACAGGTGGGCGCGAACCTACATGAGGGTGGCTTCAGTGGAGAAATAAATAATTGGTATCCACGAATCAACCAAACCATGACTTTCGCCAACATCGTTTCACCCTCTTTTTCCATTATGTACGGGTGCCTGTTTGATCACTTTGGCTCGTTTCATGACGTGCAATAGTGACTGCTCAATGGCTTCAAGGGTCATCGTTTCCACTCCTGGACGGGCGATGATGACAAGATCCAGACCGAGTGGAATGGCGGTTTCCAAGCGTGCTACCGCCTCGCGTATGAGCCGCTTGACCCTGTTACGGATAACGGCGTTGCCAATTTTTTTACTTACGGAAATCCCGGCGCGAAAAGCTGCTTGTCCCTCTTGCTTGGCGGAATATAGGACAAACTGCTTATTAGCAGCCGAACTTCCTCGTTGAAACACTGCTTGAAAGTGCTCATTTTTTTTGAGCCGGTGTGAACGATGCAAGGTAAACAACCCCTAACATCACAATTATAGTAGAAAACGTAAACAGCATCTACCAGTATATCCTTGTTTCGTCCACTTTTTTCCCATAAGCGCACTTTGTTTACAAGAAAATCAGAAAAAAAGAGAAAGGATCGCCGTAGATTAGCAGATCGTAGCGATTATTTCATCGCTATGGATACGTAAACGGTTGATCAGCTCTTCATCCGCTTGTAAAAATCCTAACTCTTTTAGCCGCAAAAGAAGCCCGCGTGGAAGTGACTCCCAGTGATTCTCCAGCCATTGGTCTGCATCCTCACAAAGATAGAGCCAAATGGCTTCCGAAAATAAGAGAAACTTCGCAGCTCCCTCCTCTTTTTGCCGCCTCAAGCGCTCTAGTTTTCGCCGTAACAGGATATCGTTTAGGGGGTCCAGAGCAAACATGTCCCTATCCCGCTGAGAACGCAGGTACGCCCGATAGGCGGCTATCAGCCCCATTCGGTCTTGTACATCCTGTTTGGCACCGTAGCTCTCTAAAAGAAGCCTCTCAATCACTTCCCATTGACCTGTCTCTTTCATGAGGGGAAATAACCAGCCATCCGCTGCCGTTCCTTTGCAAAAATAAGCATACATTTGCACAGCACAAGTCCAACCTGCCCAAGCTGCCAGATAAGCCGAATAGTCAAATCCCTCGGCGAGCGCGAGACTTGCAGTATCGTGGTACTGATCAATGTCCCTCTTTGCTTGCTCCAGCATTTTGCCTCTTCCCTCTTCGGAGTCGAGATAATCACGCATAAAGTGGAACCAAGTCGAATAGCGCCCCTGTGGATCGTAAATCAGTCTTGCTTCTTTTATATAGCGCCACGACCATGGTCTCTCGTACACGGTCTCATTGATTGGAGCAGGATGAATGTGAAGCTGAATAATCTGTCCTCTGAACTCCCTATTCTCGCTGGTGTGGTCGCTTTTGCCCTCCACAATGATGTTCAGATCCAGATCACTATGGGCATCTGCCTCTCCTCTTCCAACGGATCCCCCTGCATAAGCGCAGACCATGCTTGGAAAAGACTCTTCCTTTAAAAAGTCTTGGGCCAATAAAACAAAAAAGTCGGTAAAACTCTCGTTCCGCTCCATGGATTCCTCCTGGCCTTTTCATGCTTCTTCCTTTTAGTAGCTAGGTAATTAAACTCCTCCAAAAGGTTTCAACATCGCTGCAGGACTTCCTCTTTTCGCATGAACAAAGAATTTTCCGACTTAACAGGCAAACAAAAAGACCACTAAAAGAGTGGCCTTATGCGGAAAGAACTTTTCTACCTCTTTGACGACGAGCAGCCAAGATTTTGCGGCCATTTTTTGTGCTCATGCGCTTACGGAATCCGTGATCCTTTTTGCGCTTGCGGTTGTTAGGATTAAATGTTGGTCTCATTACTATACACCTCCGTCTTCCACAGACATTCTTTTGCATTATAAAAACATATGCCTAAAAAGTCAAGTTACAGTGGAATTTCATTACCAAGGCAAATATCCCCATAAAACTATTTCCCGGACCTGTGGATATCATTTTATCCACAAAAACAAAAATCGACAAGTTTATCTACAGCTTGTACACAAAATATGGACATGTGCATATGTACATAGCACCAGAGGTTGTGTTTGTGGATAAGTATGAAAAAACCATTGATACCATGCGTTATATCTGTTATTATGTTTTTGTTTTGAAGCGTGAATAACTTCCATAGGTAATTCAGGTTTTCCACAGCATGTGGATAAGTTTGTGGACAGATTCCTTCCTTTGTGTATGTTGTTACTCACATGGGTGCGGATAACCGTCTGCTTTTTTTCTCTTCTCCGAGTGTAATCCCTTTTTTTCGACTTTTTTTATCCACAGTCGACAACCAACGATCATGTTGACAAACGGGTGGCACATAACAGATTTTTGCATTTTTTCGTTATATTTTCGATTGATGAATTTATTTTACGGATTGTCCAAAAGGAGGGATTCTGGTTGGATGCAGCGATTAGCGAGCTATGGCGCAAAGTTTTGGCCAAGATAGAAAAATCGCTAAGCAAACCCAGTTTTGATACCTGGCTGAAGGCGACGAAAGCAACTACTTTGGAAGAAGATGCACTGATTGTCGTAGCGCCCAATGACTTTGCCAGAGATTGGCTCGAAACTAGGTACGCTCAACTGATTACCGATACACTATATGAAGTAACTGGTATTAATATGAAGGTAAAATTCGTCGTCTTGCAGAATCTTGACCCCGCATTTGCCGATGAACAGCCTACCCCACGGGTAAAAGCCAGTGCTCCGCCTACTGCTGCGGATGATCAGCCGCCCAGTATTTTGAATCCCAAGTACACCTTCGACACGTTTGTCATTGGCTCTGGGAATAGATTCGCTCATGCGGCGTCTCTCGCGGTCGCAGAAGCTCCAGCAAAAGCATACAATCCCCTCTTTATTTACGGGGGTGTCGGTCTTGGCAAAACCCACTTGATGCATGCGATCGGCCATTATGTGGTTCAACACAATCCTTCGGCAAAAGTGGTTTATTTGTCATCTGAGAAATTTACAAATGAATTCATCAACTCCATTCGCGACAATAAGGCGGTCGAATTCCGCAATAAATATCGTAGCGTGGATGTCCTTTTAATTGATGATATTCAGTTTTTGGCTGGAAAAGAGTCGACCCAGGAAGAATTTTTCCATACATTCAATGCTTTGCACGAAGAAAGCAAGCAGATCATCATCTCCTCTGACCGGCCGCCCAAGGAGATCCCGACTCTGGAGGATCGCCTGCGCTCCCGATTTGAGTGGGGCTTGATTACGGATATTCAGCCGCCTGATCTTGAGACACGGATCGCCATTTTGCGCAAAAAAGCAAAAGCGGAGAATCTGGACATTCCTAATGAAGTGATGGCGTATATCGCTAACCAAATTGACAGCAATATTCGCGAGCTGGAAGGTGCTTTGATTCGTGTTGTAGCGTACTCATCCTTGATTAATCGCGATATTGATACGCAATTGGCCGCAGAGGCGCTGAAAGATATCATTCCGTCTTCTCGCCCTCGCGTTATCACCATCATTGACATTCAACGAGCTGTGGGCGATGCATATAATCTCAAGCTGGAGGATTTTAAAGCGAAAAAACGGACCAAAACCGTTGCTTTTCCCAGACAAATCGCTATGTACCTCTCCAGAGAGCTGACTGATGCTTCCCTGCCCAAAATCGGAGACGAATTCGGCGGACGCGACCACACAACAGTCATCCATGCACATGAAAAAATCTCTCGTGCCCTGGCTAGTGATCCGCAAATGCAGACAACGATTCAATCGCTCATTGAAAAACTAAAAGCTCACCACTAAACTGTGAATAACGCAAAAAGCCTATACACAACTTACCCACATGTGTATAGGCTCTCTTTTACGTGTTTGATCCACATATCCACAAATCCACAGGCCCTATTACTACTTCTGTTAAAAAGATATATCCTAATAAGATATGATAAAGGCGCAGCCATTATGCATGGTGAGGGAAAAAATAGCGTCTAAAAAGAGGGAGGCTCACTTTGATGCACATTACCGTTCAGCGAGACAAGCTATCTAATGCCGTGTCGCATGTCAGCAAAGCGGTTTCTAGCCGAACAACCATTCCAATTTTGACCGGGATCAAGATAAAGACTGATGATGAAGGACTCACTCTAACGGCAAGTGATTCTGATGTATCCATCGAAGTTCAGATTCCACTGGAAGAAGCAGGAGAATGGGGAGTTACGATTCATCAGCCAGGCAGTATCGTATTGACAGCGCGTATTTTCAGCGAGATCGTACGCAAACTGCCTAGCAACGAAATCCACATTCAGGTTGATGATCGCCTCGTAACCCAAATTCGTTCCGGCCAAGCCGAATTCACCATTAATGGGATGGATGCGAATGAATTCCCTCAGTTGCCGCACTTGGAAGAGGATAAAGTTTTCAGCGTTCCATGTGATCTTTTGAAAGCCATGATCCGTCAAACCGTATTTGGTGTATCCACATCCGAGATGCGTCCGATTTTGACTGGCTTAATGTGGTCGCTCGATCAAGGACAACTGCGCTTTGTTGCAACAGACAGCCACCGTTTGGCTAGCCGTACGGCAATGGTAGAATGCCCGGAGGATCTTTCTTTCCATAACGTGGTCGTACCGGGTAAAAGTTGTAATGAATTGGTAAAAATATTGGATGACGACCAAAACCCTGCTGATATCGTCGTAGCGGAAAACCAGATCCTGGTGAAGTCGAAACACATTCTGTTCTATTCCCGTCTGTTGGAGGGAACGTACCCGGACACGACCAGAATCATTCCACAAGGCAGCAAAACCGAGATCACAGTTAGCACAAAAGAGTTGCTGCAATCGATTGAGCGCGCTTCCCTGCTGAGTCGCGAAGGCAAATCAAACGTGGTAAAATTGGTTACTTTATCTGATGGAAGCGTAGAAATCACATCAAATGCTCCAGAGATCGGGAAAGTAACAGACATGTTGACGCCGAAAGCGATGAATGGAGAAGAGCTCAAAATCTCCTTCAATGCCAAATACATGATCGATGCCCTGCGTGCGATTGACAGCACCGAAATTAAAGCAAGCTTTACTGGCCCTATGAGTCCATTTGTCATTCGTCCAACTGACCATGATTGGATGCTTCATTTGATTTTGCCAGTGCGTACCTACTAGGCGTTTTTTCGTAAAGGAATGTTTTTACGTAAAAGAAAGGGGCCCTACCATGCGTGAGGTTTCCATCACGACCGAATATATCGCCCTCGGGCAATTTTTAAAGCTGGCGGAAGTCATTGATACTGGAGGTATGGCAAAAGCATTTCTGGCTGAAGTGCCGATCCAGATCAACGGTGAGCTCGATAACCGGCGCGGCCGCAAGCTATATCCTGGCGATGAAGTGGCGATTGAAGGCTATGGCCGCTATCAAGTGGTACGCCGCTGAGAGGAGAGCGTGATTCTTGTTTCTCAAGAACCTGTCGCTAACCAACTATCGCAATTACGAATCGCTCTCCCTGTCATTTGACGGTCCGATTCAGCTATTTATTGGCAACAATGCTCAAGGCAAAACAAATGTACTGGAATCCATATACGTGTTGGCCCTGGCCAAATCCCATCGCACGCCCCGAGACAAGGAGCTGATTGCCTGGGAGGCTGATTATGCCGCTATCCGTAGCGATGTTCTTCGTCGCTACGGTTCTGTTCGTTTGGAGCTGCAGTTGACAGCAAAGGGAAAGCGGGCCAAAATCAACGGAATGGAGCAGCAGAAGCTCAGTGCCTATGTGGGAGCATTGAATGTCGTGATGTTTGCTCCGGAGGATTTGTCCATCGTGAAAGGAGCTCCTGCTCAGCGCAGACGCTTTATTGACATGGAAATCGGGCAAGTATCTCCAACGTATCTGTATTATTTGAGCAATTACAACAAGGTGCTGGCCCAGCGAAATCAGCTTTTGAAGGATTTGGCCATGAAAAAAAGTAACTCGCTGGAAATGCTGGCAATTTGGAATACCCAATTAGCCGATTTAGCTGTAAAATTGTTACGGAAGCGTTTTGAGTTTATTCGCAAGCTAGAAACGTGGGCACAAGAGATCCACACTGGCATTACCGACGGCAGGGAAATGCTTTCCTTGCATTACGAAAACTCATCGCCCGTCACGGAAGAGATGACAGTAGACCAGGCAGTTGATAAGCTATTGGCTGCTTATGAAGAGGTTCGCGACCGAGAAATCATGCGGGGAAGCACCCTGATTGGACCGCACCGTGATGATTTTTCACTTAAGGTGAACAACATGGATGTACAGACGTACGGTTCTCAGGGACAGCAACGCACCAGCGCGCTGTCCATCAAATTGGCCGAAATCGAGCTGATAAAAGAAGAAGTAGGCGAATACCCCGTTCTTTTGTTAGATGATGTCTTGTCAGAGTTGGATGAACATCGACAAACCCTGCTGCTCGAAACCATTCAGGATCGGGTTCAGACGTTTGTAAGCACAACGGGTGTGGAAGGCTTAAAGCATCAGGTTCTCCAGCAAGCCTCTCGTTTTTACGTGAAGGAAGGGAAAATCTCGGGGGAAAGGTAGGGGATCAGGGATGTTTATACACATTGGTGGAGATACTGTGGTGAGCACAAAGGAAGTCATTTCCATTCTCGACCATCAGACTGTCAAATCCTCCAAAATCAATAAGGCTTTCTTGCATGAAAAACGGAAAACCGTTGTTGATCACAGCGAGGAAGAAACAAAGTCGTATGTAATCACCCAGGATGCCATATACTGTTCACCTATTTCTTCTCTGACGCTAAAGCGACGCGCTCAGTTCGTGGACAGCTTGGATCAGGTTCCCTTAGTACAAGCTGAAGTAGAGGAGTTGACTTAAGAGTGGATCAAGTGACGACAAAAGATACAAACTACGACGCTAGTCAGATTCAGGTGCTGGAAGGGTTAGAGGCAGTTCGGAAACGTCCCGGCATGTATATCGGGTCGACCAGCAGCCGCGGTTTGCATCACCTGGTATGGGAGATTGTCGACAACGCCATCGACGAAGCACTTGCCGGCTATTGTGACGAGATTTTGGTAGTCATTCAGCCGGACAACTCCATAGCTGTAACCGATAATGGCCGGGGAATTCCAACCGGCATTCATGAAAAGACTGGTAAATCAACTGTAGAAACTGTTTTGACCGTTTTGCACGCCGGCGGTAAATTTGGTGGTGGCGGATACAAGGTTTCAGGTGGTCTGCACGGTGTAGGTAGCTCGGTTGTGAACGCGCTCTCCGAATGGATGGAAGTCGAAGTCAAACAAAACGGCAACATTTATCACATGCGTTTTCGTGTAGGTGCTCCAGAAGCGGACCTCGCTATCGTTGGTGAAACGGAAGACAGCGGGACAAAGGTTACGTTTAAGCCTGACCCGACTATTTTTACCGAAACCACAGTCTTTGAATACGACCTCCTGCAAAAACGGATTCGCGAGCTGGCTTTCCTGAATAAAGGACTGCGCATTACGCTAAAGGATGCACGTCCTGATCAGGAGCGGGAAGAATCGTTCCATTATGAGGGCGGTATCGTGCAATTCGTTGAGTACCTGAACAAGAACAGGGAGGCTTTGCATGACGAGGTTATTTATTGTGAAGGCGAAAAGGATGGCTTGCTGGTCGAAGTAGCTATCCAGTACAACGATAGCTACGTCAGCAATATTTACTCTTTTGCCAATAACATTAATACGCATGAGGGCGGAACTCACGAAACCGGCTTTAAAACAGCCCTTACTCGTGTGATTAATGACTATAGCCGCAAGTTCAACTTTTTGAAGGAAAAGGATCAGAATCTCTCTGGTGACGATGTGCGCGAAGGGATTACCGCCATTATCTCGGTGAAGATTCAAGAGCCGCAATTTGAAGGTCAAACGAAAACAAAGCTCGGCAACTCTGAAGCCCGCAGCATTACAGAGTCTGTTTTTGGCGATCGCTTTAACAGCTTCATGGAGGAAAATCCGGGGATTGCCAAGAAAGTGGTCGAGAAGGCTTTGATGGCTGCCAGAGCGCGTGAAGCAGCGAAGAAGGCTCGGGAAATGACTCGTCGCAAGAGCGCTTTGGAAGTAAGTGCATTGCCGGGTAAATTGGCGGATTGTTCGTCTAAAGACGCGTCTGAGTCAGAACTGTTCATCGTAGAGGGAGACTCTGCGGGTGGTTCTGCAAAGATGGGTCGTGACCGCCATTTCCAGGCGATCCTGCCACTACGGGGTAAAGTCTTGAACGTGGAAAAAGCACGTCTCGACAAAATTCTGGGCAACAATGAGATTCGCATGATCATTACCGCACTAGGTACGGGGGTCGGCGAAGATTTTGACATTACCAAAGCACGTTACCATAAAGTTGTCATCATGACCGATGCGGACGTCGACGGTTCTCACATCCGTACCCTTCTTTTGACATTCTTCTATCGTTACATGAGACAATTGATTGAAGCAGGGTATATTTATATTGCCCAACCGCCTCTCTTTAGTATTAAACAAGGGAAGCAGATTCATTATGCCTATACCGATAGGCAGCGTGATGAAATTCTGGCAACCTTGAAAACGACTCCTAAACCCAATATCCAGCGCTATAAAGGATTGGGTGAAATGAACGCGGATCAATTGTGGGAAACAACTATGGATCCAGACGTTCGAACGCTTCTTCAAGTAAACCTAGAGGACGCTATGGAATCGGATATGGTATTTGAAACGCTCATGGGCGATGAAGTAGAACCGCGCAGAGAGTTTATTGAGCAGCATGCTTCAAGAGTACGCGATCTAGATATTTAATCGACAAACAAATGAAGGACATGTAGGAAGACTCAGCTATTCAGGCGGTGTATTCTGATACATGCTATGAATAGCTGAGCTTCTTTTTTATTGTGTAAACACGGTTGCTTTTTGCTAGGTAGATATACGTAAATCTACTTTTTAAAAATTTTAGCTGTATCTGATAAAAAATATGAAAAATTCTATTGCAATGAATTAAAATCTATGCTAGATTATAATTCCAGAAGGGATACGGGCCTATAGCTCAGTTGGTTAGAGCGCACGCCTGATAAGCGTGAGGTCGGCTGTTCGAGTCAGCCTAGGCCCACCATTATAGCTTTTTCTTCTTGCTGAGGGGTCCCCGAAAAGTATTCGGAATAACCAACGAAGCATAAGCGTCACTTTTTTTGGTTTCTTTCATGGGGCTGTAGCTCAGTTGGGAGAGCGCCTGCCTTGCAAGCAGGAGGTCATCGGTTCGATCCCGTTCAGCTCCACCATATTGTTCCTCGGTAGCTCAGTTGGTAGAGCAATCGGCTGTTAACCGATCGGTCGGCGGTTCGAGTCCGTCCCGAGGAGCCATTCAGAAACTTATATAACATTCATCCTGGCCCGTTGGTGAAGCGGTTTAACACAGCAGCCTTTCACGCTGTCATACAGGGGTTCGAATCCCCTACGGGTCACCATACTACCCCACAAAGTGGATTTGATGCTTCTTGGCATCATTGAAGTTGACGGGGCCCCCGCAAAGTACTCGGAATATGCTTCAAAGCATATTCGTCACTTTGTGGGGTTACGGAGGCTTAGCTCAGCTGGGAGAGCATCTGCCTTACAAGCAGAGGGTCGGCGGTTCGATCCCGTCAGCCTCCACCACTTAATTTCATAAAGTGACTTAGTAACGTCGCGGGATGGAGCAGCTCGGTAGCTCGTCGGGCTCATAACCCGAAGGTCGCAGGTTCAAATCCTGCTCCCGCAACCAAATTTTTCACTTGAACTACGTTGAAAGTTCTTCTTGCTCAAGTGAGATGGGAGTGCCCTTGGGTGCAACCAAATATGGAGCTGTGGTGAAGTTGGAGTTCACGCCGGTCTGTCACACCGGAGGTCGCGGGTTCGAGTCCCGTCAGCTCCGCCATTCTTTCTCAAGCAATGGTGGAACGTCAAATGCTTGAGGCTCGGTAGCTCAGTCGGTAGAGCAGAGGACTGAAAATCCTCGTGTCGGCGGTTCGATTCCGTCCCGAGCCACCATTACTATATGAAATATGCCGGTATAGCTCAATTGGTAGAGCACCTGACTTGTAATCAGGGGGTTGTGGGTTCAAGTCCTATTGCCGGCACCACAATTTACCTAGAAAATAGCGTGTGCGTGCTGTTTGCACAGTGCTTTTCAAGGAAAAGCTGGGGAGATAGTGAAGTGGCTAAACACGGCAGACTGTAAATCTGCTCCCTCCGGGTTCGGCGGTTCGAATCCGTCTCTCCCCACCATCTTTACTTCGTGGCTATTGGGGTATAGCCAAGCGGTAAGGCAACGGACTTTGACTCCGTCATTCCTAGGTTCAAATCCTAGTACCCCAGCCATTTTAATACGAGCCATTAGCTCAGTTGGTAGAGCATCTGACTTTTAATCAGAGGGTCGAAGGTTCGAGTCCTTCATGGCTCACCAGTATTTTTTAACCCAAAAAAGTAGAGTGTTGTTTTGAAGGCTTTTCGGGTGCCGGATTGATAATGCGGTCATGGCGGAATTGGCAGACGCGCTAGATTCAGGTTCTAGTGGTGGCAACACCGTGGAGGTTCAAGTCCTCTTGACCGCACCATTCCCCCAAAAAGTGAAGTGAAGCTTTGTAGCGTATTCCGAATACTTTTCGGGGACCCCACAACTAATTAATTATTTATGCGGACGTAGCTCAATTGGTAGAGCGTCGCCTTGCCAAGGCGAAGGTCGAGGGTTCGAGACCCTTCGTCCGCTCCATAACATGTGCCCTTAGCTCAGCTGGATAGAGCGTTTGACTACGAATCAAAAGGTCGGGAGTTCGAATCTCTCAGGGCACGCTTCTACACCCCAAAAAGTGAAGAAGAGCATTGTAGCGAACTCCGAGTACTTTTCGGGGGCCCCGCAACATAAAAGTAAACATTATTATCGGGAAGTAGCTCAGCTTGGTAGAGTACTTGGCTTGGGACCAAGGGGTCGCAGGTTCGAATCCTGTCTTCCCGACCAGTTTTACAACTTGATAAGCCGGTGTGGCGGAATGGCAGACGCGCGCGACTCAAAATCGTGAGGGAAACCGTGGGGGTTCAAGTCCCTTCACCGGCACCATATTTTTGCGGGTGTAGTTCAATGGTAGAACTCCAGCCTTCCAAGCTGGTCGCGTGGGTTCGATTCCCATCACCCGCTCCATTTTTTGCGGAGGGATACCGAAGTGGTCATAACGGGGCGGTCTTGAAAACCGTTAGAGTGCAAGCTCACGGGGGTTCGAATCCCTCTCCCTCCGCCACTTCTTTTTACTGAATCAGGCTGATCATTTTGGCGGCGTAGCTCAGATGGCTAGAGCGTTCGGTTCATACCCGAAAGGTCGGGGGTTCGATCCCCTCCACCGCTACCATAGGGGCATAGTTTAACGGTAGAACGAAGGTCTCCAAAACCTTTGGTGTGGGTTCGATTCCTACTGCCCCTGCCAAAGTTATTTTCATATATATGGCGGTCGTGGCGAAGGGGTTAACGCACCGGATTGTGGCTCCGGCACTCGTGGGTTCAAGTCCCATCGATCGCCCCATATTTTTCAAAACAAAATATGTCTCAGTAGCTCAGCTGGATAGAGCATCCGCCTTCTAAGCGGACGGTCGGGAGTTCGAACCTCTCCTGAGACGTTTTTACATGCGGTCGTGGTGGAATTGGCAGACACACCATCTTGAGGGGGTGGCGGGGCGACCCGTGCGAGTTCGAGTCTCGCCGACCGCACCATTGAATTTTTTTCAATGAAATTTAAAAAGCACTTGATTCTTTTGTTAGAACGTGCTATATTATAAATCTGCCCAGTTGGCATGCGATGTTACTAGCTTAAAAGAGTTAGTAAAAAAAGTAGTTGACTCTGGCAGGTGAATATGATAGTATAGAGTTCTGCACTTGAAAAGGTGCGACAGCAAATGCTCTTTGAAAACTGAA